>DASVGE010000018.1:0-14631 GCA_036379695.1 Pyrinomonadaceae bacterium | reverse complement strand
GCTTGAGGGCTGCGCACCCACCCGCTACCGCGAGGTGGTACTGACTGTATCCAACCTTGGTTTCCGACTTTTAGGGCAAAGCCGATCAGCAATCATTCTTGGGTCGGGTTGAGGGCTGCGCACCCACCCGCTACCGCGAGGTGGTACTGACCCGACCCAACAGTGATTCTGAGTTTGAAGCAAAGCATTGTGGGAAACGAGAGCCCCGTGCCGCACGGAGCTCTCGGGCCGGCAACGCGCAAATCAACATCGAGCGCACGCTGGTGGTTTTACGGAGATAAGAACGTTCGGAGTTTGTGGGCCAAACCATTCGACTCCGTCCTGCACCATGCGCCACTGGAAGTTGTAAGTTCCTGATTTTGGCGGCGCCAAAACGTCGAACGTGAATGTCACCGTTGCGCCCGGTGGCACATCATTCGGCAACGCGACGCGATTCAGTCCCCACGTCATATTGTCATACGGGTTTTGTGAACCGAGGCGGTAAAGCGAGCCTGCTGTCCACGTCGTATTGCCTACGTTCTTCATCGTGATCGAAGCGGTCGCAAATTCCGACGCCGTTATCACCGTCTTGACTGACTGAGAAATAAACTGCGCCTGGTTGCTCGGAGCCAGCACCGTGATCGCAACATTCGGCGTCACGTCACCGAAACGCTGCACGCCTTCCTGTAACATGCGCCACTGGAAGTTGTAAGTGCCAGGCGTTGCCGGTGCGGTGATGTTGAACGTAAACAGCGCCTCTCCATTGGACGCGACAAATGAGGTGAGCGGAACACGATTCAAACCCCAGATCATGCTGTCGCCCTCTGCTCCCAGTTTGTAGTTCTGGTCCGTGCGCCATGGATCGTTGTCAAGGTTCTTCATTTTGATCGTGACCTGAGCAGTTTGGCCCGGCAACATGACCGCCGGAACGCTCTGGTCAATGAAATCGGCCGACGCGTCCGGCAACTGCTTCCACACCTCGATCTGACACGTAAAGGCGCCACTGCCGTCGCCTGAGATATCGTCGTTGATCTTTAACCTCAGTCGCTGCGTGAACGTAAACCGTTCCGATGTTGAATTACTCGTTCCGATGTAGAAGTTGTGATCGGTCAGGTGGCCCAACAACGAGAAGGGACGCGCGCTGGCCAGCGGAAACCAATAGTCACTGTTGCGCGAGTTCCAACCTTGCGGACCCTCGTTACCGCTAAACGGCCAACCAGACCAGATCTCGCCGCCGGCGGTGAAACCGAGCCACAGGCCTGGTCCAACATCAATGCCGGAGTTGACACCGGCCTGGCTTTCCGGCATGGAGACCGTTACCTCGTTCAGTTTCGTGTTGTGAATATCAGTGTAAAGCATGCGATCCGTCGTGCCCGGTCCCGGATCAGAAATGGCAAAGCGAGTGGCGCTATTGACGACTGCTCCATGCACCGCCGCCGGCGTCGCGCCCGGATTGACTTGCAGGAATCGCGCTACGGCGCCGGTGACATGCGCTGCGGATAAGGACGTTCCGGCGATCTGATCCGTTTCATCGTCGAAAACACCATTGCCGTTCCTGTCAGTATTACTTGCTGAGATGATCGCCTGGCCCGGTGCGAACAGATCGACGCCAGGACCGAAATTGGTGAACGTCGTTCTCCGCTCGAAAAAGTCTGACGCAGCTACCGTCAATACTTCAGGTATGCGTGCGGGGTCCATCTCGTTTACGTCAAGACTTTGATTACCGGCTGAGACGACATAACTCACACCGGCGGCGATCGATCCGCGAATCGCGTCTTCCAACGCCCAGTCGATACCGGTGATCGGCGAGACTGAAATTTCGATGCTGAGATTTGCCACGGCCGGCTTAACGTGGTGCTGCGTTACCCAATCAACTCCGTCGATGATGGTTGATATCAACGTCCAATTAGCGCAACCAAAGACTCGCACACCATGCAAGCGCACGCCTTTGGCGACGCCGAACGTACGGCCACCCACTATTCCGGCTACGCTAGTGCCGTGGCCGGTGCAGTCGGTGCCGCCGCCATCCCACGATACGAAGTCAACGTCGAGGGTGGCGCGATTTCCCGTACCATCCGGTTTGCGCCATTCACGGTGCGAGATATTGATGCCGCTATCGATAATGTATGCATGTACGCCCGCGCCGGTCTCGACATTGGGAAAGTAGTAAAAACCATTAAGGTTGGTGCGTGTGTCAATGGTATCGAGGTTCCAGTTGGTAGTCGCTTCCGATTTGCTGGTGTTTGCCTGCGCGTCTTCCTGGACGTATTCAACTTTCGGATTCCGGCTGAGCGCCATCGCCGCAGCTTCTGACATCTGCATAGAAAATCCTTTGATTGCGTGTGTATAGATGCGATCGGCATTACCACCATGTTTTGCAGTCAGTTCGTTGGCGGTGGCTTCAACTTCTTCACGGGGAGTTTCGCGTTTCAAGACGACGATGTAACGGTCGTGAACAGGTTTTGCGGCTCTGCGAAACTTGTCTGGCTGTCCTTGTGATGCTGGTGCTTGTGCGGCGCTGCTGTCAGGCCAGGTAATGAATGGCACAACAAACGTCACCAGCGACATTATCAGGAATAATCTGAAACTATTTTTCATAATTGCCTTCCTCTCGAAGTTCTCAAAAAATTTTTTGGACGGCAGACCTCCGGCTACTCGCCTGCCTGGCGAGTCAGAACTTAAAGCCCCGGGTTTCGCTGCCGAATTAACCTGAGTGAAATCCGCCGCAGGAGTCGCAACCATGTGCCGGCTCCTGCCGCGGATAACAGATGTGAATCACCTCAGCACGTCGTGCATGTTGGTCGGACTGGAATGGCAACGTTTGGTGTAGATGGACCAAACCACTCGACCCCATCCTGCACCATGCGCCACTGGAAGTTATAGGTACCAGACTTCACCGGCGCCGTTATATTAAAAGTGAAGGTATACGTCCCGCCTGGCGGTACCGAGGTAGACAACCTCACTCGATTTAATCCCCAAATCAAGTTGTCGGGCGGGTTCTGCGATCCGAGTCCGTAAACACTGTTCGCAGCCCACGTCGTATTCCCAGTATTCTTCATCGTGATGGACACGGTGTAAGTCTCGGATGCGTACACCCGACTAGGAAGAATCTGCGAGACAAACTCCGCCTGATTGCTGGGAGCAAGCACCGTAATCGGTATGTTTGTACTAACGTCCCCGAATCTCTGCACGCCTTCGTCCAACATGCGCCATTGGAAGTTGTAGTTTCCCGGCACAGCGGGCGCAGTGATCGGGAAAGTGAACGTGTACTGCGAGCCGGGCGCGACGTCAGTCAGCACAGGCACACGATTGGGTCCCCAGATCATAGAGTCTCCCTGAGATGCCAAACGGATGTTTTGCCACGCCTTCCAGATCTGTGGCCCACGGTTCTGCATCGTGATCGACACATTAACCTGTTGTCCCGGCACCAGAACGGTAGGGACGTTTTGCGAAACGAAGTCTGCACGCGCTTGCGGCAGTTTCTGCCACAGCTCCACCCGGGAGGTGAACGCGCCAGACCCGTCTCCGGGATGATCGTCGTTGGTTCTCAAAAACAGTCTCGTCGCCAGACTGTCCTGGGATTTGAAACCACTCACACCGATATAGAAATTCTCTGAACCGATAGTGCCTATTAACGAGTAGGGACGTGCCCCTGGTATCGGGAACCCGGCGCCCGCCTCCGCGAACCAGCCGTGAGGTCCATTGGTATTAGAAAAGGGGACACCAGACCAGATCTCGCCGGCACCAGTCATTGCAAACCACCGGTCTTGACCCAAATCCATTCCCGTGTCGGTTCCGGTGCTACCTTCGCTAATAAAGGGTATGAATTGTTGTGCCAGAAAGGCGTGACGGAGATCTGCGTAGAGAAGTCGATTTGTTGTACCTTCTCCGGGATCCTGTACAGCACCTGTAGAGCTGGTTACGACTGCGCCCTGCGCTGCGGCGGCCGATGCGTTCGGAAAAACTTGTAAGAACCGAGCGACTGCGCCTGCTACAGCCGGCGCAGCAAGTGAAGTCCCATCGGCGAAGGCAAAATCGTCAGGAATTCCGTTGTGATTGTTGTCGATAAAATGAGCGACGATAATGTTCTGGCCTGGAGCAAACACGTCTACTCCTGGACCAAAGTTTGAAGTGGACGTCTTCACGTCGTTGATGTCCGTCGCTGCAACCGTAATCACTTCAGGAATACGAGCCGGAGTAAAATCTTTCACGTTGGCGCTTTCATCGCCCGCAGAGACGACGTAGGTCACGCCAGTGAAGATCGACGCTCTGATGGCATCGTCCAGGGCGCTGCCGTTAAGCCAGCCAGGTACATCCAGACTCATGTTGGCTACAGCCGGTTTGACGGAATTCTGAGTTACCCAATCGACACCTGCGATAATCGTTGAGGTGAGGGTCCAATCACTGCACCCAAAAATTCGCACGGCGTGCAGGCGAACGCCTTTGGCGACGCCGAAATTCCTGCCGCCCAGTACCGATGCGACCGCGGTACCGTGTCCAGTGCAATCGTTTCCATTTTGACCATCCCACCAAACGAGATCCGCGTCGAGCGTGGCGCGATTTCCGCTGCCATCGGCATTGCTGAACTGGCGGTGGGAAAGCTTGATACCGCTATCAAGGATATAAGCATGAACACCGGCGCCGGTCTCTATGTTCGGGAAGTAGTATTGACCGTTGCGTCCAAACTGTGAGTCGATGCGATCGAGATTCCAGTTATTGGTCGGTTCCGATGTGTTGGCCTTCGCCTCGGCGTCTTCCTCAACATATTCGACCTTCGGATCCCGACTCAGTGCTATTGCGGCCGCCTCCGGCATTTGAATCGAAAATCCCTTGATTGCATGCGTATAAACGTGGCGGGTTGTGCCACCGTGCTTTCCGAGCAATTCGTTGGTCACTGCTTCGACTTCTTCACTCGGAGTTTCAGGTTTTAAGACAACGATGTAATGGTCGCGAACCGGTTTGCCGGATCTGCGAAACTTTTCTCCCTTTCCTGGTGATGGTGTTGCCGGTGAAGCATTGCCCTGGGCAGCACTGTCCTGCCAGGCGATGAAGGGTACGGCAAGCGCAAGCAGCATGATTGCTAAGAGTAATCTCAAACTATTCTTCATAACGGTATCCTCTTATTTCAAAAATTTTCTTCGACAGACCTTCGGCTCTTCGCCACGCGAGACGATTCACAAAACCAAAATTGTCTGTCGCTTTAAGGTGGTGAGGACGAGAGAAACATCACATTTCGGGAGAGCAGGTGCTTTTGATTTCCTTGACTCTTGGAATAGCGAATGGGATTTTATAATTCATAACCCAAGAACTCACGGTTGGGCACCGGCCATTTCTAATGCCTGGAGATATTGTGATGGTTCCTCAATCCGATCACGTTTTGACTTTCCTCTTAGTGGTTAGCTCAAAGTGCCTGGTAGTCACACTGCTTTTGCTAATACTTTCGCCCCGGCAGACGATGGCAAATGTGGAGTCCGGAATGATCCATCGAGCCTTTGTCCAGGAAGACTCACTGCGTGAGCAGGCTACAGCGGAATCTCTTAAAAGTGCTATCAAGAAATACGAAGATGCGCTCCTGCTCAGACGGGCCGCAGGAGATCGCGCTGGTGAAGTCCTTCTGCTTAACAAGATCGGCGACGCCTACGATGGTCTGGGTGAAAAACAGCAGGCGCTTTATTACGTCCTCCAGGCGCTACCACTTCTTCGCGACCTCGGTGATGCAAAGGGAGAAGCTGGCGCGGCTGTCCGCATCAGTGGCCTATATCGTGAGACAGGCGACTTGAAGAAAGCCATGGTCTACCTGGACATCGCACTCCAGGTGAACCGCTCCACTTACGATCGGGCCGGAGAAGCAGCGGTGCTTACTGCGTTAGGTAATCAGTACAACACACTGGGCGAAAGAGAAAGGGCACTCGCGTATTACGACAAGGCGCTGGACCTTTGGCGAGCAGTTGCTGACCCGAGTGGTGAAGCCTCTACTTTGGCAAAGATGGGCAAGGCTTACATGTTCGAAGATCAACCCAAAAAAGCGTTGGTCTGCTTTGAGCAGGCGTTGACGCTCTATCGAACTGTGGGTGATCGAAGAAGTGAAGCCTACATGCTACACAACATTTCGTGGGCATATCATGCACTGAAGAACGAACCAAAGACGCATGACTACAATAATCAAGCACTGTCGTTAATGCAGACCGTCGGTGATCGACGTGGGGAAGCCGCAATCTTTACAAACATGGGCTGGCTCCATGAACTATCGGGTAATCCACAACAGGCGCTCGACTATTACAATCGGGCGCTCCCCATCATGAAAGCGACTGGTGATTGGCATGGAGAAGCCAACACACTCTACCGGCTAGCCAACGTGGAGCGCGACCAAAGTCAGCTATCGAGGGCACGTGCTCACATTGAAGCAGCACTATCGGTTACCCAATCTGTGCGGAGTACAGTCACGAGTGGTGAATTACGAACCTCTTACTCCGCAACCGTTCAGCGATACCACGAGTTCTATATTGATTTACTGTTCCGGTTGCATGAACGCAGTCCCGAAGCAGGATATGACGGGGAGGCGCTACAGGCTAACGAGCAGGCTCGCGCCCGCGGTTTGCTGGACCTGCTTGCCGAAGCTCGTGTTGATATCCGCAAAGGCCTCGATGCCGCGTTGCTGGACCGCGAGCGAGAATTGCAGCGATTGATTACAGCCAGGACCGATTCACGAATCCGCCTTCTCAACAGTAAACATACAGAACAACAGGTGAGGGACGTGGACCGGGAGCTGGCCGACCTTGTGTCAGCTTATCGTGAAGTTGAAACGACGATCAGGGCTACAAGTCCGCACTATGCAGCACTGACTCAACCTCAAACGCTCACCTTGTCTGAGATTCAGCAACTTCTCGATGCGGAGACGATCTTACTGGAATACGCGCTCGGTGATTCCCGAAGCTTTTTATGGTGTGTGACTCCGAATTCGGTGCGAACCTATACACTGGAAAAGCGTTCCGTGATTGAAGCCGCTGTTGAGCATGTCTATGAGTTACTCACTGCTCGTGCAAAGAAGATTCCTAACGAAACAAGTGCGCAAAAGAAAGCTCGGATAGCAAAGGCGGATCGGGAGTATGGCCATGCTGCCGGGAATCTTAGCCGAATGCTTTTAGGACCTGTTGCCGCCCAACTGGGCACAAAGCGTCTGCTGATCGTGAGTGATGAAGCTTTGCAGTTAATTCCTTTCGCCGCTCTTCCAGAACTTTCGGGCACCATGAGCAATTACAACCCGCTGATTCTCCAGCATGAGATCGTGAACGTTCCATCCGCCTCAACGCTGGCTTTGCTGCGCCGCGATCTTGTGCCACGTAAGCCAGCCAGCAAGACGGTTGCGGTTTTTGCCGATCCGGTATTTGAAGCTACGGATCTCAGAGTGAATCAGAAATCACGATTGTCAGGCATTGCCTCGAAACAGCGCCAACGCCAATCGAGAGTAGACCAGGACCGGCTGGAGGCGCATGACGATGGAAAATCACGCGCTCTTAGAGCCTATCTACAGCGTGTGGGGCTGGTTGAGGAAGAACAGCCGCTGGCCCGTTTGTTTTATTCCCGCAGAGAGGCTCTGGCTATCGCTTCGCTTGTGCCCGAGACGCGACGAAGCATCGTGCTCGATTTCGCGGTGAGTTACGACGCGGTTACAAACAAGCAACTAGGTGAATATCAATTTGTGCATTTCGCTACTCACGGAATACTTGACTCGCAGGAACCTGAATTGTCAGGCATCCTGCTTTCGCTGGTTGATAAAGAGGGTCGTCCACAGGAGAACGGCATACTCAGGCTGGGTGATGTGTATAACCTGAACTTGCCTGTAGAACTCGTTTCGTTGAGCGCTTGCGAGACAGGCCTGGGGAAACGGGTCAAAGGAGAAGGCCTGGTAGGACTGACTCGCGGATTTATGTACGCGGGGGCGCGGCGAGTACTCGCGAGCTTGTGGAAAGTCCACGAAGTAGCGACAGCCGATTTGATGAAATTGTTTTATCAGGCAATGCTTGGGTCGCAAAGGTTGCGACCTGCCGCCGCGCTGCGTGAAGCTCAGAAACAGATGTGGGCGCGAGACCCGCACGGCAGTCCGTTTTATTGGGCGGCGTTCGTTTTGCAGGGCGAGTGGCGTTAGCCGAGTGTCGCATAAACAAATGCTGGATGGGCCTCCCACCGCTGGCGACAAACTTCTACTTCTCTTTGATAATGACTCTGAGAGGCTGCTTCGCTGTCGAGAAAAGCTGGTCCGTCGATTCGCTGTCGAATTTTGTGACGACGCTGAAGATCTCGCCAGTGAAACCTTCAAACGTGTGCTTCACGCTCTCGAGCGAGACACGACTCAACTAACAACAAGTATCGAGGCCTACGTATCAGGATTCGCCACAAAGATAACTTACGAAGCTCGCAAACAAGTAAGCCGAAAAGGAATCCCTCTCGACGACCTTCCGCCCGCAAAAGAACCCCGCTCCAGCTCGCCGGAAGAGCTTCTGATTGCCTGCTCGGAGGAAGAAGATTTAAGACAGTGCTGGCGGCATTGCCTCGATGAATTGCATCGCTCCGATCGCGAAATGCTCGTCAGTTACTATGATTTGGAACCAGGCAAAAAACTCAAGGCCGTGCGCGACCGAATGGCGCGTTCACTTGGACTCACTAACTCACAACTCCGCAAGCTCACCTTCAACCTCCGCAAAGAATTAGAAGCCTGTATAAAAAATTGTCTCGCTCGCCGGAACAGAATTCAAAAACGCTCATAAATAGACAGCGCGGAATTTGACAGGCAATTGCCTGTTTCGAATCGCCACGTTTTTCTCACAGTGTGAAAGGAAGCCTCCATGACCGCAACCAGTCGAGCGAGAAGCGCGTTGTTGCCGGCGTTTGCCATCCTCATTGTTCTTACACTCTTCACACCTGCGACACTTTCAACGGCTACGGTTTCAAGCCTATCGGAGCGAGGTATCACCGAGAAGCACACGCCGCAGCTTCCACCGGGGAGGGGGTTGGCGCTCGAAGCGAGGCACGGGAAGCTCAACCCAAGTGGAGCAAGTGCGATCCAGGCGCTGGCCCTGGCGCAGCAGGCTTACCTCAAAGCCTCGAACACAGATCTGGGTGATTTCTTCGGGTATTCAGTCGCCGTGTCAGGCGACACAGCAGTGGTAGGGGCTTACGCGGAGGCCAGCAACTCTACCGGAGTGAACGGCGATCAAAGCGACGACTCTCAGCTTGAGTCTGGTGCTGTGTATGTCTTCGTGCGAAGCGGCGGGACATGGACCCAGCAGGCCTACCTCAAGGCCTCCAACAACGACGGGCCGTTTGGCCCCAACGTTGGAGATAGGTTCGGGCACACTGTTGCGATCTCGGGCGATACGATTGTCGTCGGGGCGCCTTTTGAGGACAGCAACGCAACTGGGGTGAACGGAGATCAGGGCAACAACCTGGCCCAGGATTCTGGTGCGGTCTACGTTTTTGTACGCAGCGGTGGAATATGGAGCCAACAGGCGTACCTCAAAGCCTCGAACAACGGGAACGGCTTCGTGAACAATGACTCTTTCGGCTCAACAGTCTCCATCTCAGGTGACACCGTCGTCGTCGGAGCTCCTGGGGAGGACAGCGACGCGAGAGGAGTCAATGGAAACCAGGGAAACAATTCACGCTCCGAATCGGGAGCCGCATACGTATTCGTGCGGACCGGAGGAACCTGGAGCCAGCAAGCTTACCTCAAAGCCTCAAACGCAGATGCGCATGACCTCTTCGGGCGCTCAGTCGCGATCTCAGGGGACTCGATTGTCGTTGGAGCGCGAAACGAAAGCAGCAACGCCACGGGAGTCAATGGCGATCAAGAAAACAACTCTGCTAATGCGTCAGGCGCCGCCTATGTGTTTGTACGTAGCGGCGCGGTGTGGAGCCAGCAAGCCTATCTTAAAGCTTCGAATACAGGACCGGCCGATTTCTTCGGGGAGTCAGTAGCTATTTCTGGCGACACCGTTGTTGTCGGCGCCGCTGATGAAGACAGTAACGCAACCGGTGTTGACGGTAACCAAAGCGACAACTCGGCAGACGCCGCCGGGGCTGCCTATGTCTTCGAACGGACCGCCGGGGCGTGGAACCAGCAAGCCTATCTCAAGGCCTCCAACATGGAGGCGGGCGATGCATTTGGTGGTCAAGTGGCGGTCTCGGGGAACATGGTAGTTGTCGGATCGCAATTCGAGGACAGCAGTGCTACCGGTGTAGGCGGCAACCAAAACAACAACTCGGCGTCGCAATCCGGTGCTGCATACCTCTTCGCAAACAGCGGTGGAACCTGGAGCCAGCAGGCCTACCTGAAGGCGTCGAACACGGACACTCTTCGAAGCGATTTGTTCGGCGGATCGGTAGCGATCTCAGGCGACACCGTCATCGCCGGGGCGGCTTTCGAGGGCAGCAACGCTACAGGCGTGAATGGCGACCAAAGCGACAACTCAGCGAGGGCGTCCGGCGCCGTCTATGTCTATGCACCAATCGTGAAAGCTGCGCAGTCAATCAGTTTCTCGCCCATCGGCAACAAGACTTACGGAGATGCGCCGTTCGCTTTGAGCGCGACCGCGAGTTCCGGCTTGCCCATTTCTTTCGCCGTAGTGAGTGGCCCAGCCACGCTTGCCGGTAACACGTTGACGATGACCGGTGTCGGCATCGTGACCGTGCGAGCCTCACAAAACGGCGACGCCAACTATGAAGCCGCCGCTGACGTCACCCAGAGCTTCACCGTACAGGCCGGTCAGCCTGTGCTCCTGCGCAACAACGTCCTCACCCTTTCGCCTGCCGGCAGCGCGACGATAACGAGCAGTCATCTGCAAGTCGTCGCTGCCGGCATACCGGCGAGCCAGATCGTCTACACGCTGGTGTCACCACTGCCGGCGAAGGGCCAGGTGAAGCTAAACGGCACTCTCGTCGGTTGGCTGCTGAACCCGGCCACCGGTCACTACTACACCTCGACCGCGCCCGGACATCGAGGTGCTACGGCGTCCGAGGCAGCAAGCTACGGAGCTTTCCTGACCACAATAAACAATGCCGCGGAGAACATTTGGATCACCAACAACTTCAGCCGCGCTTTGAACGCGTATAACGGGCTGAATGATCCGGGCGGATGGGATAATGGTGAGAGCTCAGCGTTTCGGAACTGGTATCCCGGTGAACCGAACAGTGGGCAGGAAACCGCTGTACACATGTATTTGAATTTGCCAGACGCAGACGGAGCGCAGTGGAACGATATTGATCCCAACGAACGCGTGCATCCCGGCATCGTGGAGAAAAATGACTCCAATGGAATTCTGCTCTCGTTCACGCAGGAAGACATCGATCAGGGCCGCGTGACTTACCACCATTTTGGCAGATCAGATATTTCGACACCGACGGATCCGGACGACTTCACTTTCACTGTTTCCGACGGAGCAGGCGGGACTATTTCCAACACTATCTTTCAAATCAACGTCGACTCGACTGGTCCCACGGCGGACATCGTGGATGTCACTCCCGATCCCCGAGCTGACAGCGTCGCCGCAATCACTATTAGCTTCAGCGAAGCCGTAAATGCTTTCGACCTGCAGGACTTGCAGTTGCGCCGGGATGGCGGAAGCAACCTGTTGACGATCGCGCAATCACTCACGACCTCAGATAACATTACCTGGACGCTCGGCAATCTGTCCGCGCTGACTGCCGCGGCAGGCAGCTACACGCTGACTCTGACCGCAACCGGATCTGGAATCACAGATGTCTTTGGCAATGTATTGGCTGGTGATAGCAGTGACACATGGGTGGTTCCCAGTCCAACACCGCAGACGATCACCTTTGGAGCCCTCGCGAATAAGATCTTTGGTGACGCGCCGTTCACTCTGAATGCGACGGCATCGTCTGGTCTACCAGTGAGCTTCAGCATCGTCTCAGGTCCCGCCACAATCTTCGGCAATACTCTGACGATTACTGGAATAGGTACAGTAGTAGTTCGGGCTTCACAGGAAGGCAACGAAAACTACAGCGCTGCGATCCCGGTCGAGCAGTCGTTCCGTGTTGATGACAGGACCGCGCCGGTACCTAACGTTGGGAGCTTGCCAACTATCACCGGCGAATGTTCAGCGAGCATTACCTCGCCTCCGACGGCGACCGATGACAGCGCTGGACAGATCACAGGCACAACAACCGATCCCACCAGCTATAACAGTCAGGGGACATTCATCGTTCACTGGACTTATGATGATGGCCACGGTAACTCCTCGACACAGACGCAGACTGTTATCATTCAAGATGTCACTGCACCGGCCCCCAATTTGGCAACGCTACCCACGGTAATAGGTGAGTGCTCGGCCAGTATTCCGTCACCACCAACGGCAACCGATAACTGTGGCGGTCAAATTACGGGTACTACAACCGACCCAGTCAGCTATACAACTCCAGGGACTTTCGTTGTTCACTGGAACTACAACGATCAGAACGGCAACGTTTCCACGCAAACTCAAACCGTTACGGTCCAGGAGGCATCAATTTCTGTCGATGCTGGGCCAGATCAAGTGTTCTGCAACACCGCTTCGGTAACCATGGTTGGAAATACGCCGGCCGCTGGAGTAGGGACGTGGACTCTGGTAACCGGATCGGGCACGATTGCTGAACCAAACAATCCCACCACGGTTATAAGTGACTTGGGTTTCGGCGCAAATGTCTTCCGATGGACCATCAGCAATGGTTCTTGCGGCGCTTCCTCGGATGATGTAGTAATCACTCGAAACTCCTGTCCTTCTGTGCTGACACTTTTCAGCAACGGAGATAGTTTCCTGAAAGCGAGTGGGGACAACGCTAACGAGGGGGCGAACGAACGCCTGCGGCTCCAGAGCGCCGGCAATAACCGCGCTACGGTCATGTTTGATCTGACAGGCATTTCCACAGTTGGGCTTCAATCCGCCACTCTGATCCTGACCGTTGCTGAGACCTCGAATAACTGGGGCGCCAGTGGACGGCTCGTGGACGCACACCGGCTGCTCGTCGAATGGACCGAAGGTAACGGAAGGAACGACGTGATGGTGGGCGGAGGGCCGGGGTTCCGCGGAAGTGGTGAGGGCATCACGTGGAACTGTGCGAAGGATCTAAACATTGCGAACCAAAGTGCTAACTGTAACCCGCAATGGAACGGAGGGTCCTCTGCTGCGTCCACTGCGCCGGGCGCCCTCCACACTAACGGCCTCTTCGGAGAAGTGTTTTGGGACGTCACCGCCGACGTCCTTGCAGGCGCAAACTTCGGATGGCTGATCCGAAAGCAGAACGAGGGCCAGAACGGGCAGGTCCGCTATTACTCGAGAGAAGGGGCGCTACTTGCCGGCAATCCGAACCTTGCTCCGCGCCTGGTGCTGGTCTATAGCCCGTAATGCGTAGAGAAGATAAAGAGCGTGCAGTCTTACGAAGATATCTTCTGGGAGAGTTGCCGGAAGCGGAGCGCTCTCAACTAGCGGACCGGTACTTCGTTGACGAAGAGCTCTTTGACGAATTGCTCGACGTCGAGAATGAGCTGCTCGGCCAGTATGCTCGCAAGGAATTGTCGGCTGATGAGAGTAAGCGCTTCAGTGAGTACCTGAGCCACCTCCCGGATGGGGCAAGCAAACTGGTTGCGGCCTATTCATTGATGGAAGCTGCTGATGAGTTGCGAGAAGCGCCTGCTACGTCTCGATGGCAGGTTCTAAGACAGTGGCTTTTTGTCGATTATCATGTACTACGGTATGCAACCGTTGTGATCCTCATCGCGTTGGTGGGCGGGCTTGTTTATCTGAGCCTTAACCAATCACGTCGTGACACCGGGCGGCTAAGCGCGGGGAGTCCACAACCTGAACAGAAGCCGCGCGACGAGAAAGTAACGCAGACAAAAGAACCAGAACCCTCGGAAGACAGACCACCTACAAAGAGACCCAGCGAATCCCGCAACGTTGCTCTGGCCTCATTGACCCTGACTTTACCGACGCGCTCTGGTGGAACGCCGGACGTGTTAACGCTATCTCCTGAAACACAAACTGTTTCATTGATCATTCCAATACCTCAGGACGAGGGAATTGCTAACTACCATGCCGTGCTACAAACCACTTCAGGTCGCGTAATTCTCTCCAACGTGCGTCTCCGTCAACGGCCACAGAGTCAATCCGTCTCTCTTCGTTTGTCCGCCTCTCAACTGTCCAACGAAACCCACAAACTGACGCTGCTGGGGACGGCAGCAGATGGAATCGAAGTCGCTCACGATTACTATTTCAAAATAGTTAGGACGCAATAGTGCAAAACTGTGGGTTCGGTAGCTTTGCTCAAAAGTCGGAAATCGCTGAGAAATCGGGTCAGTACCGTAACGCGGTAGCGTCGGGTGAACGCATTGGTCTCAATATCCTAAGAATTATCGTTTCTCGAGAACAACCCGACGCTTCCAAGTACCATACCCGACTTTTGAGGCAAAGCCGGGTTCGGTGGCCTTGCACAAAAAGTCATTTGGCGCGCTTCGCTTCGGCTTCGCCGCCCGATGTGAGGCAAGGCTATGCCTTGCCGTTAGCCCCCCTCGTAGTAGTGGGCTATGCCCTCGGTTCGGGCTCTGCCCTAAGGACTTATGGGCCAAGGCCGAACCGGGGGCTTAGCCCCCGAACATTATTT
>DASVGE010000017.1:0-22560 GCA_036379695.1 Pyrinomonadaceae bacterium | reverse complement strand
CGCCTCCGAGACGCTGCGAACGATCGCGGCAGACCCGCGCCACCTTGGCGCGGACATCGGCTTTCTGGCGGTGCTGCACACATGGGACCAAAGGCTGCGTCATCATCCGCATCTGCATTGTGTGGTTCCGGGTGGTGGTCTTGCAGTGGATGGCGAGGGCTGGCGCAGCTCTCGGCCCGGTTTCTTCTTGCCAGTGAATGTGCTGGCGCGCTTGTTCCGACGTCTATTCCTGGAGGGGCTTGAACGCGCTTATGAGAAAGGGAAGCTGGGCTTTCATGGCGCCTGCGCATTCCTGGTGAAGCCGTCCGCCTTCAATCGACTACTCAAGAGCGTCCACGCTCGCGAGTGGTGGGTGTATGCCAAACGGCCTTTGGTGGACCAGCGCAAGTGCTGGCTTACCTCGGTCGCTACACCCATCGGGTGGCGATCTCGAATCATCGGCTGCTGTCGCTGAAGCACGGCAAGGTTACTTTTAGTTGGAGAGACCGGCGTCACGGTCAGGTGAGGTCAACCATGACACTCAGTGCGGAAGAGTTCATGCGGCGCTTCTTGTTACATGTGCTGCCGCGCGGCTTTCAGCGTATTCGTCAGTTCGGCTTACTGGCCAATCGCCGGCGCGCTGACCTGGCGCGCTGGCGTCAATTGTTAGGTCCAACAGAGCAGCCCATTGAGTCTCTGTGCCAGGACTATAAGACACTCTATCAAGCAGTCACCGGTACTTCGCTGCGTCAATGTCCGGCTTGTCGCACCGGCACTATGAAGTTCTTTTCGTCTCTGGTGCCACTGAGCCACTATAGTGCGCCGCACACGCAGCCAGCAGCTGCGGCTGTGTTTCAGGCCATCGATTCATCGTGAGGAGAAGTCGTAAGGACATACCACCCATGACCAGTCTGCCTCTACTTGTCGCTTGACCTGCGCCACGCGGAAGTCTGTGTGCTCGGCTGCAAGTTCGTCGGGCGACAGCCCCAGGTTCGTGCTTACCCGAAGCATTCGCCGGACTTCCTCATCATCTTCCTATATTCTTGGGGTACGAATTCCTCCCACTGTTGCTATCACGAAGATGACCCGTTAATTCAATCGCCATAGTCCCACCCCGCGGTTTCGTCCAACGCAGTTCTTTCTAAAGTGCTCGCCGCGCGCGTCACCACTCAGCGGACCAACTTCCTCCAACTCGCTCAATACTGCGGCGAGACTTCAGAAAGAATCCTATTCCTTATCAAACGCCTCGCCTTCTATTCCTTTTTCTTTTGATTTCCGAGGTGCTTCAGTTACCTAAGCGAACGTGTGGCGTATGGGGTGCACTCGCCTGCGGCTCGTGTCTCAGGCGCTTAAGCTGAAATTTTCGTACTGACCAGATCGCCGCAACTATGAATAAAGACGCCTCACGGACGAGTCTGGCGAAAACGCTTGTTCAATGCGGCGTGAAATTAACGTGAGCGCTGTTCGATAAGTTGTCGCAAAGCTTGATTGACAGCGGCTGAATCCGGAAACACCTTGGCCACATCTGGTTCAAGGACTACGATATTGGTGCCCTCTGCATATTGCTTTGCGTACTTACCAATGACCGCGTTGCTGAAATCATACTCATCGAGTATTTCTACTTCCTCATTCTTTTCCTCGCTCATAGTCTCTTCTTTCACGCGAAGTCGCTATTCTAGCGCTAATGATTCTTATAACCTCACCACGATAGGTATGCACCACAACCAGGGTGTGTTGCAAGCCTGATTGGCCGAGGACAACAAATCTATCTTCTTCTTCGGAATGTAAAGGATCGGGAATTGTCCGCGACAATGGATCCGCAAAAACTGTCGAGGCCTCAGAGAACGAAACGCCGTGCTTTGTGAGATTTTCAGCAGCCTTCTCTTCATCCCACTCAAATGTGAAGCTCATGTCGGACAATATACGTCGTCACGTGAAAAGACGGAAGGCATTGAACTTTGTGTATCTTCTGTTCTCCCACAAAGCCTAGAACATGATCGCTCTATCAGGACGCCTCGCGTCTGTGCCTTCTTTTGATTTCCGGCGTGCTGCAACTACTCAACGAACCTGTTGCGTCCGGCGCCGCACTCGCCTGCGGCTCGTGTCTCATTCCTGCAAAGCTGGAGTCTTCGTACTAATGAGAGATTACCGCTTCATTACTTTCCAATTGAGATGATCCGGATCGACTCGGGAACGTCAGACCGATGTACCTCCGACTTTAAAGTGGACTTTAATTGAGCGGACAGGATGAGAAGCTCTTTAGACCGCCAAGAGAAGACTCAAGCTATTGGTCCATAGACCCTTAAAGTCTTAAGGTTAGAGAAAGCTGTCTAATTTTGGAATGATGCTTGCTCGTGAACGCCGCGTGAGCAAAAGAAGAGTGAGGTCGCAGTCAAAAGTCTATGGCTTCAATCACTGGGTGGATCAAGTCGACGCGATCAATCAAATCATGAAAGATACCGGTGAGAGGAACGATTGCCGATCTGATGGGACATTCCGATCCGCAAACGACGCGGCGCTACACTCACGCGACTGATCGAGCAAAAAGGGAGGCAGTTGAAGCGGCGCGGTTAACGAGTCAGCGCGTCTGCCACAATCCTGCCACAAAACAAGAACGGCCACCTTTGCAGGTAGCCGTAAGTGCCTGAAATCATTGGTCGGGGCGAGAGGATTCGAACCTCCGACCTCACGGTCCCGAACCGTGCGCTCTACCAGGCTGAGCCACGCCCCGACGAGGATGGATGATAGGGAAGGGAGGGGATGGTGTCAAATACCCTTCACGGTTGATTCGTCGAGAAGGACGTTGAGGGGATCGAGGGCGAGCTTCAGAGGAGTTTCACGCAAGGGAACCGTTTCGATTAGTTGCTTTCCGGTGGGTTTGAGAATGATGTCTCGTTTACCCGAAGCCGTGGTGATGGTGACAGTAACCGGATCTAAAAAAGCGTTGCCCGGTTGGAGTTGTTTGAGCTCGACGCGCAGCTCACGATTGCGCAGCCACTGCCAGCTCAATTCGTATTGTGGATGACCGCTGTCATACACCCAGCGTGCGAAAAACGCGCGCAGGTCTTTGCCGGACGCGTGCTCGAGAGCGGCGCGCAGGTCTTCAGTGCTGGCTGTCGAATTCTTGTGCGCCGCGTAGTAGTTTCGGATGCCGCGAAAGAAGGCCTTGTCCCCCATGCGCGCGCGCAACATGTGCAGCACCCACGCGCCTTTTTGGTAGTTGAGCGCGTTGAGTAGATCCATCAGATCTTCTGTTTCGCGATCGTGGATCGGCATCAACGTTTTCTTCTCGTATGCAAACACATTCGCCGCCGCCTGATTCATGTACGTCTGAAAAACAGTCTCGCCTTCGAAACGCTGGACAAACAAATTCCCAAAGTAAACCGCGAACCCCTCGCTCAACCATAAATCGGCCCACGTTGACTCGGTAACCGAATCACCAAACCACTGATGCGCGATCTCGTGTGCTATCAAACTCACATTGGCACCCGGTATCCCGTACGTTTTGCTCAAGCTCACCTGGCCCGGCCGCGTCAACAAATTTGCCGTGAAGACGATGGCACTCGAGTTTTCCATGCCGCCGAAGCTGGTGGCGCCGACGATCATTGCGAGTTTCTCATACGGATAAGGCGCGATGGTTTCACTGAAAAACTCCAGCGACGGAATCGTGGGTGAGAACCCCTTCAACGCAAGGTCTTTCTCTGACTGCGTCACGTAGTAGGAAACGGGCGTGATTGAAGATTGAGTGGGCACAACGCGCGCAAACTGGCCTACCGCGATGATCATGCAATACGGTGGAATCGGCACACCCTCTGTGAAGGTCCAGGTGCGTTGACCGTTAGCGCTCGTCTCGACGTGGTCCAACCGGCCGTTGGCAACCACTTCCTCGCGCGCCGGCGCGGTGATGTTGAATGTGACCGTCGCCTTCGCGGATGGATGGTCGAAACTCGGGATCCAGTGATGCACTCGATTGGGCCAGTTATCGCCGACCGCTGATGGCTTGCCATCTTTGTCTTTGGTGAGAATCAATCCGTCTTTCGGTTTGCCGTGGTAATCGACCGTCAACGTAAAACGCGTTCCGGGAGTCGCCGGCGCAGGTAAAACAACTTCGAGTTTGCCGTTCTTGTGTGTGAACGAAAGTGGTTTCGAGCCGAGCGTGACTTTGTCGGTCGTTAGTTCTCCAAAATCGAGATCGATCACGCTGGTTTGTTTGACGATCAGAACGTTGATCCGCGCGCTCGCGGAAGTGATTTCGGAAAGTTGATCGTTGAGAGTGAGACTGACGAGGTAGTGTGTTGGACGCCACTTGTCGATAAGACGTTCAACGCGCGCAGCGAGCGCAGGCGAGAATAAAACCAGAACACAGATGAACGCGGATTTTAGATGGATGACCACTGATAAAACCTTAACGAACACCGAGCATTAGTAGTGCTGAGCGATCGGAGACGGGGCGATCGCTCGCGAGCCAGGCGTTGTAGGCGACTAGCTCGTCCTGAGTGACAGGGCGGTTGCCGAGTCGCGCCACGGGCGTGCGTTCGAAGGCGCGATTCGTCAGGGCCATGTGCGGTTTGCGCACGGGCAATGGCGCCGGACCAGACAATGCAGCTTCGGCCGTTTCGACGTCCGGGAAGAAGTCGTCGTAGGCCATCAGGTGCCAGACGGTCCCGGAGCCTTCACCTTCGACGGCCAGCAGTCGCAGCAGTCCAAACCCGCTTTCGAGTTGAAAGATCAAATCATCGCCGGGATTGAAGGGGTAGGACATATCACACTCTCGTATGCTTCAAGCACTCTATCAGCCATGTGCGCGGCTGTGTAGTGCTCGCGCACGCCGCGGAAAGCGTTCGCGCTCAGCTCCTCGCCCCGCGCTTTGTTTTTAGCGATCTTCAGAATCCCCTCGGCGAGGCTTTGCGGATCGTCGGGTTCGACCAGCAGCCCGCCTCCGGTGTACTCCACGATTTCAGTAAACGCGCCGCGCCGTGGTTGGACCACGGGAACGCCACACGCCATCGCTTCCAGTAAAGAGACACCTTTCGGTTCGTCGTAAGTGGCAGGCACAGACATCACGTCGAGACTTTGAAGAAACGCGATCTTCTGAGCACGATCCAATACGCCCCGATAATGAAATTCGCTTGAGAGTCCAGCGTCTTTCAAGCGCTTCTCAATATCTGCGAGATAAGGTTTGCAGTCGGGCGCCATCCAACCTGCGACTTCGAATCGTGCTTCGGGCAAGTCTCCGGAGCGGCGCGCGATGATGTACGCCTCGGCCAGCAGGTGCAGTCCTTTCTCCGGCGCGACGCGCGCGAGAAATCCAACCGTGAATGGACCACTACGATCAGGCGGGCGCAAATCGAAGCCCTTCGGGTTGATTCCCAACGGCACCACATGAATCTTCTCGGCGGGGATGCCGAGATACCCGGGCATGAAGCGCGCGTAGTAGTCGCTTACCGAGAGAAACAAATCGACGTGTTCGATCTGGTCGCGAATGAGATTGAGCGCCTGGGTTCGGTATGGCTCCTGCAAACCATCCAGAAAGAGGTCTTCACCCTGGAGCGTACACGTTACCGGTGCGTCGAGCGCTTGTTTCAACGGCGCAGCCATGCTGATCAGCAGAGAGTAAGGAAGATTGATCACGTCAGGCGGCGCCTGCTGCTTCATCCAGTCGATAAACTTATCGATCTCCTTGCTCTGAAATCCGCCTCCGCCCTTCAGCACTGAAACAGTCATCTCGCCCAACATCTTTGGGTTCGTCGAGATCGATCGCCGTGACGCCAGACTCAAAATCGTTTTCGAGTCCCACAAACGATCGAGCCAGCGCGGCGTTTTGCGAAACAACGGAACGTACTGTTCGAGGTAGGCACTGATGCCGCCTAAAACAACGTGATCGCGACTGACGTTTGGTTCGTCGGTGAACGTCGGTGTGTAGACTGGCAGGAGTATCACGTCGTGCCCGCGCGCCATTAACTCGGTCGCCATCGCGTTGTCGCGCAGGCAACTGCCGCAATACATCCGTCCCGCGCCGCCTGTGAGATAAAGAATTCTCAATCTCGAGTCCTCAGACGGCGACTGCCTGTTGGAATGCGCGGCGTGCGTAAAGATGTTCGAAGAGATTGCCTTCGTGCGGTTGATCCCAGCTCACCTGGTTCGTAGGCATCGCGCCGATGTTGAGACGGTCGATACGCGGAGA
The DNA here is from genome assembly GCA_036379695.1 of Pyrinomonadaceae bacterium. GTDB lineage: Bacteria > Acidobacteriota > Blastocatellia > Pyrinomonadales > Pyrinomonadaceae > PSRF01. The sequence continues at coordinate 16,397 of DASVGE010000017.1, read as the reverse complement.
AGCGACCAGCGTCTGGATCAGTTTGGGATCTTTCGTGATCGCGGTTACGACCAGCGTTGGTCCAAGCTGCGTAGCGATCTCGTCTTGAGCAACTTTGACGACGCTCGCAAATGGAAACAGAAATTCCTTCATCGCGAGTGGATGCTCCTGCTCACAAAGGAGCACGGTGGGGAGCAGGTACGAACAGTTGTTCCAGTTGACGAGTCGTTCGCTATCGCGATAAGCGGCAGTGACGTCGCGCGCGCCCGGTTCGGTCAAGCCCTGTTCGATCATAGAGTTGATGCGTTCGGCGATGCGCGGATCGACGAAGGGGGCAAGCTGAGCGTTTTCGTCATCAGCGGCGCGTGGTGTGATCTGGGCCAGTCTCTTCGCCAGTGCTTCGCTGATCTCTTCGACGTGTGCGGGCGCCCAAACTGCTGAAGCGTTGACGCAGGAACGGCCGCCATTGTCGGCGATGGAAGCGATCATCACGTCGAGATATTGTTCCCAGTCGTCGACGCAATCTTCGCCGATGATGATCTTGCTGTAGCCGGGCCCGTGTATCTCAACGCGCGGATCGTTTTCCCACATGCCGGTGGTCGATGAATCGCCAAACAACAGCGAACGGCCGCAACTCCGCAGAATCTCGCCGGCGCCGGCGTGATCGGTCGGGTAAAAACTAAACGCCTCGCGCGGCGCGCCGGCTTTAATTAACGACTGAATGATTCGATACGGCGTCCACGGTTCGGCGCTGCCGGGTTTGAGCACGAGGGGAATGCGAAGCGCGATTGCAGGAATCCAGAGTGAATGAACTCCCGGTGAGTTGTTTGGCAGCACTGCGCCGAGCGATTGAGTGCGAGGAAAGAAACTCAGCGAGCGGCCTTCGAATACACCAAAACCGCGATCGAGCAGTTCCCAATCGAGATTTCGTGTCAGCCCGTTGAGCACGCTTTCCATGTTCGCGAGCATGCTCTTGATCTTCAGCATGTTGCGACGCGCGAGCACGTAGGGAAGACCGGTAGTTGCCGAAACTTGCTTTACGTAGTCGTCGGAAGACTGCGACGAATCACCGAGCGGTAGCGAGTCGTTAACGAAGTACTCGGCTGCTCGAGAACAGATATTGACGAGCTCTTGCGTCGAGAAGCGTTGCAGACTCGCGCGAGCGATCTCCTGCCGTCCGAGGTCGCGGCGGATGAGCCCGGCATTGGCCTGGCTGACGCCGACAAAAGGCTCGCGAGTTTGATGATGCGCGACGCGAGCGACGTCGAGACTCGTATATTGATTGCCCTGGCGCAGGATCGGTATGTGCAACATGATTATTCTAAAAGTGCTCTCGATGAAATCGGGTCAGTACCGTAACGCGGTAGCGTCGGGTCCGCGGGGCACATAACTCTCCTGGCATATTAATCTGAGAACCGACCCGACGCTACCGCGTTACGGTACTGACCCGATCCAAGTTGCTCCGCCGTAACCGATCAAGCAGATCCCTCGTAATCGCAATCAATACACTCCCTCGACAACCGAAGTTTGGAAACGAGAGAAGGGGCGGACGTTGCGGACGCCGTCCCACGGATATTGATCGCACGGTGGTTCGCGCTCGGCTTCGTCACGTTCCAGAAAACGCGGCATGAAGAACTCTTTGGTTAGAGTCGTCAGACGAACACGGCCCGTCTCACCATAGCCGACGACCCTGTCCGGCTCATCAGGATCGACAACCTCAACCATCGCGCGCGGCATCGGCGGATAGTAAATGATCGCGTAGTTATCTTCAGGCTGTCGCGGTTTATGAACCGCCAGGCCCATCAGCGTGTTGCCGTAGGTAGGCGCGAAGTATGCACCTTCGAGCAGCTCTTCAACCGCGAAACGATGAAACTGCGGCGTCATTTCAGTGCCGCCACAGAACACGCCCGTGATACCCATCTTCTTGAGCGAGACTTTTTCACAAAGCGCTTCCAGAAGCTTCGGCGTCGTGAACAGGCAACGAATGTTGTCGTGCGCGCGCAGCAGCGTGAGACCTTGTTCGACCACGTGCTGCTTGTACTGCTCCGCCATCTTCGGCTGGCCCATCTTGAGCAGCTTTATGACCCAGCGTGGATCAAGGTCAACCATGAAACAGATCCCACCACGATGTTGGGCCAGATGCTCGACCGCCAGGCGCAACCGACGCGGACCGGTTGGTCCAAGCGACAACCAATCCGAGTCGCGTGGAAAGTATTCTTCCGGCAGCGTGTCGCTGAACGCTTCGTAATCGAGCCGGAAGTCTTCGATGTTGATGCGCGACTTCGGCACGCCCGTGCTGCCGCCGGTTTCAAACGTGTAGACGGGGCGGTGAGCGTAACCTTTCGGCACCCAGCGACGCACCGGACCACCACGCAACCACTCATCCTGGAAGAAACCGAATCGCGAAAGATCATCGTAGGTTTTGATCTCTTTCCGCGGATCCCACGAAAGGTTTTTGGCGAAGTCGAGCCAGAACGGGCAGCCGGTTTCCGGATCGAAGTGCCACGCAACAACTTCACGAACCCATGAGTCTAGTGTTTCTCGTTTCATATAGTTGAATCCACAGATTACACAGAGTATTAAAAGAAATCCGTGTAATCTGTGGATTAAGGAATCGTCTTCTCAGTTTCTCTTATCAAATCTGCAAAACGTGGATCGGTACGCAGCTTGGACAAGTGCGGATCGACGCGCACAAACGTAAAGCCAACAGCATGCTCACGCTCAGCCTGGGCCAGCCAGCGAAACGCGTTATCGAAATCGTCGAGCCACGTGTAGATGATGGCGATTTCGTAAGCCGTCACCCAATTCTGGTTACGCTTGGCAATGATCTCGGTCAGGATCGCTTTTGCTTCGTCACGTTTTCCGGTCGCGGCCAGCACGTGAGCGCGTTTGGCGTGCGTCGTGGGCGTGTCGCCCGCAAAGCTGCGTTCCTGTTCAAACGCGGCCATCGCCTCGTTGTGCATGCCTTTTAACTCGTATGCCCAACGCAGGATCGTGTGGGCCGCAACTGAGCCCGGATCGAGTTCGAGTGACTTCCGGCACTGCGTCACAGCTTCATCAAACTTGCCCGCCAGGAACAGTACGTTCGCAACGGCGGTTGCGATCACTGCCGATTGCGGCGAGATCTGGCGCGCGCGTTCGATTTCGGCATACGCCTCATCGTGACGTCCCATGGCTGACAGACTGTAGGCGTACCAGCGATGGGCCACCTGGTTACTGGGCTTCAGTTTGATCGCCTTGCGGAGTTCGCGTTCGGCGTCGATCCAGTCGCGGTCGTAGTGCAACCTGACAAAACCGAGTGAAGCATGACCCTCAGGTAAACTCGGATCAGCCTCAACGGCGCGCAGGGCCGACGCTTTGGCACGTTCCCATGCTTCGGCCGGTGGCGGCTCGACGTACCAGTTGAGCATCGCGTAGCAATCGGCGAGTTCCGCGTGCGCAATCGCATACTCCGGATCGAGTTCAACCGCGCGTTCGAGTCGTTCGATCGCCTGGCGCATGCCTTCCGCACTGCGGCGCGTCGCATAGTAACGGCCGGCAGTGTAGAGCTGGCGAGCTTCTTCGTTCTCGCCCGCCTGTGTCTCCGGAGTGGGAGTCAATATTGCTTTTGTAATCGGAGCAATCCCGGCGGAACCAGGCTTTCGCCGCTTTGGTACGGTGGACGTTGCGGCCTTCGCCTTTCGATAGAGAGAGGGATGGCGCAGGTCGCGCAGAATTCCTTCGAACATGGGCTCGCCTCGCAGTGGATCCCATTGAGGCTCGACGCCCAGCCACACTATCCATGCATCCTTGATTGCGTGTGCGTTCACGAGCAGTTCCAACGCGCGCTCGCGTTCACCGAGGTGCAGGTGTAACAAGGCGAGGTGATAGGGCGAGACGTAGCTGTGGACAGACACCTGCATCAATCGCTCCAGAACGGTGCGGGCCTCTTTCTGCTGTCCGGCGGCCGCATAGGTGCTGCCCATGACCGAGAGATAGAACTGACTGGCGCCCGAGAGTTGCAACGCTTTTTCGGCTGCTTTGACGGCGCGATCCATTTCGCCGGTGTGTCTCAGCGCCCAGGAGTAGGTGATCAGGCCGTATGGAAAATCCGGCACTGCCTCGAGCATGTTTTGAAAAGTCGTAATCGACTCATCAAAGCGTCGCGCGTGGTAGTAACACCAGCCGAGTGCCTGAAGCACGCTTGGCGACAAGGGATCGAGTTCGCGAGTGCGCAGTATTTGATCGATGCCCTCGTCGAAGCGGCCTTCCATCGTCAAATGAAACGCGTACCAGTGATGGCCGGTGGCGTAGTTGGGATTGATCTCGAGCGAGCGCCGGTGCTGGCCTTCCGCGACGGCCCAATCGAAGTCGTGGCACACGGTTGCAAAACCGAGCGCGCTGTAGGCTTCAGCGGAAGTCGAATCCAGTTCCACTGCTTTCGCTGCGTTCTGTTTTGCTGATGCCGAAGTCTCTGCAAAAGGACGAATACCAAACACGCCGAGCCAATTGTAGTAATCGGCAATACCGGTGTAGGCGAGGGCGTAATCCGGATCTGCCTTGATCGCTTTCTTGTAACACTCCAGCGCCTTTGCGAGGCCGACTTCCGTGTAAGAATTCCAGTAGTAACGACCACGCAGGTACGCCTCGAACGCCTCGGAACTGTCAGTGCCACGTTTGGACAACTGGCGCTTTTCGTCGCCCGTAAGTTGCGGTAGTAATGCAGACGCGACTTTCTCGGAGATCGAATCTTCGATCTGGAGAACGTCTGTCGACTCTTCATCAAACTGTTCGGACCAACGCGTTACGCCTTCACTGACGCTGAGCAGTTGCGCTGTGACACGGATGCGATTGCCGACGCGTCTGAGACTGCCATCGACAACGTAGTCGATACCGAGATCGCGTCCCGCCATCAGTGGCTCGATCGCGGCGCCGTGGTAACGAAGCACGCTGCTGGTTGGTCTTACAACCAGACGCCGCACGTTACTCAGCCTGGTAATCAGTGCATCAGCAAGTCCTATGCCCAGATATTCGTCGCCGGTGTTTTCCCCGGATGGACCAAGAATACGAAAAGGCAGTACTGCGATTGACTCCTGATCCTCACGCAACTGACCGGCAATCGTGGGCAGCGCTGCGAGACGGTGGTCCAGCTTGCGCAGCAGGTCGTTAAAACGTGGATGGCCGTGCAGTGGATCGAGCTCGGGGTCGACTCCCATCCAGAGCACCTTCGCGTCGCAGGTTTCAAACGCTTTCTCCAGCAGGTCGAGTGCTTCTTCGCGGCGATTGAGAGCACTGTTTACGAGCGCGAGGTGATATGGCGATACGTAACGTCGCTCCGCCAGGACTTTCATCTCATCGAGCGCCGACTGTGCAGCATCGAGATTTCCCGCGGCGGCGTAAGCGCAGCCGAGCCGTCCCAACGTGTGAGACGCCTTTCCCATCAGTTCCACGCAACGCTCGGCAGCCTCGACGGCTTCATCGTGGCGGTTGAGGCGGCTGAGCACGAAGCTCACACCGTAAAGCATCATCAGGTTTCGTGGTTCGTTCTCGAGGGTGGCGGTGGCGAAGCGATACGCTTCATCAAAGCGCCGCGCGTGATACGAACACCAGACAACACTGAACCGCGAGATGATTGCGAGCGGATCGAGATCGCGACCATTGTGGGCCTCGCGCAACGATTCGCTGAACCGGCCTTCCATCGCGAGTTGTAACGCGTACCAGGTGCGTGCCGGTGAATAGTTGGGATCGAGTTCGATCGCGCGGACGAGATGATGCTCGGCGCTGCCCCAGGCGAAGTCGCGGCAGAGTATGGCCTGGCCCAGCGCAGTGTGACCTTCGGCAAGGTTCGGGTCGAGCTCGACCGCAGTCTGGGCTGCTTCGTAAGCTGCTGCTGAACATTCCACGTACGGCATCACGCTGAAGACGCCGAGCCAGTTGTGATAGCTGGCCACGCCCGCATGCGCCAGTGCGTATTTCGGATCGAGTGCGATCGCCTGCTGGTAACAGACGATGGCGCGCGCGAATCCATCTTCAGTAAACGTGTTCCAGTAGAAACGTCCGCGCAGGTACGCTTCGTGTGCCTGTGGATTGTCGGTGCCGCGCTTGGCCAGCCGGAGTCGCTGGTCCACCGTCAGGTGCGGCACGATCGCTTCGGCGACGTACGAAGAGATGGTGTCTTCAAGATTCAGAACGTCGGTGAACTGCTCGTCGAATTGTCCTGCCCATGCCGTGGTCTCGTCGCGGACGTTGAGTAACTGGATGGTGACGCGAATGCGTTCCGCCGAGCGTCTGATTCGTCCGTCCAGCACAAACGCGACGCCGAGTTCGCGCCCGGCGCGCAGGGGATCCGCGTCAGGGCCGTAACGAAGCACGCTGCTCGTCGGTCTGACGGCGAAAGTGCGAATGGCGCTGAGCCGCGTGATGAGTGCATCCGCGAGGCCAGTGCCGAGATAATCGGGATTACTTTCGGGCTGGTTGATATCCATCAACTTCATCGGCAAAACAGCCAGTGAGTTCTCATTCGACAACTCTGGCCGCGCGATCATGCTGGCGTGCGGCGGGTCTGGCAGATCGCTGATGGGGCGGCCCTCGAGAAAGCGTGTGATGTCGTCGCGCAGTTCAGCGGCGGTCTGGTATCGCCATTCCGGTTCCTTGCGCAGTGCCTGCATGACGATGTTGTCGAGGTCGCCCGCGAGCGCGCGGCGGATTGACTCGAGAGTTCCGCCTCGCGTGGTGTAAAGCTTTTTGAGTGTGGTCGCGTCGTCGCCTGTTTCGAGCAGACTCGGCAACAGATCTTCGGCGCGCGTGATGATGATACTCGGCGGCGCCGGCGCTTCTTCGCAGATCACGCGCGCGATTTCATGCGGCGCGCGGTTAAGCAGGCGATAAGGTCTGTGACCGGTTAACAACTCGTAAAGCAACACTCCGAGTGAATAGACGTCTGTGCTGGGCGTGGTCGGCGCGCCTTGTACCTGTTCCGGCGATGCGTACTCAGGCGTCATCAGACGCATCGCGGTTGCGGTTGGATCGTGCGTGATGTCACCGGCGAGTTGCGGGTTGAGCAACTTGGCGATGCCGAAGTCGAGCAGTTTCGGAATGCCGGCGGAAGTTACGAGCACGTTTGACGGTTTGATATCGCGGTGTACGACCTGCTTCTGGTGTGCGTAATGGACCGCGTCGCAGATCGAGCGAAACAGTTTCAGCCGTTCGGTGATGTTTAGTTTATGGCTATCGCAATAACTGTAGAGCGGCTGCCCTTCGATATACTCCATCACGAAGTAGGGCAGGCCGTCTTCCGTGGTGCCGCCGTCGAGCAGACCGGCTATGTGCGGGTGATCGAGCGCGGCGAGAATCTGTCGTTCTTTGCGGAAGCGACGCAGGATAAAGTCAGTATCCATGCCGCGCTTCACCAGCTTGATGGCCGCGCGTTTGTTGAACTCATTATCGGCGCGCGAGGCTTCGTAGACCGCGCCCATGCCACCGCGTCCGATTTCTCGCTCGATCCGGTACGAGCCGAGGCGGCGCCCGATCATCGGATCCTTGTCTTCTACAAACGACTCGAGTGCGCTCAACTCGGTGTTTCCGTAAATGGGTTCGTCGAGTAGTTCGCCGGCGCTGTCGTATTGCGAGAGTAGTGATTCAACGTCGCGTCTGAGATCTGTGTCTTGCGCGCACACTTCGGACACGTAGCGGTTTCGATCTTCCGGGGAAAGGTCGAGGGCGGCCTGAAAAATTTCTTCAACTCGTCGCCAGCGTTCGGGAGTCATTACCTATGACGTGTGTAACCTTTGATCGATCATTGCCGATTGTCGAAAGCCAACTGGAATCAAATCGGCAATCGGTAATTGGCAATCGGCAATGAGATGACTAATTGTTGGATTGGACTTGCTGCGTGCATCAACTATTTCTTTGCATTTCCCCATGGAGCCAGGCTTTGGCAAACCGCCAATGACGTTTGATGGTTGTAGGAGTGACACCCAAAACGTCTGCTGTCTCTTCAATGGAGAGACCGCCGAAGTAGCGTAACTCGACCATGCGTGCTTTCTGTGCGTCGAAGGTTGCCAGGGTCTTGAGCGCGTCGTCCAGCGCAATCAGTTCGGCGCTGCGTTCGACCGCTCGATCGATGTTTTCATCCAGAGAGAGTTTTTGAAAATCCTGGCCACGCTTTTCCGCATTGTGCTTGCGCGCATGATCCACCAGTAGGCGACGCATTATCTGTGCGGCGACTCCGAAAAAATGGGCGCGGTTCTGCCAGTTCACTCGCGACTGATCGATGAGTCGTAAATAAGCCTCATGCACCAGCGCGGTTGGTTGCAGCGTGTGATCGGGTCGTTCCCGTCGCAGATAATTAGCCGCAAGCTTGCGGAGTTCATCGTAGATGACGGGTAACAAAAGATCAACCGCGGCCCGATCGCCATTTGAGAGCTCTATCAGAAGACGAGTTATGTTGTCTGCGGGATGCTCACTCAATCAGTAACTCTCCCGAATCCAAGACTTAAGGACCATTAGTATAAGACGAACAGAACCGTGTGCGATAGGGCTGGTGACCCAATTCGTGGATTGTTTGCGCGTTACCGTTTGAAGGATAGCTCGGAAGGATATTTAAAGAGGTAAACAATCATGCACGCAGGCCAGTTAACAATCGCAAACTCAACCGTTGGACATATCGACGCTTCGTCTTTGACCGGAAAAATCGGTAACTTCGTGGCGCGAGTATTTGGTTGCTGGCATGCGGAGATGAGCCGGCCGTTTTCCCGTGATGGCCGGGCCTATCGCACCTGTCTTAGCTGTGGCGCGCAGCGTCAGTTCAATCTGGGAAATTGGGAGATGCAGGGTAGCTTTTATTACCACCGGCCTACTTCGAACCAGTTTCCGAAGCTCGCCGCCGTCCGGAGAATTGCGAGCTAAGCTGGGTAAATTTCTGACCTTTGTCAGAGTAGATATAGCTATCGCGAGCCTTCACCACCATATCAGCTTCAGTCGTTTTCACTTTTATCTGACGTCGTTCACCGGCTTTACCGGCCCTGGTCGGGTAATAGCCAAGACTGTACTGGCGTCCTAACTCTTCAGCAATCCACGTAAACGCTTGCGCGATTCCGAACAGGGAATCGCCGTTGTAGGAGCGGCCGCCGGTTGCGTTGGAAAGTGCGCGAAGGTAGGCGACGGCTCTCCGGTAATCACCGGGGGTAGCCCCGCCTGTTGTCGTGCCTGGGATTCCAGTGCGTGGAAGTGGGATGCCGAGGATCGTTCCGCGTCCACTGGGCAGTCCCGGGGCGTGGACGCCACCTGTACTGATGCCCGAAGTGTCGTAGTTAACCGAATAGATCGGTGCATCCGACTCTTCAGCCAGGCGCAGGGTGTCTTCGTATGTGGCGCGGTAGCTGGTGGTGTCTACGCCGTCAGTAAAGAGCACGACGGCTTTGCGACCGGGAATGGTTTTGAGTTGTTTCTTGAGAATGTCTTCGACGGCGTCGTAGAGACGCGTACCGCCGCCGGTGCGTGTGTGACGGATGGCTTTCGTGATCACGTCGCGATCGGTTGTCGCTTTGCACTCCACTTTAATTCGATCGTCAAACGACATCACCATGACGCTGTCTGTAAGCTTGAGCTTGCTGACGAAGTTGATGGCGGCGTCCTGAATGTCGTCGAGACGCCACTGTGTCGAGCCGCTGGTGTCGATCAGTAAAACGACGCTGAAAGGTGAATCGGTAGTGGCGAAGTATGCGATCTTTTGTTCGACGCCGTTCTCGTACAGGCGGAAGCTTTCGCGACGCAGTTGGGGAACGTAGCGGCCGTTGCGATCGAGCACGGTTACGGGCACGGTTACTAAAGAAGTATCGAAGCGAATGACGTCGCCTTCAACGGTTTCGCCTTCGGGCGCGACGGTCGCCTCACGTATTTCTTCGTTGGTGTCGGCGGCGGGTTTTGCTGGTTGCGCGGTCTTGTCCGGCGCCTTATCCGGTTTGGGGATGGTGGCTTTGCGTCCTGACTGGGCGTAAAGACTGATGGGCAGGAAAGAAACACTCAAAAGCAGGATCAATAAAAGATTGGTTTTCCTCATAGCAGTTTCCCAGCCTGGAAGTGTTGCGTTCGGGAGAGTGGTCTTTCGCTTGTGAAGGATAGATGCTCGCGTCAGTGGAAAAGGTTGTTGAAGCGCGCTCCGCAGGACCAGCACCCCGCGCCTGCTTAGAGCCCGCGAAGCGGGCGAAGGCATACAGCCTGGGCGTGAGCCCCAGGATCGCAATAAAAACATGAGCCGAGCCCGCGAAGCGGCCGACAGCGCTGCCGCCCGCTCCGCGGGCTCCATCGCCTTTTTTTTGAGGCTTACCTGGGGCTTGCGCCCCAGGCTTTATGCCTTCGCCCGCTTCGCGGGCTCTAAGCAGTTGAATCACACCCACACAGTTCAAGCGGGCTCTAAGCAGTTGAATCACACCCACAGGTTTCAAGCGGACTCTAAGCAGTTGAATCACACCTACAAAGTTCAATCGGGCTCTACGCAGTTGAATGTAGCCCTCGGCCTAAACTATAGTGCCGCGCAATTTGTTGACTTCAGCAGAGTAACCGCCCAAACAATATGAGCGCACAATCAATCGAACTCGACCCCAAACTTCGCGACACCGGTTTTATTGGCCACCCAAAAGGTCTTGGTCCGCTGTTCTTCACCGAGCTTTGGGAGCGCTTCAGCTATTACGGCATGCGCGCCATCCTTGTCCTTTATATGGTTGCGCCCCAGGCGCAGGGTGGACTGGGATTTGACGTCAAACGCGCAGCCTCGATCTATGGCACTTACACGATGGCAGTCTATCTGACCGCCCTGCCAGGTGGACTCGCCGCCGACTACTTTCTCGGCGCGCGGCTGGCGGTGTTTCTCGGCGGCCTCATCATCGCCGCCGGCCACTTCTCGATGGTCTTTTCCTCGATGTCGACGTTTTACCTCGGCATGGTCCTGATCGCTGTCGGTACCGGTCTGCTCAAACCAAACATCAGCGCCATGGTCGGCGGTCTGTACGCCGAAAACGATCCGCGTCGCGATAGCGGTTTCTCGATTTTTTACATGGGCATCAACGTGGGCGCCGTTTTAGCGCCACTTGTTTGCGGTTTCCTGGCCCAGAGTGACAGCTTCAAACGCATTCTTACCAGCAACGGCTTTGACCCGGCCAAGAGCTGGCACTGGGGATTTGGCGCGGCCGGCGTGGGAATGATTCTCGGCCTGATCATCTTCGTAATCTTCGGCCGTTGGTTGGCGCACGTGGGCAGCCGGGTCACGAAGAAAGCCGTGGACAAGGTAAGCGACGTCGCGGCGAACCAGCCTCTAACAGCTTCGGACTGGAAGCGCATCGGCGCAATCTTCATTTTCTTTGTCTTCACGATACTGTTCTGGGCGGCGTACGAACAGAAAGGCGCGAGCCTGAACCTGTTTGCCAAAGAGCTCGTGCGTACGGAGATCTTCGGAATCGGATTCCCGTCGAGCTACTTGCAGTCGTGCACACCGTTCTTTGTGATCATCCTGGCGCCGATATTTTCCTACCTCTGGGTGAGTCTCAAAGATCGTCAACCATCGAGCCCGGTCAAGTTTACGCTTGGCATGTTATTCATTGGCGTGGCTTACCTGCTGATGATACCGGCGTCGATGTTGACGGTTCAGGGCAAGGTTAGTCCGATGTGGCTGGTTGGTCTTTACTTCCTGGAAGTTTGCGGCGAGATGTGTTTGAGCCCCGTCGGACTAAGCACGGTGACGAAGCTTTCGCCGGCGAAACTGGTCGGCATCATGATGGGTGTCTGGTTCCTGGCGTCGTCGCTGGGCAGCAAACTTGCCGGATACCTTTCGGGTTTCTACGTCGGAAACAATTCGATGCAACTGGTAACGCTGTACGGCGGAATTGCTGCCGGGCTTTTGGTCGCAACAGTAATTCTTGCCCTCTTAACGCCAACTATTAAGCGATTGATGGGCACAGTTAAATAATAGGAGATATCAATTTGAGATTTGACTTGCAGTTTTCCGGCGCACAGAGATTTGTCTTCGCCGTTGTGCTTTTACTGATGGGAGCGAGTCTGGCGATGCGCGTGCAGGCCCAGGGGCTCGGCCGGTTCGACCGCGACAGCGCCATAGAGATGTTGCGTGCTGCCAGGGACGACTTGAAAAAGAACTATTACGATCCCGAATTACACGGCCTCGATGTTGATGTCCGTTTCAAGTCGGCGGAAGAGCGACTGAAGCAAGCCACCTCGCGCGATCAACTGATCGTTATCGTGGCCCAAACCATGCTGGACCTTAACGACTCGCACACTTTTTTCCTGCCTCCATCTCGCGCCGCACGGTTTGAGTATGGTTGGGAAATGCAAATGGTGGGCGATAAGGCATTCGTCACCGCCGTCAAGCCGAAGAGCGACGCTGAAACCAAAGGCCTGAAACGAGGTGATTTGATCGTATCGGTCGATGGCTACGCTCCTTCACGCGACAACATATGGAAGATGTACTACCGCTATTACGCGCTAATGCCTGCAACATCTATCCGTCTGGTTGTGCAGAGTCCGGGCGAATCGCAATCGAGGGAAATCGAGATACTGGCGAAGATCACCCGCGGTGCAAGCGTAGTGGACTGGGGTGACATTTTCGTCCGCTACCTGCGCGAACGCCAGGACGTCGGTAAAGATCGTGAAGTGGAATTCGGCACCGACCTGCTCATCTGGCAAATGACCACTTTTGCACAAAGTAACGACCACATCGACGCCGTGATGAGCAAAGCGCAAAAGTTCAAGTCACTGATCATCGATCTGCGAGGGAATGGCGGCGGTTATACCGATTCGTTAGCACGGCTCGGGAGTCATGTCTTCGATCACGATGTCAAGATTGCCGACATGAAGGGTCGTAAGGAGATGAAGCCCATTCTCGCGAAGACGCGCGGTGCAAATATCTACAAAGGCAAGTTGATAGTTCTGGTAGATAGCGACTCGGCTTCAGCGTCGGAGTTGTTTGCGCGTGCGGTCCAGCTCGAGAAGCGTGGCACAGTCATCGGAGATCGAAGCCAGGGCGCGGTTATGGCCTCCCGCCATTACGATCATCAAACTGGAGTTGGCCAGGTGCTTTATTTCGGCAACAGCATCACCGTTGCCGACCTGATCATGGCGGATGGGAAGAGTTTAGAGAAGACGGGTGTCATGCCGGACGAGACAGTGTTGCCGACTGCTGCGGATCTGGCAGCGCAGCGCGATCCGGTGCTGTCGCGCGCCGCGGAAATTGCCGGTGTAAAGATTGAACCTGAAAAGGCCGGCACCTTGTTCCCCAAAGATTGGCGCCCCTAGAATGTTGAAATCAAAGTGGTTCTTATCCGCAGATTGCACAGATTTTATTAATTAATCTGTGTAATCTGTGGATAAAAAAGTGAAACTAGGGCACTACCGAGCCAGACCTTTTTGTGCCTTTTGTGCGTCTTTGTGGCAATATCCTTAGATAACGGAGGAAAACATGTCTGAGACGTTTGATAAAGCGGCGGCAGTAAAACTCTTGAACCAGATCATGGAGTCGGAACTGGCCGGCGTAGTTCGTTACACTCATTATTCGTTGATGATCTTCGGCCATAACCGGATTCCGATTGTGAGCTGGCTGCGCAGCGAGGCCAACACCTGTCTTTCGCACGCAAATGAAGCAGGCGAACTGGTCACGCATTTTGGCGAACACCCGTCGCTCAAGATCGGCGCGCTGCTCGAAACTCACAAGCACGGCATCACCGATATCCTTACCGAGTCGCTCGAAGCTGAGTTAGCCGGACTCGCACTTTACAAACAGTTGTACGAGCTGGTCCGCGATCGGTCTATTCTGCTGGAAGACTATGCGCGTCGCATGATTGCGGAAGAAGAGCTCCACGTGGGCGAAGTTAATAAGATGTTGCGCAAGCCGGGCGATATCGGCGCAGTTTAAGCGGCGTCGTAATTGTCTGTTACTTGCATTTCCCTCCTGACAGATATTGAAGAGCCCAGCCCGACATCAGATTACTGAATTACTCGCAGAGTGGCGCGAGGGAAACCAGTCCGCTCTGGACGAGTTGTATCCGCTGGTCTACGACGAGCTTCACCGCCTGGCCCGTCGTTACATGAGCCGGGAACGAAAAGACCACACACTCCAAACCACTGCCCTGATAAACGAAGCCTACGTCCGCCTGGTGGATCAGAAGAATGTGAACTGGGCCAATCGTTCGCACTTCTTCGCGATCTCAGCGCAGATCATGCGACGCATACTGATCGATCACGCGCGGCGTTATGCTTACGCGAAGCGCGGTGGCGGCGCGCAACAAGTCTCGCTCGAAGAAGTGGCAGCCCTTGCTCCCGAACAGGGACGCGAACTGATGCGTCTGGACGAAGCACTGAAGAGTTTGGCCGAGCGAGATCCGCGACGCAGCCAGGTAGTTGAGTTGCGATACTTTGGCGGTCTCAACAACGAGGAGATCGCCGGTGTGTTGCACGTGTCAGAAAATACAGTGATGCGCGACTGGAACATGGCGCGAGCGTGGCTTTATCAACAACTCTCTGAGAATGCGACCAATTGAACCCGGAACGCTGGCACCAGATAAGTCGCATCTTTAAATCAGCAATTTCGCTCGATGGTGAAGCGCGTGCAGCTTACGTTGTGGGCCAGTGTGGCGGTGATGAGTCACTGCGTGCTGAAGTTGAGAAGCTGATCGCGTCGCACCAGCAGGCAAGTCAGGAAAACTTCATCGGCGGTCATGCGGCTGAAAACGCCGCGGAATTATTGCTCGCAGACGACGCTCGCGCACACACCACCGCTCTCACCGACGGGCAGCAGCTTGGCTCTTACTTAATTATCAAAAAACTCGGCGCCGGAGGCATGGGTGAGGTCTACCTTGCGAGGGATTCACGACTGGATCGAACAGTCGCACTGAAAGTGCTCTCGCCGGACGTATCCGCCGACCAGCGACGCATGCAGCGCTTTCGCCAGGAAGCGAAAGTCGCATCGTCGCTGAACCAGCCAAACATTCTCACCATCTACGAGTTTGGCGAAGTCAAAAGTTTGACGTTTCTGGCCACCGAGTTCATCGACGGCCAAACACTGCGGGAACACCTGCGCGACAAACGGCTCAAGCTTCCGGAGATCCTCGACATCGCCATCCAGGTACTCGCCGCGCTTGATGCCGCGCACGAGGCGAGCATCGTTCATCGCGATATCAAACCCGAGAACGTGATGATTCGCCGGCGCGACCACGTCGTGAAAGTGCTGGACTTCGGTTTGGCGAAAGTGACGGAGAAGCGACCATCAGTGGTGCTCGAACACGACTCCGATCTGGAAGCGGCGACAGCATTCAAAACCGCGCCCGGCATCATCATGGGCACGATCAACTACATGTCTCCCGAACAGGCGCAGGCGCAGGCGGTTGATGTGCGCACCGATGTCTGGAGCACAGGCGTCATGATCTACGAGATGGTCGCGGGTTCAATGCCTTTCAGCGGCGCGACCAGTAGTCACACGATCGTGCAGATCCTCGAAAAAGATCCGGTGCCGCTGTCGCAAGTGACGAAGGAACCGATTCCGCCCGAGTTGGAGCGCATTGTCAGTAAAGCAATAACGAAGGAGCCTGACGATCGCTATCAGACGGCGAAAGACATGCTGATCGATCTGCGGAGTTTGAAGAAGCAGTTGGATATCAAAGCCGAGATCGATCGGACGTCGTCGCCCGACGTTCAGCGTGTCGAAGTGAGCACTGCGGTTGAACCGTCGAAGAAGCGAGTGTTGCTGATCGCGATTGCGGCCATGGTGTTGGTGACTGCGGCGATCTTCGCGTTCAGCATTTGGCGAGCTCGTCGACAAACAGCAGCGACTCCCATCGTCACTCCTCCTCCCGCGCCAGTCCCAATCGAGGAGCGCACACTTACTTACTGGATCACGGTGCAGAAGTTCAGGGATGACAAGCCATTCCAGAAGCCATTCAGGATGGCAGGTGAGATCAATTTCGAGGAGGACTACCGGATTCGCCTCCACGTTCGCAGTCCGCAGCCGGGCTACCTGTACATACTTAACGAAGGCCCTACTGAATCCGGACCGGCAGAGTTCGTCACGCTTTTCCCTTCGGAAACCGCAAACAAAGGTTCCTCATTCTTAACCGCCGGCGATGTGGTTCCGATTCCGGAAGAGAGTTGGTTTGAGTTTGATCCGCAACAGGGAGTTGAAAAGCTGTGGCTCGTCTTTTCTGAGGAGCCGGTCCCGGACCTGGAAGCACTAAAGCAGTTTGCGAATCCAAAAACCAAAGGCCTCATAAAGGACGCAACGCTAAACAAGAGCGTACAAACCTTCCTGACAAATCCCGCCCTTACCAAGTTTGAGGTTGAGAAGGGCGAGACGCTCACGACCGTAAAAGCCGCAGGCAAATTATTAGTCTACGCCATCAAGCTCGAACACCATTAGGCGCCTCCCTGGAGTGGGGGGGCGT
>DASVGE010000016.1:0-42654 GCA_036379695.1 Pyrinomonadaceae bacterium | reverse complement strand
ACGAGATGGAAATCCTTCACCCGCGGGACTTCCGGCACCCCGCCCTTCTCCTCCAGAACGGTGGCGGCGACGTCCAGGGCTGACAGATTGAACGCAGACTTCTGCAGGAGATTCCGGTCTCGTTCATAGGAGGCCAGGAGTGACGCGACCTCGGCCAGGAGCTCCACGTCCCTTGCGCACGCCTTCGCCAGAAAGTCGGTGCGGAAGGCGTCGTCGCATTCGAGCGCTTCGTGAAAAAGCTGTTCAATCGTTTCGAGGCGCCGGGGCTCACCCATAACGCCCACCCCGATTTATCTCGCGCGCCAGCCACGCACGTGCAAACTTCCAATCGCGCTCGACTGTCGAGTCAGACACTTCCAGGATTTGCGCCGTTTCCTGGATGGAGAGGCCGCCGAAGAAGCGCAACTCTACGACCCGGCTTTTCTGCGGGTGCTTGCCCGCGAGTCTCCTCAACGCCTCGTCTAACGCGACCAGATCCTCTGCTTCGTCCTCGGCACAGCCGTCCGCCTCGGCAAGAGGCTGCTTTAGCCCGGCCCACCGCTTGTCACATTTGTGCCCGCGCGCGTGATCCACGAGCACGCGCCGCATCATCGCCGCCGCCACGCCGACAAAGTGTTCCTGGTTGCGCCAGTCCACATTCTCTTGCGCCGCGAGTCTTATGTAAGCCTCGTGAACCAGCGCCGTGGGCTGAAGTGTGTGGTCGGTGCGCTCGCGCCGAAGATAGGCGGCGGCCAAGCGCCGCAGTTGGTCGTAGACGCGGACAATCAGATCTTCGTGTGTCGGATGAGCGTCGCCAGTGAGGGCTTCCAGAAGTTCGATTTCTCTCGCTTTGTGAGGCATGGTTCCTCGCGTTTACTGCAGCAAAGGTTCCTTTAGTCGGCAGAGGAACAAAAGTCTAACAAAAGGTCGTGCCAAAACGGAATTTTCCCCACTTTGTGCACGCCTGTCAAAAAAATTGAGGGAGTGGGCGCCGAAAAGTCGCGTTACTTGTCGGACGGTCAGTTCCACCCGCACCGCTGCGTCACCGCAGTGTCACTGACACCTTCAGCCAGGAGGTTCCAGATGAAGAGAAGAATAACTATCTGGATGACTGCTACCGCATGCAGGTCGCTATCCCTCAAGCGACTTCTCTGAAGTAGACATTCGATAACGCGACCAACAACTCACTTAATTTCCTGAAAGAGAGGCCTCATGCATCGCCACCTTACAACTGTCTGCGCTTTGAGTATCTTGATCCTTTTTACTCTTACACTTACTTTCAGCACTCACGCGAAGCGAACCTTCTACACAACACAGTCTCCTTCGCCGATCAATGTTGCGTTATCGTCAAGCGGCGCAGTAGCGTCTGCTTTTTCGGTTGACTCTAGCCCAAGCCATCCAGCCGCGGTCTGGCAAAGTGCCGCCGTTGTGGACGACGTAGTCTGGGTGGAGGATGCTGTACCTGCCGGCGCTACTGCTGCGGGTCACCTCGAAGGTTGGAACTGGACAAGTTCCAATCCAGCGCCGTTTTCGGGCACGCTGGCCCATACGTCAGAGCTCGTCGCCGGCGCACATCAACATTACTTCTTCAACGCCACCCAAACTTTAACCGTCAATGCCGGAGACACTTTGATAGCGCACGTCTATCTCGATCCGGTAAACCCGCCCACAGAAGTAATACTGCAATTCAACGATGGTACCTGGGAGCACCGTGCCTACTGGGGTCAGAACCAGTACGAAGCGGGCGTCGACGGCACCGCCAGCCGTCGCAACATGGGCGCATTGCCACCCACCGGACAGTGGGTGCGCCTGGAGGTACCTGCGAGTGCGGTGGGATTGGAAGGACGAACGCTGAACGGCATGGCGTTTACGTTGTTCAATGGACGCGCGACTTGGGATCGTGCCGGCAAGGCCTCTGGAACGCCGGTCATTACGATCAGCGACGTGAACGTGAATGAAGGCAACAGTGGAACTACGTCCGCCGTGTTCGATGTGACGCTTTCGAGCGTGAGCACGCAGACAGTCAGCGTCAACTATACGACCGCAAATAGCACGGCCAGCAGTCCCGTTGATTACACTGCCGCCAGTGGCACCGTCACTTTCGCCCCAGGAGAAACCAGCAAGCAGATCACGATAGCGGTTGTTGGGGATACAACAGGCGAGTTAAATGAAAGCTTCTTCGTCAATCTCTCGGGTGCAGTTAATGCCGCGCTGGCTGATAATCAGGGTATCGGTGCGATCTTCGATGACGATGCACAACCATCGGAGGTGGTCTGGGTGGAGGATGCTGTACCCGCCGGCGCTACTGCGCTGGGTCACCTTGAGGGTTGGAACTGGACATCTTTTAATCCGGCGCCGTTTTCGGGGACGTTGGCCCATACGTCAGATCTCGTCGCCGGCTTTCATCAACATTACTTCTTCAACGCCACCCAAACCTTAACCGTAAATGCCGGGGACATTTTGATAGCGCACGTCTATCTCGATCCGGCGAACCCGCCCACAGAAGTACTGCTGCAATTCAACGATGGTACCTGGGAGCACCGTGCCTACTGGGGTCAGAACCAGATCGAAGCGGGCACTGACGGCACGGTCAGTTGTCGCAACATGGGCGCATTGCCACCCACTGGCCAGTGGGTGCGCCTGGAGGTACCTGCGAGTGCGGTGGGCTTGGAAGGACGAACGCTAAACGGCATGGCGTTTTCGTTGTTCAATGGACGCGCGGTTTGGGATCGTGCCGGCAAATTGGCGCCGGTCATACCCACCGTTTCGATCAGCGACGTTAGCGTGAATGAAGGTAATAGCGGCACTACGTCCGCTGTGTTCAATGTGACGCTCTCGAGCGCGAGCACGCAGACGGTCAGCGTTAGCTATGCGACTGCGGACGGCACGGCCACCAATTCAAGCGATTATGTTGCCGCCAGTGGCACACTCACCTTTGATCCCGGACAAACCAGCAAGCAGATCACGATACCGGTGGTGGGCGACACCATACTCGAACCAAATGAAAACTTCTTTCTCAATCTTTCAAGCCCTGTTAATGCGACGTTAGCAGACAGTCAAGGCGTCGGTACTATCGTCAACGACGATGCTCCACCAACGATTTCGATCAGCGACGTTAGCGTGAATGAAACCAAGAGTGGGATTACCCAGGCGAGGTTCAATGTGACGCTCTCGGGCGCGAGCACGCAGACGATCAGTGTTAACTATGCTACTGCGAACGGCACGGCCAGTAGTCCAGGCGATTACACTGCCGCCAGTGGCACACTCATTTTCACCCCTGGCCAATCCACCCAGCAGCCAATCACGATAGCGGTGACGGGCGACACAGTAAGCGAAGCAAATGAAACTTTCTTCGTGAATCTCTCGAGCCCTGTTAATGCCACGTTAGCTGACAATCAGGGCGTCGGTACGATCCTCAATTTAAGTTACTTTGAGATACCGGTGTACTTCCACGTCATCCAGGACACAGACGGCACCGGCTTCGTTGCTGAATCCAGGCTGGACGAACAAATTAACGTTCTCAACAACGCCTTTAACGGCCCAAGCTTCGGTGCGAACGTCCAGTTTTTCTTCCGGAAGGCGGGCGTGACGCGGAATACTAACCGGGACTGGTTCCAGATGGAATTCCTTAACGCGCAACAGGAGTCGGGCGCTGAGTATGAAGCCAAGAGGACACTGCGCCAGGGTGGTGCAAACGCGTTGAATTTTTATACGGCACGCGGCGGCACCTCAACTCCGTTCCGATTTGGGTGGGCCACGTTTGCCGAGGAGTATGCCAGCAATTCCTGTCGCGATGGGATCGTGGTTCCGTTCACGACGCTCCCCGGGGACGGCACCCCAAACAACCCATTCAACGCAGGCGACTTGCCGGTTCACGAGGTTGGGCACTGGCTCGGGCTGCTCCACACCTTCGAGGGCACCACCAGCACTAGCTGCAACAACGCTGATGATAAGGTGGACGACACCCCGGCCCATAAAAACCAGTTCATCGGGGAATGCCCCGCGCCTTCGACAGACACCTGCGATACCTTGCCCGGGACTGATCCGATCCACAACTACATGACGGACTACTCCGACGCCTGCAAGAGTGAATTCACGCGCGGGCAGTTTGAACGGATGCGAGATCAGTACATAACCTACCGCCAGTCCAGCACACCCCCGAACTGCCCCATTGTGACTATGTCGATCAGCGACGCTACCGTGACTGAAGGCAATAGTGGAGGTGCGTTTGCGAATTTTACGGTGACGCTCTCGGGGCCGAGTACGCAGCCGATCAGAGCTAACTTCAGGACTGTGGATGGCACGGCCACCGGTGGGATCGATTACTTTCCCCTCTCTAGTGGCTCTGCCACAGTCGATTTTGCCCCTAACGAAACCAGCAAGACGTTCTCGGTACAGGTCATTGGAGACACAACAGTCGAAGCAAATGAAACCTTCTTCGTCAATCTCTTTGACCCGCGTAATGCCAGGTTAGGTGACAGTCAGGGCGTCGGTACTATCGTTAACGACGATTCACTACCAGCTATTTCGATCAACGACGTTACGGTGATTGAAGGCAACAGTGGAACTACCCCGGCACTGTTCACTGTGACGCTTTCGAGCCCGAGTACGCAGACGATCAGTGTTAACTATGCTACTGTGAATGGCACGGCCAGCA
The DNA here is from genome assembly GCA_036379695.1 of Pyrinomonadaceae bacterium. Classification (GTDB taxonomy): domain Bacteria; phylum Acidobacteriota; class Blastocatellia; order Pyrinomonadales; family Pyrinomonadaceae; genus PSRF01. The sequence continues at coordinate 38,018 of DASVGE010000016.1, read as the reverse complement.
GTCCCAGTGATTATGTTGCAGCCAGTGGCACCGTCACTTTCGCCCCTAACCAAACCAGCAGGTCGTTCTCGGTACAGGTCATTGGAGACACAACCGTCGAAGCAAATGAAACCTTCTTCGTCAATCTCTCGAATCCTGTTAATGCCACGCTAGCTGACAGTCAGGCCATCGGTACCATCCTCAACGATGACAATTTGAGTTACTTTGAGATTCCGGTGTACTTCCACGTTATCCGGGACTCCAACGGTGACGGTGATATAGCCGAATCCAGGCTTGACGAACAAATTAACGTTCTCAACAACGCTTTTAACGGCGCAACTAGCGCGAACGTCCAGTTCTTCTTCCGGAAGGCCGGCGTGACACGGGACACCAACCACGACTGGTTCAACATGCAACCAGGCTCGTTCGAGGAGATGTCAGCCAAGAGGGTGCTGCGCCAGGGTGGTGCGAACGCGTTGAATTTTTATACGACACGTGGCGGCAACCCCCCGGCGGGATCTCCGTACCGAATTGGGTGGGGGTGGTTTCCCGACGAGTACGCCGGCAATTCCTGTCGAGATGGAGTGGTGGTCCCGTTCACAACACTCCCTGGGGACAGCACTCCAAACAACCCATTCAACGCAGGCGATTTACCGGTTCACGAGGTTGGCCACTGGCTCGGCCTGTTCCACACCTTCCAGGGCAGCTGCTCAAATCTTGATGAGGTGGACGACACCCCCGCTCATTTAAACCAAAGCATCGGACAATGCCCCGCGGATTCGACAGACTCCTGTCCCTCCTCGCCTGGGACTGATCCGGTCCACAACTTCATGACGAACTACTCCGACTCCTGCAAGACTCATTTCACGCGCGGGCAGTTCGAACGGATGCGAGATCAATATCTGACCTACCGCCAATCCAGTACACCCCCGCAGTGTCCCTTTACCAGTGTGGCGTGGGTGGAACCGTCTGAGTTGACGTGGGGACCGCCGAATACAATGACAGTCGCCGGGTACGCGTTCAACGGGAGCGGAGGCGTCGAGTTGTGGTGGCGTGATGTTACCGAAACCGGGCCCTTTAGCCAGAGCTTTAACCGGGTCGAGTGGCAGGCGATCCCCAGCGCGACAGATCACACCTGGTCGAATACGATCCCATCTTCAAAGAAGTGGCATACATTCGAGGTCTTCGTCAGGTACTCGGGCTACGAATCGAGCCGCTTCATTTACGACGGCAGTACTCGTTACTACGAGATAGTCGCCAAGCACTCGGGTAAGTGCATGGATGTTGCAGGCGCATCAACCGCGACCGGCGCAAATGTCCATCAATGGACCTGCGTCGGGGTGACCAACCAACAGTGGCAAGTACTCCCTGTCAGCGGCGGGTACTACAAAATCGTGGCACGCCATAGTGGCAAGGTGCTCGACGTGAAGTTTGGTGGACTCGATAACGGCACTCCCGTCTGGCAGATGGACGAGAACGGCACGGCTGCGCAGCAGTGGCAGATCATTGATGTTGGTGACGGGTACGTGAGGATCATGGCGCGCCACAGCGGCAAGGCGCTCGACGTCGCGGGTGTGTCCTTTGCCGACGGGGCCCAAATACACCAGTGGGATTACATCGGCGCCGCTAACCAGCAGTGGCTGCTGAGACCGGTGCCGTGATAGGAGATCGTCATCGGGTAAATGACTACATGCGGCTGGCGCTTCGTTACCAACGAAGCGCCAGTCTTGCATCGAGCACCCACCTTTGCGTGAAACGTTCTGCTGGTGCAAGATACACTTTGGTCAAGAACCCGAAAACCAGTCTCGAACTGCCCGCCGAAATTTCCCACTGCATTAGACGTGCGCTTGAAGAGGACATCGGAACAGGCGATGTCACTACCGACACCATTGTGCCCGCGGATGCTTCGTTGCGTGGCCGGATTGTGGCCAAGCAGGATGGCGTGGTCGCGGGCCTGGAGATCGCGAAGCAAGTCATGCTCGCGTTGGACCAAAGAGTGATGTTTCTTGCGCAAGTCCAAGACGGATCGAAGGTGACGCAGGGAACGGTGCTCGCAAGTGTCGAAGGCCCGGCGCGCGCGTTGTTGACGGGCGAGCGCACCGCACTGAACTTCCTCGGCCGAATGTCAGGGATCGCCACTTTGACGAGAAAGTTTGTCGACGCTGTCGCAGGCACCAGGGCCGTGATTCTCGACACGCGCAAGACCGCTCCCGGTCTGCGAGCCACTGACAAATTGGCCGTTCGATTCGGCGGCGGACAGAACCACCGCACCGGCCTGTTTGACATGATATTAATAAAGGACAATCACATCGATTTTGCCGGATCAATTACTGCTGCCGTCGAACGTGCTCGCGCCTCCGAAACGGGGCTCGAAATTGAAGTTGAAACACGTTCGTTGGACAATGTACGCGAGGCACTCGCGCTCGGAGTGAATCGAATCCTGCTCGACAACATGTCGGCTGAGACGATGCGCGAAGCAGTCGCCATTTGTGAAGGCAGGGCAAAACTCGAGGCGTCTGGCAACGTTACACTTGATAACGTTCTCGAAGTTGCCGGCACGGGCGTCGACTACATTTCCGTCGGCGCTTTGACCCATTCGCCGGTTGTATTTGATGTCAGCCTGAAGTACGTGGCCTGACAAGGATTTGAAGAGATGATTACTGATACGACTATTGAAGAGATGTATGAGAAGTTGAGCCGGATGCTGGTGGATACCGTGCCGGATTTTGAACTGCGTCTCAAAGCAGAGTTGGCAGTTGAAATCAACCGGCTCAAAGCTGAAAAGAACGCCGTCATCCTGGGCCACAACTACATGGAGCCGGCGCTCTTCCACTCGATTCCGGATTTCGTCGGCGACTCGCTCGAGCTCAGTCGCAAGGCCGCGGAGACTGACAAAGACATCATCGTCTTCTGCGGTGTGAAGTTTATGGCGGAGACGGCGAAGATTCTCAATCCGAGCAAGAAGGTGCTCATTCCGTCAGAGAAAGCGGGTTGTTCACTCGCCGCCAGTATCACTGCTGAAGACGTGCGCGAGTTGAAGCGCAGGTTTCCGGGTGTGCCCGTGGTGACTTACATCAACACTTACGCGGACGTGAAAGCCGAGTCAGACATCTGTTGCACGTCGTCGAACGCCGTAGCGGTGGTCAAGTCACTAAAAACTGACAAGGTGATCTTCATTCCCGATGAATATCTCGCCGGCAACGTCGCGCGTGAAACCGGAAAACAGATCATCTTCCCTACACGCGAACCGAAGATGCATTTTCCCAGCGAACTCGACTACCAGATGATCGGTTGGCCCGGGCGTTGTGAGGTCCACGAAAAGTTCAGTGTCGAAGATATTCAGAACGTCAGGAAGCAGTTTCCCGATGTGGTGATCCTGGCCCATCCGGAGTGCAGTCCTGAAGTGGTTGCGGCGGCTGATTTTTCAGGTAGCACGACGGCGATGATTCGACATGTCGAGAAGACCAATGCGCCGCGCTATCTGTTACTGACTGAGTGTTCCATGGGCGACAATGTGGCGGCAGCGAACCCCGATAAGGAGATGTTGCGGCTGTGCAGTGTGCGTTGTCCGCACATGAATCAGATCACGCTCGAAGATACACTCGAGTCGCTGCGGAAAGAGCAGTTTGAGATCTTCATCGATGAGGACATTCGCAAACGCGCTTTGCGTGCGGTTGAGCGAATGCTCGAGATCGGACGAGAAGACTGATTAAATGGAGACTGAAGTCTTAATCATCGGTTGCGGCATCGCCGGTGCAACCGCTGCTTTACGTCTGGCTCGAAATCCCGAGCGACAAATCACCATCATCACGCGCGCGCGTGAAGTGCACGAATCGAATACCCGTTACGCGCAGGGCGGCATCATCGGGCGCGGTCCGGACGACACTTCCTCGCTGCTCTTCGCCGACATCATGGCTGCCGGAGCTGGTGTCACGTCGCCGACAGCCGCGCGCATTCTTGCCGATGAAGGGCCGCCACTGCTGAATGAAGTGCTCGAACGCACGGCGCACGTCGTTTTCGATCACGCTGAAGATGGCGCGCCTGTCTGGGGGCAGGAAGCGGCGCACTCACGGCGGCGGATTCTTCACGTCGGCGACTCAACCGGCCTCGCGATAATGAAGGGTCTGGTTGCCGCGCTGGGCAACTATCCAAACATCGAGATCAAGTCAGAAGCCACCGCGGTAGATCTGATCACGTTTCCTCATCATTCACGCAATCCGTTGGACAACTATCGCGAAATTTCCTGCCACGGTTGTTATGTCTTCGATCGCAGCGAGAAGACGGTGCATCGCTACCTCGCCAAAGCGACCGTCCTGGCTACGGGAGGGCTGGGGAGGATTTATCGAAACACGACTAATCCAGTTGGAGCGCGCGGGGATGGACTCGCGATGGCCCATCGCGCCGGAGCAAGAATCGCAAACGCCGAATACGTTCAGTTTCATCCGACCGCTTTGGCGGCGCCGGGCGCTGAAGGATTGCTGATCAGTGAAGCTGTTAGAGGCGAAGGCGGCGTGTTGTTGACGCCGGAGCTGCGTCCATTCATGCACCAATATTCGCCGGAGTGGAAAGAGCTTGCGCCGCGCGACGTGGTGGCGCGTGCGATCCACCACGAGATGGAAGCCCACGGATACTCGTACGTTTTGCTCGACATCGCTTCGCACATGCCGGCTGAAAAGATTCGCGAGAGGTTTCCGTTTATTTACGACGAGTGTTTGAAGGTTGGGCTCGACATCTCGCGTGAGCCTGTGCCGGTTGTGCCGGCGGCGCATTATTTTTGCGGTGGTGTGTTGGTTGACGAGTGGGCGCGTTCGACGATTCGCAATCTGTATGCGGTTGGTGAAATCAGTTGCACGGGCGTGCATGGTGCGAACCGACTGGCGTCGACGTCGCTTTTGGAAGGATTGGTCTGGGGAAATCGAGCGGCGCTGGAGCTCGAGCGAGCGCTTGCCGATGGTGGCGGAGAGAGAACGGATTTCGAAGACGTGCCGCCGTGGGATGAGAGTGGTTTGCGAGACGAACCCGACCCGGCTTTGATTCAGGGCGACATGCAGACGATTCAGAACATCATGTGGCACTACGTTGGACTCGTTCGAAGTGCCGATCGTTTGTCGCGGGCGATTCGTGAGTTGCGTCACTTGTGGAACGAGATTGAGACGTTTTACCGGACGACAAAGCTATCAGACGGTTTGATCGGTTTGCGTAATGCGGTCGAGGTGGCGTTGATCGTGGCCCATGCCGCGCAACACAACCGGCAAAGCCGCGGCTCTCACTACCGGCAGGATTCCGTATCAGTTACGGGCGATCGGTTGATTTAACCCTCAGCCCGCGAAGCGGGCGAAAGCATAAAGCCTGGGGCGCAAGCCCCAGGAACCAATAATAAAAATGGGCGTCGAGCCCGTGAAACGGGCGAAAGCATAAAGCCTGGGGCGCAAGCCCCAGGAAAGCCGCAAAAAATAATGGCGCAAGCCCATGAAATGGGCGACAGCGTAATCCCAACCGAGGCTGTCGCCCGTTTCACGGGCTCGCGCGCCCTTATTTTTGGGCTTTCCTGGGGCTTGCGCCCCAGGCTTTATGCTGCCGTCCGCTTCGCGGACTGGATTCTTGAGTCATCACAGATTTACCCATGTCATCACAGATTCACCCATGTCATCACAGATTCACCCATGTCATCAGAGATTTACCCATGTGCCGACATTCTGGGAAAGTGCTTTTTGATGAAGATAATTCGCGCAGGCGACGTCTTCGATTGCGAGACCCAGGGATTTGAAAAGCGTGATCTCGGTTGGAGTAGTGCGGCCGGGTTTCGAGCCGGTTAGGAGCTCGCCGATCTCTCCGAGAATACTGTCCGGTGTGACAACACCTTCCTTCGCAGCTAATAAATAATCACCCGATTCATTCAAGGCAGATTCGCGACGATCTACGTAGATTCGTGCAGCGCCCATCGTGCCGCTGTCGATCTCACGCGAGTTGGGAGAGTGTGTGCCGATCGCGTTTATGTGCGCGCCGGGAGAGATCCAGTCTTTATTGATCACAGGCTCCAGCGAAGAAGTCGCAGTCACAATCAGATCCGCGTCGCGCACAGCTTCCTCGTTTGTCCGCACCGGCTCGATCGAAAACGGAAACTGAGGCTGCATCTCGCGCACGAGTTCAGCCGCGTGCTCGAAGTTTCTGGCGACCACGCGCGCGTTCTTTATCGAGCGCACCAGCGCGAGCGCCGTGAGATGCGTGCGAGCTTGAACACCCGCGCCGACGATCGCCAACCTCTCAGCATCTTCGCGCGCAAGTAAGCGAGTCGCCACCGCGGAAACTGCCGCAGTGCGAATCGCGGTGATCTCCGAAGCATTCATCAAAGCGAGCAATTCGCCAGTGTCGCGGTCGAACAACAGCACCGCGCCCTGGTGCGCATCTTTTCCTTGCGCGGGATTCTCGGGAAAAACAGTAATAGCTTTGAGACCAAATGCGCCCTGCTCGCCCGTGCGATACGCCGACATCAATCCCAGTAGGCCACGCGCTTGCGGCGGACGAATTATCGTACGCAGTGGTTGAAAAATTTCACTACGCGCGAGTGCCGCCAACGCATCAGCCATCAACTCGATGCATTCCTGCATTGGCAGAAGCTCTCGAATCTGTGTGCTATCGAGAATTAGTATTTTCATTGTTGATCCAGGCAATCGTGACGGGAAGATTACCCCAAAAGGTGAACCACCTCACGCAGCGCGCACGTTATGGTTAACGTCCCGCGAGCCATATTTACCTGACTGTCGATAAAACTGCAAAAAAACCAGCGTAAGCACAGCATTCAGGTATTGGCACACACCTTGCCAAAAGAGTGGCGCGTAGGCAGTCGGGAAGAAAAAGGGGTTTAGGGATGAAAAAGGGGTTAGTAAGTATCTTCTGTTTGTTGGTGTTGACATTGACGGCGTTGCCGATGGAAGTCGGCGCACAGACGCGTTATCGCCGCAGGTTTGATAACTCAAGACGGTACGAACAAAGGGTTCGGGATTACCGTTACCAGGATCGAGTTTACACCGGACCACGAAGTGGACGGTGGAATAGGTGGGATCGAGACAGATCGTTCTGGGATCGCCACCGCGATAAATTGACCACCGCTATCGGAGCAGGCGCGGGCGCCGCAGTTGGCGCAGCCGCCGGTGGTAAGAAGGGCGCAATCATTGGCGCTATCGTAGGTGGAGCGGGATCGGCAATTTACACCTACGGAATTAGAGATAAAAACAGGCGACGCTACTAAGCGATTGCACTAAAGTTCGGTCACGCATTGCAAGATGAGTGGCCTTGTAAGGGCCCGGATGTGAAGGGGAGAGCACGTCCGGGTCCTAACATTTTAAACCTCGCCAACCCACAAAGAAGCACAAAAAGCGCAAAAAAAGTCGGGCAAATGATCTGTGCACTTTTGTGCTTCTTTGTGGCGGTCTGTTATATAGATACTTACCGCACTTATAAGGCTTGTCGGAGACTCTGATGGAATTCCAGGAAAACATTCTCGGTCTGATCGGAAATACGCCCTTGGTACGGCTCAACCGGCTGGCCATTAACACAAAAGCGCAAGTGTACGCGAAGATGGAAAACTTGAATCCGGGCTACTCAGTCAAAGACCGGATTGGCGTGTCCATGATCGAGGCCGCTGAACGCGAGGGCATACTCAAACCGGGCGGCACAGTTATCGAAGCGACATCCGGTAACACCGGAATCGGTTTGGCGATCGCCGCGGCTGTCAAAGGTTATAAATGCATCTTCGTGATGACCGACAAAGCTTCGGTCGAAAAATCGCGCTACTTGAAAGCGCTGGGCGCCGACGTCGTTATCACTCCCGTTTCTGCTAAACCGGGAACTCCCGATCACTACGTCTCCACCGCCAAACGCATCGCGTCGGAAACTCCCAACTCCTTTTATCCCGATCAGTATTCAAATCCGGCAAATCCGGAAGCTCATTACCGCACTACTGGTCCGGAGGTGTGGCGTCAGACTGAAGGCAAGATCACGCATTTCGTGGCGGGCCTCGGAACCGGTGGCACGATCTCGGGCACCGGGCGCTTCTTAAAAGAAAAGAACCCAGCCATCAGGATCATCGGCGCGGATCCTTACGGATCGATTTTCAAGACTTACAAAGAGACCGGAAAGATCGTGGAGGCGACTCCGTATCTCGTCGAGGGAATCGGTCAGGAGATCGTGCCGCCGAATGTTCACATCAAGTACGTTGACGAAGTAATCAATGTTACCGATCGTGAATCGTTCGAGCTGTCGCGTTTGCTGGGCAGGATGGAGGGGATCTTTTGCGGCGGATCTACCGGCACCAATCTCGCCGCCGCGCTGCGTGTGGCGAGCACCCTGGACGAGAACGCAATCGTAGTTTTTATTGTTTGTGATACCGGCGAACATTATTTGACGAAGCATCATTCAGATGAGTGGCTTAAAGAAAAGCGACTGCTGGAGCCCCAGAAGATCACCGCCGGATTGATCAGTGGGACCAAGAAACCACAGGCGCCGAAGTCGCTGGTGTTTGCGACTCCGGCTGACACTGTCGAATCAGCACTCGAGAAGATGGACGACCTGGGTCTGACGCAGATACCGGTACTTGAAGAAGGACGAGCGGTCGGTTCGTTACGAGAAAATCGAGTGCTGGCGAAAGTGGTGCGCAACAGGGAACTGCTGAATTCGTCGGTGAGTGAAGTGATGGAGGCGAGTTTTCCGACAGTTGACGTTGACGTCAGTTCTTCAGAAGTAACGCGGCGCTTGCAAACGAGTCCGGCAGTGTTGGTCGAGGAGTACGGCCGGATCATCGGCATCATCACTCGTCATGACGTGCTCGGATTGAAGACCTAGCAACAAACGTCACGTACCGCGGCGCGAGGCCGTGGCATGTTTTATAGCAACAAACGTCACGTACCACGGCGCGAGGCCGTGGCATGTTTTATAGCAGCAAGGGTCACGTACCACGGCGCGAGGCCGTGGCATGTGTATGGCAAAAGAAGAAAAAGTTTTGGCGGCCAATCGTGCGGCCTTCCACAATTATCATATTTCGGATAAATACGAAGCCGGGATAGTCCTGAAGGGCACCGAAGTAAAGAGTGCCATGGATGGGCGCGTACAGTTGAAGGAAGCATATATTTCTGTGCGCGAGGGCGAGGCGTGGTTGTTTAATGCACACATTTCGCCGTATTCTCATGGCAATCGCGAGAACCACGATCCATTGCGAACTCGCAAGCTGCTGCTTCACAAACGTGAAATATCCCGACTGGACGAAGCCACAGCCAAACAGGGAATGACTCTCGTTCCCACGCAGCTCTACTTAAAAAACGGCCGGATCAAAGTCGAGGTAGGCGTCGCACGTGGTAAGAAGATGTATGACAAGAGAGAGGCCGAACTTAAGCGGACAGTAGAACGAGAGACGCGAGCCCAGTTAAAAGAGCGTAATAGATGAAAGACCTATCCACAGATTACACGGCGTTAATAAAACATCTGTGGCTACTGCTTAAATCCTAAGCTGCAAGCACTACATCCATATTTCCAGGAGAACCAACTCTCATGCAAGTTGAAGCCAGCCGGGCACCCATCGAAGAGCTTGACGTGCAAGCTCTGGCCGTTTCTGTTTTCAAAGGTGAGAAAGCCGATGAGGGCTTTTTGAAGAAACTTGACGAACTGTCCGGCGGACTAGTCCGCTCCGCACTCGACGCGGAAGAGTTCAGCGGCAAAGAAGGCGAAACCGCTTACTTCCACCTCCTCGGCAACAACAACCTGAAGGCGCGCCGCCTGCTTCTCGTCGGCGTAGGTGAAGCGAGTGATTACAAGGCCGGAAATGTTTCTCAGATGGCAGGCACAGCCGTTCGTTCCCTGCGCAGTAAGAACGTGAAGTCAGTGGCCGTGCTCCCGAGAGCTTCTGCCGATGCAAGAGAAACAGCCGCCACCACCGTCGAAGGCGCATTCATCGGAATATTTGATCCCGATAAGTATCGCACCGTTGAAAAAGAGGAAAAGAAGATCGATCGCCTGGTTGTTGTTGTCGAGGGCGCTGATGAAGACGCGCTGCAACAAGGAGTGAAAGCAGGAGCGATCGTGGGTGAGTCAGTGAACTTCACTCGCGATCTCGCTAACGAGCCCGGCGCTTACATGACGCCGACTGACATGGCCGAACGAGCGCGCGAGATTGCCAGCGAGTTTGGGCTGAGTGTGGATGTGCTCGACGAAGCGCGCATGGAACAGGAAGGCATGGGATCTTTGTTGAGTGTCGCGCGTGGCTCCGATCAACCTGCCAAGCTGATCATTTTGAAGTACACCCCGGCCGCTCCGCAGTCCGATAACAAGGAGTTGCTTACTTTCGTTGGTAAAGGCGTGACGTTTGATTCCGGCGGTATCTCACTCAAGCCGGGTGAGAATATGGAGTTGATGAAGTACGACATGACGGGCGGCGCGACAGTTCTCGGAGCGATGCGGGCCATCGCGCAGTTGAAGCCGCCGATTCCGGTTCTCGGAGTTGCACCTTGCACGGAAAACTTGCCCTCGGGGAAGGCGACCAAGCCGGGAGACGTCGTAAAGGCGATGACGGGCAAGACGATTGAGATCATCAACACCGACGCTGAAGGCCGGCTGATCCTCGCTGACGCGATTGCATATGCAAAGAAACTCGGCGCTACGAAAGTGATCGACATGGCGACGCTCACGGGCGCCGTAGTGGTCGCGCTGGGTGACGTGAATACCGCCGTGTTGGGAACCGATCAGGCGCTCATTGACGAGATCATCGCAGCGGGCAGGGAAGTGGGCGAGAAGTTCTGGCAGTTACCGCTCGACAAGGAATACTCGAAACAGATCAAGTCTGACATCGCGGATATTAAGAACGTCGGTGGCCGTAAGGCCGGGACTATCACAGCGGCGGCTTTCCTCAAGGAGTTTGCGGACGGGATCGCGTGGGCGCACCTCGATATCGCCGGGACTGCCTGGGGCGACGACGCCAAGCCTTATCGCTCGAAAGGTCCGACGGGCATCGCAGTCCGGACTCTCCTGCGAATCGTCGATCGGGCCAGCGCGAAATAGAGCACCTTCCGAGAGAAAAAGCAGCTCCAAAGGGAAGTAACAAGTCAGAAAAGTAACAAGTCAGGAGAAGTAACAAGTCAGAAAAAGTAACAAGTCAGAAAAAGTAACAAGTCAGGAGAAGTAACAAGTCAGGAGAAGTAACAAGTCAGGAAGAGGGGCTTGCCCCCGCTCTCTTTGAATCGGATCAGCGGGGGCAAGCCCCTCTTCCTGACTTGTTACTTTTTCTGAGTGTTACTTTTTCTGAGCGTTACTTTTTCTGAGTGTTACTTCTTTCTCAGCGTTACTTCTGAGCACTTAGTTAATCTTCTCGGGAACAACAGCCTAAAGAGTGAACTCTAAACAAGTGTCGTAACTGGTAGACAGTCGGTGTCCACGTCTGTTCACACTTGTAGACATGGCCCGGAAGGCATTAGCGGTTTTTGCTGCGATTTTCGATAAACTACTGAGTGGCATAGCGGTTGTAACCAGGGGAAGACAACTAGCCAAGGGTGCGAGTCGCCTTATTTTTAGTCCTCGCCCCCTCGAATGCCGCTCGAGGTATTTGCCCGGCTCCCCTTGGCACCCCCCAATGCCAAACTGCCATCTGAGTAGGACAAGCAGGCTGTAATACTTGCACGCGGTGTTATACTTTTACGGCGAGTGACGCGGTGTCCTCAGGCAGCCCTGACATCCATCGCTGGCTTTCGGAGTTTAGAGAAGCACAGTGATTGACTACTACAGAATTTTGGGCGTTAAGACCAATGCGTCTCAGACCGAGATCAAATCGGCCTACCGGAAACTTGCGCGAAAAAGTCATCCCGATCTGAATCCCAACTCTGAAGCAGGCCGCCAGTTTGCCCTGCTCTCAAAGGCTTACCACACGCTGATCGATCCGCAAGAGCGTGCTTACTACGACGAACAGTTGAAGGCTCAGAAGAACCGCAGCTACTCCATTCTCGACTCGAATAATCCCCATGCGAAACGGGCGCGAAATCTCGCGGTCCAGGCAAAGTGGGATCGTTTGGTCGACGAGGTTTTGGAGCGCGATCGTCAGGAGAACCGCGAACGACAGCGCGCGGTGTTCACGACTGTCTCGTTGTTTGTATCGACGTTCTTTCTGGCAATGATGCGGCCACAGTTATGGCACGTTTTTTCGACCGTGGGCCGCGTGGTGGTATTGACGTTGTTTGTGATCGGCGTTTGGCACCTCGCGAATCGCCTGCGCGAATATCTGGAGCATTACACTTACAAGCCAAAACCGATCCAGGGATCGATCATCCAGCAGGAGGCGTTGCCCGAACAGCCGTTTACGCGCTTCTCCGCTTATACGTTTCTGCTCGTGGGTTACGCTCTCAGCCTCGGCATTGGTCTATACATCGGTTCCCACATGCAGGACTTTTTCGGTGACGTGACGCTGCTGTTTCGCGATCGCGTCATAGCCGTGCAGTCAAGCATCATTCTCGATCTGGTTTTCTATCCTCCCATTGCGGTATTGATTGTAGACACGGTTCACAGCCTCGCCTCCCGCATCGACTAGTCACGGGATAAAACCCTGGGTAGGGCCCTGTTTTCACTTTTCTATCCACAGATTACGCAGATTGAATAAATAAATCTGTGTAATCTGTGGATAAAGAACCTCAAATTAGGTCGCAAATCCTCCAGATAGTGTTGTATAGTGTCCCTCCCGCTTATCGCCCAATCTACAAACAAAGGAGCACGAAAATGGCCAACAACGTGAACCAACGCCAGTTTCTTGCTTTGAAACTCGAAGCATTGAATGAATCTGAAGTGGGCGAGGTTTTGGATTACATTTCCACTATGGAATCCAAAAAACGAGCCAGGACGGCGCCTTCAGTTGGGGAAGACGAACTTTTGGCAACGCTGGCCGATGCTCGCGAAAATCGTCGTGCTCGCCAGGCTTTCGAATGGGAAGCAGTGCGACGCAAAGCCGAAAAGCGAGCCGCGGCAAGAGTAGGCGCTTACAGTTGAATGAGGCCACAAAAAGGCACAAACAGCTCAAGGGTTAAATCCATTTGTGCGTTTTGTGCCTTTTTGTGGCTATCTTGTTTAGTTGCGCCGGCGCAGGAGAGTCGAAACCTCACACCAGTTCAATTCGCAATCCAACAACAGCAGCAGCGTTTGGGCTCGAGCGATGTTGAGGAACGTCGCGACGCGGTGATGAAACTCGGCAGTATGCGTTTGGCGGCCGCATCGCGCGCAGTACTTCCGGCACTTCAGGATGCAGCGGCAATCGTGCGTGCGACGGCTGCGAAGTCTATTCTCTCGATCGGTAGCGAGGAGAGCGTGCCGTACCTGCTGCCGTTACTGAACGACAAAGACGAGTTTGTGCGACGTGAAGCGGCTTACGCGCTTGGACTGGCAAAGAGCAGAAGCGCGACTGCGGCATTAAGCGAGCGGTTGTTGAATGATAAGGAAGACGGCGTCCGAGGGGCGGCGGCTGTTGCGTTGGGCCAAATCGGTGACGAAGCGGCGGTCATCGCCCTCGTCGGAACTCTGGCGCCGGAATTATCCGCGCCGGCAAAGAAGAAACGAAAGCGAGAACCCAATGTATTTGTTCTTCGCGCTGCTGCAGTGGCCCTGGGACAGATCAAGAGTCGGGCCGGCACAGCGGCGCTGATTTCGGCATTGAATAATGAAAAGCTTGCTTCGGACGTGCGGCGTGAGGCGGCCCGATCGCTGGGACTGATTGGAGATCCGGCTGCCGTTCCCGCGTTGCGGGCTGCGTCAACGGCAGCAGATCCTTACTTATCGAAAATCGCTTACGAGTCTTTGAGAAAACTAAGCCGCGGATAACGCAGATCAGTTCTCGGCTTTCTCTCCGCGGCCGTGCCCCTTCTTCGCAGCCTTTGAAGCCGCCGGAATCGGCAATCCCACGCCACCTGACAACGACTCATTCGAACTATCAGCTGACGACGCGCCCTGCGCCATCTCGTGAATCAAAGCGCCGCCGGAACTCTTCGAAAAGACCAGCCGGTTCTTAATTCCATCAACGTCAACGTGTACGAGATCGCCCAAACCGATCTGACCTGTGGCCACCAGGTTCGAAAGCGGATACACAAGAAATCTCTCAACCGCTCGCTTCAAGTGACGCGCGCCGTATTTGTAGTCCAGTCCTTCCTTCATCAGCATGTCTTTCGCTGTTTCAGAGCACTGGAAAACGAACTTTGTCCCCGCCGATTGCATGATGCGATCCTGAACCGCCTGCAATTCGAGATCGAGGATCTGCCGAAGATGATGTTCTTTCAGCGAACGGAAGACCACCACCTTGTCGATACGGTTCATGAACTCAGGCGAGAACTTGCGTCGCGCCGCTTCAACCGCCGTACGATAAATCTTCTGATCTACTTCGGTGTCGTTCGGGGTCTTCGTACCCTTGCCGGGCGCGAAACCAATGCCGCCTGAAATCAGTTCCGACATTTCACGTGCGCCGAGGTTCGAAGTCATGATGACCATCGACTTCGAGAAGTCGACACGACGATTATCACCCAGAGTCAAAGTCGCCTTGTCGAGAATACCGAGCAGCAACTGCCACAGGCTGTCTGACGCTTTCTCGATCTCGTCGAAGAGCACTAGCGACACTTTCATATCGTCGGTGTGCATCCGATCGAGGTTCTCCTGGGTGAGCATCGGCGAGGTTTCGCGATGACCCAGGTAGCCCGGAGGCGAGCCAATGAGTTTTGCAATCTCGTGTGAGTGTTGGAATTCCGCGCAGTCGATTTTAACGACGGCGTTCGGATCGCCGTAAAGCACCTCGGCGGCGGCTTCGATCACGCGAGTCTTTCCGGAGCCGGTGGGTCCCAGAAACAGCATCGTGCCGATCGGCCGGTTTGGAGGATTCATGCCTGCCAGAAAAATCTGATACAGGCCACTCATACGTCTAACTGCGCGTTCTTGTCCCACGATGCGCGCCGTCAATCGCTCCTCAAAATCCTGAGCACGCGGGCTCTTTTGGTCGGGATCGAGGAAAACTGTACCTGTATTATTCATGTCTATTGTTCTAGTCTCGCAATCTGCAAACATCGGCTCGCTCCTTCGGGCGCCGTCGCCAACTTACCGTTACTAGCAAGGAACGATCCGCAATCAAATTGATGCACTTGTAACGTCTTATGGTTCGCTAATTCGCGTTTTACGCGCAAAACCGCCTGCGAACCGAAGCTATATATACAACTCCGCGCAAATTGTCACCACAAATGTAGTGGCAACTAGGGCATAAAGATCACAGTTCGCTTGATGTTAAGCGCAGCGTGACATTTCCTGTCAAGGATTAACTGACAATTACTTGCACGTTTTGAGCTACAGATTACACGGATCGACGCACATCTTTAGTCGTAATATTCGAGCCCGAGGTGAGTGATGAGATCCTCGCCACGCAGATGTCGCAGCGTGTTTTTGAGTTTCATCAACTGAATGAAGATGTCGTGCTCCGGATACAACCCGGGAGCGGTTTGCGGAGATTTGAAGTAGAAGGAAAGCCACTCCTGCACGCCCTTCATGCCGGCGCGTTGGGCGAGATCCAGGAAGAGAGCTAAGTCGAGCACGATCGGGGCGGCGAGAATCGAGTCGCGACAGAGGAAGTCGATCTTGATCTGCATCGGGTAACCGAGCCAGCCGAAGATATCGATGTTGTCCCAACCTTCTTTGTTGTCGCCGCGTGGTGGGTAGTAGTTAATCCGCACCACGTGTGAGAAGTCTTTGTAGAGA
Organism: Pyrinomonadaceae bacterium; assembly: GCA_036379695.1. GTDB lineage: Bacteria > Acidobacteriota > Blastocatellia > Pyrinomonadales > Pyrinomonadaceae > PSRF01. The sequence goes on along the minus strand of DASVGE010000016.1, from coordinate 22,292 downwards.
CTCGGATAGACTTCGGGCTGGAGGATGTACTCGAGGACGGACAGCTTCGATTCTTCTTTCGTCTTGAAGGAGTCGGGATCGTCGAGCACCTCGCCGTCGCGATTGCCGAGGATGTTGGTGGAGTACCAGCCGTGCAGGCCGAGCATGCGCGATTTCAATCCCGGAGCGATGATGGTCTTCATCAGCGTCTGGCCGGTTTTGAAATCCTTGCCGCAGATCGCGAGTTTGTTTTTCTCAGCCAGGGTCATCAGGGCAGGGATGTCGACGGTCAGGTTGGGCGCGCCGTTCGCGAAGGGAATGCCCGACTTGAGCGCGGCGTAAGCGTAGATCATCGAGGGCGCGATCGCTTTGTGGTTGTCGCGCATTGCCTGCTCGAAAGAGTCGATGGTTTTGTGTACCGAGTGTGGCTTCAAGAAAACTTCGGTCGAAGCGGCCCAGATCATCACCAGGCGTGAGCATTTGTTTTTACGTTTCCACTCGGCGATCTCGTCGATGAGTTGTTGAGCCAGTTCAAACTTGTTCTTGCCGGTTTTGACGTTTGTACCGCTGAGACGCTTCACGTAAGCCTGATCGAAGACGGCTTTCATCGGGCGAATCTTGCGCAGCGGTTCCTTCAGTTGACCCAGCAGTTCTTTTTCGAGCACGCCGGCGTTGAGTGCTGCGTCGTAGGCTGAATCGGGAAAGATGTCCCACGCGCCGAAGACGAGATCCTTGAGCTGAGCCAGTGGTACGAAGTCTTTGATTAGTGGGACACGATTGTCGGTTCTTTTGCCGAGGCGGATCGTTCCCATCTGAGTCAGACTGCCGATGGGCTGTGCGAAACCTTTCTTGATGGCTTCGACGCCGGCGATAAAGGTGGTGCTGACTGCGCCCAGGCCAACCAATAGAACGCCGAGCTTTCCTTCGGCTGGACTGATCTCTACTTGCTTTCCAACTGGCATTGACGGGTTCTCCTCTGAAGTTTTGAAGATGATACTGGCGAGGAACCGTTCTGAACCGACAAATCTTGCGCATTATTGGCGACGCATTGCTGGCCACAAAGAAGCACAAAAAGATTAGCCACAAAAAGGCACATAAGGCACAAAAGTTTTTCTGAAGAGGGTTTGTGAGTTCTTCTTCGTTTTGTGCCTTATGTGCCTTTTTGTGGCTAATCTTTTTGTGCTTCTTTGTGGCTTAACGAGAGACGACGTTTTTACGGAATTCGCGTGGGGTGGCGCCGGTGGCGATGCGAAAGGCTTTGGTGAAGTGGCTGCCGCTGAGATAGCCGACGCGCGCGCCGATTTCTGTTACCGAGAGATCGGTTTCTGCCAGTAACAACTGCGCCCTGGTTGCACGAATGCCGGCGAGATAGTTGTGTGGAGATGATCCGGTGAGCTTCTTGAAGAGACGGGCGAAGTGGAACGGTGAAAGATATGACGCGGCGGCGAGTGCTTTCAGAGTGAGATCCTGATCGAGTTGAGTGTGCATTAGCTCGACTGAGCGGCGGATACGCCTGTCCACGAGACCGACGCGAGACAGTTCGAGTTCTTCTGAAAGACGCGGCGTCGAATAGTTTCGCAGGAGGTGGACCAGTGCCTGTTCGACTAACGCACGCATTACGATCTCTTTGCCGGGTTTTTCTCCCGAAAGTTCCGAAATGAATTCCGCCAGCAACGTGTCGAGTCGTTGATCGCCACGCACGGGTTCAGTTGTGAAGGTGACGATCGATTTTGGCGGGATCAGTCGCATCGTTGTGGCGTGTTGAATGACCGACGATGCTGAGAAGGTCAGGAACAGAAGCTCAACCTGCCGGCCTTTCGCCGTGACGTTGGTATTCGGTTCGAGCACAACTGATTCAGCGCTGGCGAGGACTGCCGGTTTGCCATCGACGTTGTAATCAAGTTGCCCGCTCAAGGTTGCGAGCAGTGAAAAGCCTGAGGTTGCCTGGTTTTGCCAGAGAAGTTGTTTGGCCCTGCGGTAGTAAACTGAAAAGTCCGGCGAGACGAAAAATCGATTGAGCTGAGCCAGGGGACGAGTCATCGATGCGCCAGCATAGCGGCGGGGTCGTTAGTAATCAAAGCCTCAATGCCCATCGCGCGCCCGCGTTCGATCCAGGCCGGATCGTCTACTGTCCAGAGAGCCACTTGCAGACCGGCGAGTTTTGCTTTCTCGACGAGACCCTGGCGCGCGAGTCGATGATGCAGCGCCAGGTACGACGCGCCAACTGTAGTCGCTTGAGTGATGACGCTCTGATCCGATAACACTGACGGTGTCGAAAAAGACGGTTCGAAGAGAGCTGCTGTTTTGATTTCTGCGTCGAGCTGTTTGAGGATCGCAAGCGCGGGTAGCTTGAAGCATTCGACAATCACTCGATCCTTCATCCCGTACTCATCGATCAGCCGGCAACACGCTTCCGCGAGTGGCGCGTACTCCGCAACCAAGTCGCACTTCATCTCCAAACAGAGAGTCAGATTGTTTACCTGGAAAAGCGTGAACAACTCGCTCAGGCTTGGGACGGTTTCGTTTGCGAAGGAACCCGGCGGCAAATTTTTCTTACGCGCAAACCAGCTACCAACGTTTACGCTCTTGAGTTCTGACCAGGTTGAATCGGCGATACGTTGAGGCAAGCCGCCGGTGCGTTGAAGTGTGCTGTCGTGGATAACAACCGGAACACCGTAACGTGTCAACCGCACGTCAAACTCGATCCCGTCTGCTCCAACCGCGATGGCCTCGCGAAACGCCGCCATCGTGTTTTCCGGTGCGACGGCCGACGCACCGCGATGACCAATAATTAACGGTGTAGTCATTGTGCCGGCGCTACCGCGCTCGGCGCTGCAGGCTTGACGATTCGTTTGAGCTTGATATCAAACGTGCCGTAGTCGGTTTTGACGCGTCCGCCCACGGGAACGTGTTGCGCGTCATCCGTGTACCAGATCGTGAGCTCGCCTTTCTCGTCCTCAATCAGTCTTTCTGGTCCAAACAGCTCCGGAACTACACGCAGCACGTTAACCCGGCCCAGCACGGTCTTCATTCGTCTTCGCTCAGCCACCTTGACCGGGATCTTGTAAACCTTGCCGCCATCTCCAATGAACACCTCAAAACTCTTTCCCACCTCGAGCCGCTGCGTGCGAATGAAATAGATCGCAGACAGGACGTCCTGCAATTGTTCCCCCGTGAAGTCGGTGATCGCCTGGCGTGGTTCGGCTGATGGGTTGTTCGGGTCGCGCGAAGTCCACGTCATCTTGCCTTTCGTTTGATCGAATGTCGATTCTGTCGTGCGCACGCGTTTACCCTGCTCGTCGAGAATCCTTGTTCGTTGCACGGTGAAAGAAACTGGTTCAACTGTCGATTCGACACGTTCGCGAAACTTCAGATTGAACAGACGAGGGAAGAAGCCTTTGCTGGCGATGTCGGCGGTGAGCGTTAACGCGTAGGGCTTTGATTCCGCGGTGTCGGAAGTCTCTTTTACGGGTGTGCGAGTCGCACGAAACTTGAGCTCGGCAACGTCCAGGTTGCGCAAAAGCGATCGCGAGAATTCCGCTTCGAAGTGCAGCTCTTCACCCTGCTCGAAATGTCGTGTGCCTGCGTGTGACTGTACACGTTGCGCACGCGCGAACGAGAGACTTGCCGCGATTACGATCGCGAGCAGCGAAACAAAGGCAATGCTTTTTCTAAAGGACAAGTTCATCAGAAGTAGTAAGTCTTAATCAGCAACAACCCCCAGGCGATGACGAGTCCGAGCGCGGCCCGGTACTCGCGGTAACGAAGATAAAGCCTACCATCAAATCTGTTTCCCGCTGACTCGTTTTGGCGAAAGGGTGTAAATCGAGGAAAGAACAGGGGGACGTCTCGCCTGTAGGTTTCAAACTCCTTGCCAAAAAGCTCCGCCATGGTCGAGGCTTCGACGCGCATCACCGGCAAATAGATGCCAAGAAACAGGGCGGCAAACAACACGCCGAGGAGCAGTCGACCGGAAGCGATCGTGAAGCCAAGACCGAGCAGGAAACTGCCGAGATAGAGTGGATTGCGAGTGAAGGCGTAGGGACCGGACGTGGCGAGTTGTGCATTTTTTCGGATGTGACCTGCGGCCCACGCGCGCAGTGCCAGGCCGAGCAACGACACTGACGCTCCGATGAACAACGCTCTGGGCGTCGGCTTGGCGAAAAATAAAAACGCCGCCGCGCACAAAAATCCGAGCGGCACTCGCCAACGCTGAATCCACGTTCCGCCTCTTCTCATAGAGCCACAAAAAAGCACAAGACAGAAGAGCCACAAAAAGGCACAAAAGGCACAAAAAGAAAAATTAACACCGGGGATGAACTAATCATTTTGTGCTTTTTGTGCCTCTTTGTGGCTCGATAATCTTTTGTCTACTGCTTCAAGCACGCGTTCCACTTCGATGTCCATGCAGATCCATTTCGAACACGAACGCCGATGGCAATCGACACGACAATCGATATCGTTTCGCTCGACGCAAATATCTTCCACTCGCGGACTGCCGTTTCGCCACCATTCGGTTGGTCCAAACAGTCCCACAATCGGCGTCCCGGCAGCAACCGCTAAATGCGTCGGACCTGTATCGCCTCCAATATAAACACTCGCGTCGCGTGCCAGCGAATAGAACCCTTTCAGCGACAAACTGACCGGACGTGCCCGTCCCAAAGCTGACGATTGGCGAACACCTTCAGCAAGTGCCAATTCGCCGGGTCCGTAAGTAACCAGCGACGAAATCCCGTAACTGGACCACAGCCGATCCGCCAACTTCCCAAAACGCTCGACGCTCCAGAGCTTCGTTGGCCAGCCGCCACCCGGATTTAGAATCGCATAACGTTCGCCAGCCTCCGCCGCCGCCTCCCGAGCCTCACGTTCCTCCGTCGTTCCGATGTTGATCGGAAACGAGAGTTCATCAGGAACCGGAACGCCCAAAGCTCCTTGCAGCAGCAGCAGTGCTTTGCGGATTACGTGAATGTTTCTGGGAACGGCGACTCGCTTTGAAAGCAGCAGGGCACTGGCGGGTTCGCGCAGTCCGGCGCGAGAATAGCCAAAAACACGTCGCGCGCCCGACAGGCGCGCTATGGAAGCTGATTTAAGTAGTCCCTGGAAGTCTAAGGCGATATCGAAGGCCGAGGCGCGTAACCGACGTAACTGCTGGCGCGGTGCCCGCAGCGTCTCCCCAGACATCAGCCCGCGCCTCAATGCCTTCGTGTCGACTTCGATGAGACGATCCAAAAGCGGGTTGTCTTTCAAAATTTCAGAAGATCGACGTTCCACGACCCAGGAGATCTCGGCCTGAGGCATCGCCGCGCGCAGTGCCGCGAGGGCGGGCAAAGTGTGAACTATATCGCCAATACTGCCGAGTTTTACGATGAGAATTCTCATGTACCGCCGAAATAGACGAATTTGAGTTTTGCTTCGGCCTGTTTTTGACCGTTCCGGAACTTCGTCAGTGTGCCGACCAGGACAGGAGTTTCGTCGTCGAGAATCCCGGAGGAGTAGACTCCGCCCTTCAGAAACTTTCCGGAAAAACTATAAGAGACGCCTTTGAGCGCTACCGTTGTAAAGGTGAAGTTGTGCTGTTTGACGTTGAGAGTTTTGAAGCGGTAGGTGGTGCCATTAATTAATTGCAGTCCTGCGGCAGGCAGCCTTCGCAGTTTCTTCGAGTTCAAATTTATGCCCCCGAAATCCGAGAATTCGGGCGGCTGCGGTGTTGATTCGTGAAGCCAGAACGAGCCGTCGGGATCGAAGCGGGCCGCGTTTTTTTGGGCGAGCGCCGGGATCGAGACTAGCAACAAGAGCAGAAGTGACGCCAGCAAGGTTGTCTTAATCATTGAGACCTCCTAAGCGGGAGATGATTTCCGACGTCGAATGATCCTTTGGATCGCCGACGATCGCCACCTGACCGCCGTAGGATCGTACCACGTCACGTTCGGGGACGGTGTCGGTGGTGTAGTCCGTGCCTTTGGCATGAACATCCGGCTTGAGAGCGAGTAATAACTGTTCGACGGTTGGTTCGTCGAAGATCGTGACGTAGGTCACCGGTTCAAGTGCCGCCACGATTTCCGCACGTTCGACTGCCGGCAGTACCGGTCTGCCGGGACCTTTCAGAGCAGCGACTTGCTCGTCCGAGTTGATACCGACAACCAGAACATCTCCGAGTTCTCTTGCGCCAGCGAGATAACGGACGTGCCCGACGTGCAGCACGTCGAAACATCCATTAGCAAGCACGATGCGTGCGCCGGCTTCTCTCGCCGATGCTACTCGCCTGACCAATTCTTCGCGGCTGGTAACGATTGACTGCATCTTTACGAATGTAGAATCGAATGCTCCAGTTCTTGCTGGCTGACGGTGGCCGTCCCTCGTTTCATCACGACGAGGCCACCGGCATAGTTTGCCAGGTGAGCCGCATCCGCAAACGACGCCCCGCTCGCGAGTGCCAGCGCAAACGTCGCGATCACTGTGTCGCCCGCGCCGGTAACGTCCACCGCCTGTTGCGCGCCAACGGCCGGAATATGGAGCGGTGGCGCATCATCTTCCAACAACATCATCCCCTGTGGACCGCGTGTGACGAGGAGCGCGCGATGGCCAAGCCGCTGTTTCGTTACCGTCGCCGCATCTTCCAGTTTTTCCTGAGAATCGATCGCAGTGGCGGCGGCGAGATTCTCCAGCTCTTCCTGATTTGGAGTCGCCGCAGTAAATCCCGTCCACTCCGAAAGACGGAACCGCGAATCGACCAGCACCGGAATCTCTGCGGCGGCTCGCCGAATCGTCTCAACCGCGTCTGGATTGACCACACCGTAGTTGTAATCAGAAATCACGACGGCGTTGGCCTTACTAATACTCTCTTTCAGTTTGTTGAGGAGCGCTTCGCGCAGTTCGACGTCGTCGGGCGCCGGGCCTTCGTAGTCGATTCTGATTACTTGTTGTTTGTTTGAGTGAGACTGACCGGCGAGTATTCGTACTTTGGTTGTTGTTTGAATCTTTTCTGAGACGATGACGCCTTCGACATTCACTCCGGCGGATTCGAGTTTGGTGCGCAGTTCGCTACCGGCTTCATCGGTGCCCGTCACTGAGACGAGGGTGACCTGAGCTCCGAGCGCGACCATATTCATCGCGCAGTTCGCGGCGCCCCCTGGCAGAGTTTCAGTCTGTTGATGTCGCAGGATGAAAACCGGAGCTTCACGCGAGACTCTGCTGATCGAACCGTGCAGAAATCGATCGGCAATCGCATCGCCGAAGATCACGATTCTCTGATCGGCAAAACGCCTTAGAACATCAATAAGGTCGAGGTGTGTAGTGCTCAAGAGTGCTTACTGATCCACAGATTGCACAGATTAACAGAAGGAAAGTCTGTGTAATCTGTGGATCATGTCGATGCCTCCATGTTAACAATCATCTTTACCGCTTCGAGCAGGTTCTCGCAGACGATGTCGGGCTGGTGTTTCCAGGAGTGGCGCTGGTATTCCCATTCGCCCATACCGTAGCCACTCAAAACAAACGCAGAATGGAGCCCAGCGTTTCGCGCCAGTTCGACGTCACCGTAACGATCACCAACCATCCAGCTTGCGCCGAGATCGATCTCGAAATCCTTCGCCGCGCGCTCGATCAGCCCGGGTTTCGGTTTACGGCAGTCGCAATCAAACCGGTACGGTGGCTCGCCGACTGACGGATGATGCGCGCAGTAGTAAATGGCATCGAGCTGCGCGTCCTCCAAATCACGATTCAAGCGATCGTGAACGTTGACGATCAGCTCCTCCGAAAAATAACCACGCGCCACACCGGCCTGATTCGTGATCAGGATTGCCAGCCAATCGTTGTTGTTCAGGATCCGGATCGCTTCCGACGAATACGGAAACAGACGAAACCGCGACGGATGATTGACGTAACCAACTTCCTCGGAAATCGTTCCGTCGCGATCGATGAAAACTGCCGGTTTCATAAACTCACGCGACGGAGTCGCACAAACTCCTCACTGTTTTTGCAAAACTACCGCGCTTGAGTAACACATGAGAGCGCTCGAACACTTCATCGACTGTAATCGCCGTCATGCAACGATGATCGATCGGACAGTCGCGCAGCATGCACGGCGCGCACTCCGGCGGGTGTCGCAGAATCTCTGCCTCAGGCGAAAACGGGCGCGTAGTTAATGGATTCGTCGGCCCGAAAATGACGATCATCGGGCGCCCGAGCGCGGCGCCAATATGAGCTGGACCCGTATCGTTCGTCACAATCAGATCTGCTCGACCCAGCACCGCCGTTACCTGGTCCAGATTCGTCTTACCCGTAAGCACGACCGGCTGGTGTCTCATGCGACGCGTCACTTCTTCGGAAACGTCAATCTCTTCTTTTGACCCAACAAGCAACACCTTTCGCCGGCTCTCAATCAGCCGATCCGCCAAGGCCGCGTAAGACTCCGCTGGCCACCGCTTGGCACGGCTGTTTATCGACCCCGGACAGATTGCGACGAGGGCATCATCCTCCGTCACGCCATACGCCCGCAGCAGTTCCGTCGCTTCAACTTTCCTCGCCTCCGAAATCTGAATGCCGGCATCAGGATCGCTTTCACAAATCGTGCTGCTGCCAAACAACATCTGCTCCAGCGCCGTGATCAGATACAGATAATAAAAAACTTCATGCCGTGACGAACGCCAGTCAGGCAATCCGAGCGGATGCGTCAGCAGCGCTTGCCTCGACTCGGTTGCGTAACCCAGTCGCAGCGGCACACCGGCCAGGAAGGGAATCAGCGCCGCCTCAAACGCATTCTGAAACAGCAACGCCAGATCAAACTTTCTTCGCTTCCATTCCCGTATCTGCGGGAAAACAGAAAGCGCTCCCTTTCGGTCGTAGACGAGAATGTCGTCAATGAAATCTGCTTCGGCAAAGATTCCTTTCGCGCCCGGACGGATCACGAGTGTGATGTTTGCATCCGGCAACACGCGTCTGAGAGCGCGCAGTGCAGGTATCGTCATCACTGAGTCGCCAACCCAGTTCGTGCCTCGCACGACGACGCGCTTAATACTTTCACCCTGCACACTGCTCATTCGAAATCAATCTCTACAGAATCACCCGCAGCCCGTCATCAACCCCGATCTGCGGTTGCCACCCCAGTTCATCGCTGATGCGCGAGATGTTGGACACGTAGCGCAACGGCACTGGCGCCGGCATCGCAGGATCTTCCTCGATTATTGGCTCGATATCGATCATTGCCCCAACCTTTTTCAAAAGGTCGCGCACGCTGACAGCATTCATTGGCCCGCCGCCTACGTTGTAGAGTCCAAACTGAACCTTAGAATTGAGGAACGCCTGGCAGGCCCGCGAAAAGTCGTCAACGTACAAAATATCGCGCACCGGATCGACTCCTTCCGGCAGTCGAATAGGCATGTGACGTTTGATCGATTCCACGTAGTGCGTGATAACGCCGGGCTGGTTTTCATACGAAGGCCGCGCGTAGACGGTCGAGAGCCGGAAGATAGCGGCACGTACATTCTGTCTCCGGGCGTAATACTCAACGTAGCGCTCGCCGATCAGCTTGGACCACTCAAACGCCGACTGGCCACAGTATTCCGTGCTCGTAGTCTCGTCGACTTCCTCCATCCCGCTCGCGTGACTGCCGTAAACATCTTTAGTCGACGCATAGACAAACACCGCACCCGGTTTCATGTGACGAATTACATTAGCCGTTCCCTCGGCATTCGTGCGAAAACACTCAGGCGCTCCTTCGGGACTTTTATCGAAGTGTGCAGCGAGGTGAATGACCGCATCGTAGACGGCCGTTTTTGCGGCAACCTGCGAGTCAAGAATGTCGAAAGTGCCGCGGCGGGAGAAATCCTGGGCCCCGAAAAACTCTCGTACGAAAGAACCTAAATACCCGCTGCCACCGGTTACCAGAATCTTCATTAGCCAGCCTCGATTGCCCTTTCCTGTATCACGCGTCCTCGGGCGAGCGCGTTCAGCCGCGTTAAAGATTCCGGGTTGCCGATAGCGATCAGCATGTCTCCACCCTCGATCGTCGTCTCGCCGCTGGGATTGAAAATTATCTCTCCATTGTCACGTCGAATGCTTACGATAACAATGTTCAGCTCGGATCTGATGACTGACTGACTCAGCTTGCGCCCGACCAGCGAAGAGACTGGATCCACTTCCAGTTGTTCGAAGCCGAGCTCGAGATGATTCGCCGTTATGGAATCGAGAAAGTCGCCTACTGCCGGTTTCGTCAACGCCATCGCCATGCGATGACCGCCGATGATCGTCGGTGCGACGACACGATTTGCACCCGCTCTGATTAGTTTACTTTCGGCCTGCTCTTCCGCGGCCCGGGCGACGATGTGAATACGTGGGTTCAGGTCGCGAGCAGTCAGCACCACGTAAACATTGTCAGCATCGTCAGGAAGACACGTGGCGAGACCGCGAGCATATGCCACTCCCGCTTCGAGCAGGGTTTCTTCGAGTGTCGCATCTCTCAAGAGCACCGGGACGCCGGCGTCCATAAGGGCCTCGACTTTTTTCTGATCGTTCTCGATAACCAGGAAGACGCCGTCTACAGCACGCAGGCTGCGGATCAGATGTGACCCGACTCGGCCCGCGCCGCAGATGATAAAATGGTCTCGCAGTTTGCTCATTTTCCGTGAATGACCATACCGTGCGAACACTTCAGAGTGAACAATCGACTGCACTGTACTGGTTAAAGCATAAAGCACGATGCCCACGCCAAACACCATGAACACCGTGGCGAAAAAGCGCCCCCACGCTGTGCGCGGCGTCAAATCGCCAAAGCCGACGGTGGTGACCGTCTGGGCGGTGACGTAAAGACTGTCAAGTATAGACCAGCCTTCCAGCAGGTGAAACGTGACCGTTCCCACAAGCAATGCCAATAGAACCGCCATCAGGACGATGCGGATTCGAGCCCGAGCAGGGAGAAGGAAACGCGGAAGGGGTGATAGACTCATACCTGCAGAGTGGCATCAAATCGCTAGCGAGGGGAGCCACGTTAGCGAATGCGGCCAGCCCTGTCAAACTAAACGTCGAGAGAACTGCGGGCGGAATGTTACGTAATATCTGAGAGTGAGTCGAGAGGGTCGCGGACGAGTCAATCGCTTTTATGCCAGTACGTTATCCACCAGATAATCAATATCCCCGGACAAGTAATCGTGATCCTCGCAAGCCACGCGTTGTGTCTTACGTGGAATCGGGTCCGGGTTTTGGGCGCCGCTTCATGCGCCGGCTGTTCAGTGCTCCTGTCATCATTCCGGTGGTTTTTATCGGCGCAATTGTCCTCGGGATTCTCATCTATTACTGGACAGTCTTCTCGGGGCGCATCGACAACCTGCTGGCGGGCGAAGTTTACACGCGAACTGCCGGAATCTACGCGGCGCCAAAGCAACTGCGAGTCAACGAATCGATCTCACAAGCCGACGTGATCGCGTTTTTGAAGCGCGCCGGTTACGTCGAGAAGAATCAACAGGCAGATACCGGGCGTGGACGTTATTCCGTGAGCGGAGCGACGCTCGACATCGAGCCCAGTAGTGCTTCGAGTGTCGATGGCACAAAGCAGTTTCAAAGAGTCAGAGTGCAGTTTAACGGGTCGGGGAAGGCGATCAGCGGGCTCACGGATCTTGAAGGTCGCGGTTCGCTCGAACGCATTTGGCTCGAGCCGGAATTGATCAGCTCCGTGACGGGAACTGAACGCGCCAAACGTAAAGTCATCGGTTTTGGCGATCTGCCGCCGCATCTCGTGAAGGCGATCACGGTCACCGAAGATCGCTCGTTCTTCGAGCATTACGGCGTAAACATACGCGGCATCATTCGCGCTCTGGTGAGACGCGTCGATGCGGATCCCAATTCACCGATTGCGCGACAGGGCGGCTCCAGCATCACGCAACAGCTAGTCAAAAACCTTCTGCTTTCTCCGGAACAGACGTGGCAGCGCAAGATCAGTGAAGCGTACATGTCGATCATTCTCGAAACCCGGCTCCGTAAGGAAAAGATCTTTGAGCTGTACTGCAACCAGGTTTACATGGGCCAGCAAGCCGGGTTTTCCGTCAACGGTTTTGGCGAGGCGGCAAGTGCTTATTTCAACAAGGACGTCACAAATCTCACCTTGCCAGAATCAGCCTTCCTGGCCGGACTGATTCGCAGTCCTAATCGCTATAACCCGTACACGAAGATCGACACCGCCACCGCGCGTCGCAATCAAGTGCTCGACTCGATGGCCGAAGCCGGAGCGATCACGCAGGAAGAAGCGAAAACGGCGAAGGCGACGCCGCTTCACGTAGTTCCAGCGCGAGGCCGGATCGACGTTTCAGACGCACCTTACTTCGCGGATTACGTGCAGAACCAGCTCGGCGACATTATCGCGGGCCAGGGTGCGGCAGAACACCTGCGCATCTACACCACGATCGACATGGATCTTCAGCGCGCAGCATATGCGGCGTTGTCGAAGCAGATGGCTGCGCTCGACAAAATCCAGTCGAAACGTTTCGAACCCGGCACGCTGCAGGCGGCGCTCGTGGCGATGAACGCGAAGACGGGCGAGATCGTGGCGATGGTTGGTGGTCGTGACTATTCGAAGAGCCAGTTGAATCGCGCGACCGATGCGTTCCGGCAACCCGGTTCAGTCTTCAAACCTTTCGTCTACGCCACAGCATTGAATACGGCTTACGATCCGGTGCCGCGTGTGATCACGCCCGCCACGACCTACATGGACGAGCCGAAGACGTTCACTTTTGATAACCAGGAGTACTCACCGGGAAACTTTGGCGAGAGCTACAGCAACGCGCCCGTAACCTTGCGCGATGGCCTGGTCCATAGTCTCAACGTCGTAACGGTTGAAGTCGCGATGGAAGTGACGATCGGACGTGTGATGAATCTCGCTGCGAAGGCCGGACTGCCGAAGCCGCCGCGATCTTATCCGGCAATGGCACTCGGCACGAGTGAAGCAACGCCGCTGCAGATCGCGTCAGCCTACACGGCGTTTGCAAACCTCGGAACGCGGGTCTCTCCGATCGCGATCAACCGCATTACGACTGGTAATGGTGTCACGATCGCCGCGCCAACGGCACAAAAGAACGAGGTACTTCGTCCGGACGTCGCTTACGTGTTGACGTCGTTTATGAAGGACGTCGTGAATCGCGGTACGGCGGCGAAGGTGCGCGCGCGTGGATTGAAAATGCCACTGGCGGGGAAGACGGGAACGTCGCGTGATGGTTGGTTTGCCGGTTACACGCCGGATCTTGTGTGTGCCGTGTGGGTGGGTTTCGACGACGGTTCGCAACTGGGTTTGACGGGCGCGAATTCTGCTTTGCCGATCTGGGCCGACTTCATGCAGGTGGCGCTGGCGGAACATCCCGAGTGGCAGGGTGATTGGGAGATGCCTGCGGGAATCGAGCAGGTCGAGATCAATCCCACGACAGGCAAGCTAAGCGCTCCCGAAGATACCGTGCACCGGGTCGAGCTTTTTATCAACGGCACTGGTCCAAACGACGTTTCCGCCGAGCCTACGGAAGAAGGCACGCCGCTGGAACTGCCCGAGCCGTCGCCGCCTGCAACGGATCAGCCGTATCTGGAGCCGCCACCGCTTGCATCGCCATCACCGCGATTGGCGCCTCCGGTGCCTGACAGCCGACTCGAAGGAACGATCACGTTGGATATCGATCCGCAGACAGGTTTGATTGCGGTCGAGACTTGTCCGGTGATTCGAACGAAGACCTTCGCGCTGGGCACCGAGCCCAAGAAGTACTGCGGCCCGGAATATCACCGCCGCAACACAATCGAGCCCGCGGATCGTCCACGCGTCGTCGGCACCCCCCGACCTCGCTGATCAGCCCGCGTTATAGGCACTCGAAAACCTCGCTGACCAGCCCGCGTTATAGGCACTCGAAAACCTCGCTGACCAGCCCGCGAAGCGGGCGAAAGCATAAAGCCTGGGGCGCAAGCCCCAGGTAAGCCCCCCCTAAAAGGCGCGCAAGCCCGTGAAACGGGCGACAGCGGTAGCCCGCGGAGCTGTCGCCCGTTTCACGGGCTCGAATGCTTTTTTTATTACGGATCCTGGGGCTTACGCCCCAGGCTTTATGCCTTCGCCCGCTTCGCGGGCTCTAGAACTTTAATGCCTTGCGGGCTCTAGAACCTTTAATGCCTTGCGGGCTCTAGAACCTTAATGCCTCGCGGGCTAAGACAGTTGGGCCAATGCTGAATTGAGGGTTTCGAGGGCGAGGGCGGCGGCGTGATGTTTTCGCGAGGGCAAGCCGCCGATGGCGTGCAGTAGATCGGCGCGTGTTAATTCTTTTGCTTCTTCAGTAGTCTTTCCAGTAATCAACTCAGTCAAAACCGATCCGCAAACAAGCGTTGGCGGGCAGCCGTATGCGAGGTATCGTGCCGTCTCGATGCGATTGTCTTTGACGATTAACGAGAGCCGCAGCCGATCGCCGCAAACTGGATTTTTCTCATCCGCGACCGCGTTTGCGTCGTGAAGCTCACCGGCGTTGCGTGGATGAGCGAGGTGATCTTTGAATTGAGCGGAGTAAGACAAGTATCAATGGCTAACGAAATTCATAGGGCTAACGTCAAAGGAGACAAGGCCCGCAATCGTTCAACCGCGCGCGCCAGGACGTCGACCGCATAATCAACATCGGCTTCAGTATTATCTTTCCCGAAACTAAACCGAATCGAACCGCGCGCGAGTTCATCGTCAACGCCTAGAGCACGGATCACGGGCGACGGCTCGAGTGTCCCGGACGAACACGCCGAACCCGTCGACACCGCAACACCTTCCAAATCGAGATTAATCAACAGTCCTTCGCCTTCAATAAAGCGAAACGAAATGTTCGACAGGTGGCCCAACCGCTGCTCGCGATCGCCATTCATCACTACGTCGCCGATCCGTTCGCGGACTTTAGCTTCAAACTTATCTCGCAACGCGCGATCGTGACGCGCTCGTTCGTCCAACTCTTCGCGTGCAAGTTTGGCTGCTTCGCCGAAAGCTACGATTCCGGGAACGTTCTCTGTGCCCGCGCGCCGTTCGCGCTCCTGATGTCCGCCGATATTCTGACCGTGCAGTCGCACGCCACGTCTTATGTAGAGCGCGCCCACACCTTTCGGCGCATACAACTTGTGCCCGGACACAGTCAGTAAATCACAACCAAGTTCGTCAACATTCAACGCTAATCGTCCCGCGGCTTGTACCGCATCGGTGTGCAGCCAGAGATATTTCTGACCCGCCGCTCGTCTCTCGCGCACCAGCGCGCCGATCTCGCGAACGGGTTGGATGGTTCCGATTTCGTTGTTTGCGAGCATGATGGTGATCAGCACCGTATCCGGCCGCAGTGCGTCAGCGACATCTTCGATCCTGACGAGCCCATTTCCGTAAACCGGCAGGCGCGTCACTTCCCATCCTTGCTTCTCGAGTTGCGCACAAACTCCAGCCACCGACGGATGCTCGATCGCCGACGTAATCACGTGACGGCCGTGAGCACTCGCAGCCTCACACAAACCACGAATCGCGAGGTTGTTTGCTTCCGTACCACCTGACGTGAAAACGATCTCGTTCTGCCTGGCGCCAAGGAGTGCTGCAACTTCGCGCCGCGCACGATCGATCGCCGCGCGCGCCTGCTGCCCAAAACCGTGGACGCTGGACGCATTTCCAAACGTCTCCGTTACCGCGCGGGCCATCGCCGTCGCGACGCGCGGATCCACCGGCGTCGTGGCGCTGTTATCCAGGTAAACTCGTCGAGCGGGCACGAAAATCAACCAACCTCCGGCTTCAAATAAGGCATCTGAACGCCAGTTTGCCACAAAGAGACACAAAAGGCACAAATGAGTTCTTGTTCGATCTCGCCAACTTCAATTCCCCTCTTTTGAGCTTTTTGTGCCTTTTTGTGGCCGGATTTGTTAGCATTCGTTCGCTACGAGGTTGGCTCTCCCAAGACGCTACGGCCATCCGGTCGTAAATTCTTCGGAAGGACACAATATGAATTATTTCAAGCTTCCCCTGGTGGTTTTATTGAGCGTCTGCGTCAGCGGCCTGCTCGCCATTGTTCCCGCCGCGGCGCAGGGTACTACCGCACTCGAACGCGGCTATCGCACCGGTTATTCAGACGGTTACACAGCCGGATACAGAGACGTCAGCCAGCAGGCAGCGCGCGACTATAAAAACAAAGAGGATTATCAACGCGCCGATCGTTCCTACAACGACGTTTGGGGACCAATCGAAGATTATCGCGACGGTTACCAGCAAGGATTCGAGGCCGGTTACACCGCTGGTTACGAGCGTCAGCAGTTCAATTCGTCCTTGCCGCAAGGACTGCGCAGACGCGGCACTCAGGATCAGGGCAGGACTTCAATAGACGTTAACGTTCAGACTCCGGCGAATAACGATACTCAGAACCAGCCCGAGCCTGAGCCTGATAACACAGTCGCGCCAACTGGTTCGTTAGCTATTCCGCGCAACACGATCCTGGCGCTCGAACTGTTAACGCCGCTTTCAACTGACGCCAGCCAGCGAGGCGATCGACTTCAAGCGCGCGTCATTGAACCAGCGCAATACTCGGGTTATCTCGTGGAAGGACGAGTCGCGCAGGTGAAGCGTCCCGGAAAAGTTAAGGGCGTCGCCGAACTGCAATTGGCCTTTGATCAGATTCGTTCGACCGACAATCGCTCTGCGACCCTGCATGCCGAGCTCGTCGAAGTAACGCCGATGGGTGGTGAGAATACCGAAATCGATTCCGAAGGCGGCGTCAAAGGCCGCGACTCAACGAAAGACGATGCGGCGAAGGTCGGTGCTGCTTCAGGTGTCGGCGCGATCATCGGTTTAATCGCGGGCGGCGGCAAAGGCGCTGCGATCGGCGCGATCATCGGCGGCGGCGTGGGCACTGCCGGTGTGATGACGCAACGTGGCAAGGACATTCGGCTCGAACGCGGTCAGCATTTGAAGATTCGCACCTCAACTGATACGAGCGTTCTGTGATTACTTTGCTCACCGACTTCGGAACGGCTGATTACTTCGTCGGGGCCGTTAAAGGCGCGATTCTGTCAGTCGATCCGAAAGCGGTTATTGTTGATATCACGCACGAGATCCCTCCGCAGGACATCGAGGCGGGCGCTTTCACCTTGCTCGCCTCGTACCAGACGTTTCCCGCTGGAACAATTCACGTTGCCGTAGTCGATCCGGGAGTCGGGTCGTCGCGCCGGCCCATCGTCGTGAGTGCCAACGAGCAACTCTTTGTTGGACCTGACAACGGGATATTCAGTTACATCTGCGATCGCGAGTCTTCACATCGAACGTTTCACATCACGGCGGAGAAGTACTTCCGGCCTTCGCCAAGCTCGACGTTTCATGGACGTGACATCTTCGCGCCTGTCGCCGCAGCGCTTTCGAAAGGCGTGAAACCGGAAAAGCTTGGACCGGGGATTGAGGATGAAGTGCGTCTGGGATCGCTTGATCCGGTAATCCAGAAGAATGGCAAGGTGCAGGCCCGGATCATTCACATCGATCGTTTCGGCAATTGCATCACGAATATCACTCGCGATCTCTTTGAGAAGTGGGATAACGTCCATCTTCTCATCAACGGCAAAACAGTCCGCGACTTCCGAACTTTCTACGGCGAAGACTCTGCAACCGCGCCGTTCGCCATCTGGGGTAGCGCCGGTTTCCTTGAACTCTCCGTGAACGGCGGCTCTGCAGCAAAAATTCTACGAGTCAAGCGTCACAACCCACTCTTGATCAGCCGCAAAAAGGCACAAAAGACACAAAACTGAAATTTTGTGCTTTTTGTGCCTTATTCGAAACTTTCTATGTGGCAGTCCTTACTGAGCCTTCGCGGCGGCTTCTTTCGGCATGGTTGTGGACATGTAGTAGCCCTGGCGTGAACTGACCTGGAGCTTGCGGTTCTTGCCTTTTTCGTCTTTCGCTTTCACACGTACTTCGAGCGCGTGCATTCGTCCATCGTCAATCTCGCTTTCAGCCAGCGCAAAACCAAGACTGTATCGCGCGGTCAAGTTTCCGATAATTCTCGACAACCCGGCGCCGTAGTCTTTCACGCGCCCGACTTTCACCGCTTCGCCGCCCGATCGTTGAGCCAGGTGTTTGGCGCTGCCGTACAAACTCAGCCCAACCCAACCGGCAATGGGTTTCCCGATCGGCATCAGAAACTTGAACAACGTACGCAGTTCCACCGTCAACGAATTAAAGATCACGTTGTTGCGGATCAGAATCTGCTCGGTAGCGTCACGGTCCTCGAAAAAGATCGGCGCTATCCCGTCTGACACCCACACGATCGAGGGCTGTGAATTCGGCCTCAGGTTTTCAGCTTTCTGCGTGGCGTCAATAATCGCCGCAGACATGTCGTAGATATCGTTAATCTCGACGGTGACTTTCCCATCTTTATCCGTCCGCTTCACATCCACACTGCCGTCGCGGTGCGTCGTGCGGGTAATCGTGGCGCCATTGCGACCTTTTATCGTTTCAGTTGACACGATAGTCTTGCCGTCAGGATCAGCCGGCTTTGTTTCGGGTTGGGGAGCAACGGCATTGGGTCCACACATCGCCGGCACTTGCGCCAGCGCCGCCGCGATCTTCGCGCGATCGTTGGTGAACTCCGTCAGCCAAACGCGCTCTTCATCCTTGGCAATATCCATCGCCATGATCGCGACCTCATCGCCCGGCGGCAGTTTCGCCAACTCATCCTCCATCGCCTTGAGAATCTCGGTGTGCTTTAGAAACCTGCCGGCGCCGTCCTCACGCAGATCCAGGATCAGAATCAGTGCGAGCGGCTTGCGTGCTTGCCCTTCGCGCGTGAAGTAGGAGATGTCGCGTGACTTGCCGTCGTCGAGAACTTCGAAATTTTCAGTAGTCAGATTCGAAATCGGGAGATTGGTTTTCTTGTCTTTGACCAGCGCGTCGAGAAACACGACGCGCGTTTTGATCTTGATCGTGTCTTCAACTTCCTGCGCGTTGATTGAGAAACACGCAAGCGTGGCAAACACAATGAGCAATAGAAATTTTCTGCACATAACCTACTCCTGATCGATAAGGGTTGCTTCTTCGGTGATGGCTTTGCCGGTGCCTTCCGGGTCTTTCAGTAACTGCGCGAGGTTCTTTGGCGATAGCGTTACCTGGACCACTGTCGCCTCGCGTGGTTCGATCGTGATCACCAGCACGTTGAATTTCTCGCCGGCACTGCGGAGGAAAATGTAAGTCTGTTCCTCGGTTTTGGCGGAGAGCGTTTGGATTACAGGCATCCAGGTGGGACTCAGAGCTCCATTCAACGAAGCGCAAAACTTGACGAAGTCGCCGTTGAAGTCCTGATCCTCAAATATCGCCAACTTGATGCTGCCGGCTTCCGCGATCCGTCTCGTCTGACCGCCTTTGATGCGCGCCGCGGTCGTGGCCAACTTCATTCCCGCCTTGGCGAGAAATGGAATCCCCTGGTGCTTCACTCCGTAGAACTGCTCGATCATCTTTACGACTGACTTGAAGTCGTCGTCTTTGGCCTGCACCGGCGTAGCGAACACTACCAGCGCGATCGCGATGAAGATTTTTGTCAGAAGCGTTTTCATCGCAGACCTCACTGCTCGTTCTTGGTCTTAGGTTTTGTAGATTCGACTCCGAGTTCGGGCACGCCAAACTGGCCTTCGAGTTGGGCCAGCTTGTCGAGATCGACTGGCCCGACGATGTTGACGACCGTGAGCTCTTTATCGTCGCTGTGCAGCACCGCCAGCCCGTTAACCTGCTCGCCGGCAAACAGCAGGTAAACTTCGAGGTTCCCGTCTTTCTTGCTGGTGACGTTTACCATCCGCGTCCAGCCTGGGCCACGCAGCTGTGTTCGAATCGGCTCGAGATCCGCGGCGGTGAATTGCCCGGCCGCGTCGAATTCAAAACTCCGGACGTAGATGCCTTTCAGTCCCTCGACGAGCTTTTTGATCTTTCGTTCGTCGGCATCCTGATCGGAGAAGACCTTCGCTGCCATTCGCATCAGGCGTTCGTCGACGTTTACATCGACGCTCTGGCTGGCTTTCGCGGCGAGATGATCGAGACTGGCTGTCTGTATTCGCGTGTCCTGCGCCTTTGCCACGAATGCGGAGGTGATGATCAGCAACAGGACGATCAGAGGTTGTCTGATGTTTGTGTGAAATAGTGATTTCATAACGTTTTATCCTGCTCGGTGTTGATTCTTGATCTGGTTCGATGGGTTCTGGGTTTTCTTATGGACCAGGCTTAGTTTTTCGGTTGCAAGTCGCAGGGCAAGCATTACTTGTTGCTTGGCCGCCAGAGCTTCTTCGCGTTCGCGTTTTGTGTATCGCGGCAGCGGGGGCAAGCCCCTCTTCCTGACTTGTTCTATTTTTTGTTTCGTTGGTTCTTCAGCAGACTTCTTTGCAACGGTTGGCTGCTCGTCAACTGCTGCTGGTGTGGGAGCGGCGCTGGCCTGCTTTGGTTGAGACTCGTCTTGAGTTCGCACGCGCAGCCAAACACCGGCCGCCAGCAGCGCCAGCAGCACGGACGCGGCGATGGCTACTAAGGGAAAGTGATTTCTGCGTTGTCGCAGCGCCGGGAGATCGTGGGGGAGTTCCAGTGGCTTGGGTTGATAACGCAAGGTACCCAGAATCTCTTCCAGTTGCTGTATCTCCGGATCGGGCTCACCAGTCTTGTCCCACAAATAGTCTTCTTTCATAAGCCCTCCATAAATCCGAGCCGTTCGCGCAGCAGCTTCATACCGCGGTGCAGGTTGACTCGTACTGACGCCGCCGTGAGTCCCGTGCGCGACGCGATTTCGGGTCCGGTCATTCCTTCGACCAGGCGCAGGACCAATGTTTCGCGGTAAGCCTCAGGCAGGCTGCGTATCAGTTCCAGGATCTCTGCGGCTTTCGAATCGTGTGTATCGCTGCCGCGCAAGTCATCGTTGATTTCCACGGTTTCTTTCGAGCGCCGGTGAAAATCCACCGCCCGGTTACGCGCGATCATCGCGATCCATGGCCCAAACGCCGCTGCATCACGCAACGTGTGCAGCTTTTTGAAAGCGTGCAGAAAAATGTCCTGTACGAGGTCGTCCACCTCCGCCCGAGGCACGCGGGCCAGCAGAATGCCGTGTACGAGTGGCGCGTAAAGATCGTAAAGACGTGCGAATCCATCCCGGTCACCATCCAGAACTGCTCTGACCAGCGTCACTTCTACCGCCGTTTCCTGCGGTTGCTCCATTAGAAGCATGTCGGCTGTTACGTACATTGCGAACACGGATTAAGACGGGAGAGGGGTAGAGACTGTTAACAACGCGAAACCCATCCGCAGATTACACAGATTAATTTACTGAATCTGCATAATCTGTGGATGGCTCTGTGGATGCGATTGCCGGATTTTCTTCCGAAGTCAGCTTTAGCAGTTCCGGCGTGGCCGAGACCAATGAAGTGCGCCAGGTAAATATGGTGAACAGTAACATCGCGATCGTGCCGGCGAGTCCGCCTTCGATGCCGTAACTGCCGCCGGTCAACCAAAACGGCCCGGTATCATTGGCTTCGATGAGTGGATGCGAAACGATCCTGGCGCCGCTGATGGGTAATCCAAAGAACCAGCCGAGCGCCCAGTTCCAGCCCCAGTGAACGCCAAGCGGAAACCAGAGGCTGCGCGTGCGCAGGTACGCCACTCCCAGCCAGACTCCGGCCAGCGCTGTGTTTACAAACGTAAATCCGGGCACCACATTCGGGTTCGAGAGATGAATGAAACCAAACAGCGCGCACGTCAACAGCACACCGAGCGATGCGAGCCGAGCGCGTGCTAAGGTCTGCAATCCATAACCTCTGAACAACGCCTCTTCGGCGAGTGCTGCGACGAGCAGCAATACCGCCGAGCCAAGCATCGACCGGGCTACTCCTGCCAATCCGTCGTCGCTAAGCGAAAAGCGAAGACCGCCCCCGAGCATCGCGACCGCCACTCCGGCGACTATCGCAGCAAAGCCGATGGCGGAACCGACAATCAGATCTCGTAACCAGCCGTTGTGCAACGTGAGGCCGAGAGAGCGCCAGGGTAGTGCTTCCAACACGCGCGCGCACACGTATCCGGCAACCAGCGCCGTGACTAACAGTGAGACACGGTAAAGCATGTCCCAAAGGTAGGCGCGTTGCGGTACTGCGACTCCACTTGCTGTTACAAATAGGTATAAGGCGCGTAGCACCATCGTCAGCACGAAACTGATCGCGGTAACAAGGAAGATGTAGAGCACTACACGCCAACCACTCCGGAGGCGGCCAAACTCGTTGATGAAGATCGTGCGCATTGGGCTGGCATTGTAGCGGAAACGAGCGCCTCCTTGGAGTGCGGTGCCTTGGCACCGCTT
>DASVGE010000015.1:0-28204 GCA_036379695.1 Pyrinomonadaceae bacterium | reverse complement strand
ATTGCAGACAGCCAGAGTGAGGCGGCGCTGCCGTGGATCAAAATCACCGCAAACACGTCATACTTCTGTCCTCCACTTATTTACCGGCCTGGACATGTTAGAATGCAGAGGCGCACTCAAATTACTCGCCCATCCGTTTGAAACGCGAACTACGAACTAAATCGTTCAGTGCAAAATGTTTCAATGATTCTGAATGCTTACTGCGGGGCTCAGATGCAGAATGATGTCGACCCTCTTAAAACTACGTGGCAGCACTCTGAAGCTGAGAGATGCCGCGGATGCTACCTCCGCACAGGAGAGATGTCAATATTCCGATATTCGGGACAACTTCCGTGACGTTGTACAGCGAATGACGTGCGCAACCACCTATTCTTCAACGAAGTTTTGCGGGCCAGTTCAGGATCTCGGAAAAATATGCGACCTCGCTGCGCTGCGAGATGCAGTTGCGCTAACGTTGGCATAGAAGACCTCTTCAGTAATGAATTATGGATAGACGGGAACTCACTACCGTTTTGCAGGATCCGGCAAGTGCGATGAGACGCATCCTGAGCGTCTGGTCGGATGTTCCTCTGCTTCTGATGCTCGATGTGGATTGGGATCGCGGTCCGTTAGTGCTGATCGGATTATCGGATCGCATGATGTGGCCGTTGTTGCCACCGGGCAGCCTGCTTCAGTTGGATCCAAAAGTACGAACGGTTGCCGAGGGGACGTGGCCGGAGTTTGAGCGTCCTATTTACCTGATCGAGTACAGGGGCAGGTTCTACTGTTGTCACGCGCAGCGTAGAGGAGACACGCTGCGCCTGATCTCGCACGCGGAATCGTCGGCGCCACCCGCGACTCCAGTTCCCTTTAAACAAGCCAAAGTCCGCGGCCAGCTAACTCCCATCTTTCGTCCGCTCGCAACCAGGGGCACCCCCGCAGGGAGACCCACCGCCAAGCGAAGATAAGTCATCCGCTACTGCGAGGTGGTACTGACCCGACCCAACAGTGATTCTGACTTTTGGGGCAAGGCATCCAGCACACGCACGATTATCGCACCTGCACTGGCACGTTGCGCCGGCCGGGTGGTCGTATCAGCGGTGGACTGTACAGTGCCTCGAGTTTGCGCCACGTCTTGATCGTCGTTAAGGAATGAGACGGTGCAAAGCCGAGGCGTTCTGCCTTGATGGCGAGACCGGCGTAACTGAGCGTCGTTCCGGTCTGTCGTTTTAGTTGAATGAGATCCCTGGGCAGACACTGATTGGTTCGAATGCCCATCCTGTTCATGCGCGCCACGAAATCGCGATCCGGAAAGAGCAACTCGGCTGCGAAAATCTCAGCGCCGATCTCGATACTCTTATTCAGATTCGACAGATCGCAATATGAAATTCCAAGATCGCGATCGCGAAAGAAGTGTTTCAGCTCGTGGGCCATGGTGAAGGCCATCGGATCCTGCGGCAGGCCTTTCGCGACCATCACCGTCGCGCCGAGATGATCGTTAATAAATGCGCCGCGCAGGTTTCTGAACCGGTAGGGCCATTCATCAACAGTGATTTCATATTTAGCGTAAATCCTCATCAGGTCGTTGGGGAGAACGCGTGGTGAGGTCAATCCATTCTCGGCGCGCACCTGGCGCGCGAGCTGTTTGAGATCTTCGTAGTACCTTTGAGTATTCATTTATGTTTTCCCCCTTTTCGACCAGCTTTAGGTCGAGTCTTTCCCTGGTAGATACCGCGGGCCCTGCGAAACTCCGCATATTTTCTCAACTCCTCCAGATCGGCAGGATGTAACTGTCTGGCGGTACGCAAGAGTGCTTTGAGATTTTCGTCTTCATCGTCGCCGATCATCTCGTCCGGAAGAAACGACATCATCGAAACGCCGAAGAAACGTGAGATTCGTTCGAGGTCTTTGAGGCTCGGACGATAGGTTCCTGTTTCCCATCGCGAAATCGTGTTTGGCGCAACTTTCAAAGCAGTTGCGAGCGATTCCTGCGATAGACCTTCACCACTGTTGTAGCTAACGCGCAGATCTCTGATTTTCGCTGCGACGTGGTCGAGCAAGTCCATTGCTATTCCTCTTTTCTCATCCTATATGAGGACGACATTTAACTAATATCGTTGACAGGGGGTTGAGGCCCACGTATTATACGCACTCGGCCTAATAATTCAATAGAGGCATAACCTCACATGAACAAATTTCTACTTCGCAAACGTATGTTTCTCGCCTCGGTATCTACTGGCACGACTTCTTACATTCTCGCGGAAGTTGAATCGAGTCGTGGTGGTGAGTACAAATGGGGCCATTACATGTTGACGATCGCTGATTGTCGTCGACGTATTCAACTCGAGTTCTTCCTGGGCACGGTGCGTGCGCGGCGTGAGAGTTTGCGAAAACTCGATCTGCTGTTGAAGGTGCTCGGGTCTTTCCGTAAGGCGCTCATCGCGGAGGCGCAGGCCATCACCGAGTACGAGCGCTCAGGAAAGCAAACGAAATCAACCACCAAGACACCAAGGCACAAAGACTCTGAATAAGTAAGATCATTTAGAGTCTCTGTTCCTTCGTGGTTAGTTAAATTGGCTGAAGCAGGCGCGTGAATGGCCTCGACTGTCTCCTCCGTCTCCTCCCATTTCACCAGCTTCAGAGCGCGCACGAAGATCGTGTATTTCTGATCTGCGTGGATCAGCGTTCATCTGCGGACCGCGTTATGTGGCGGGATGAAGATCGCCTGTCTCGATCAAGTGCGGCTAAGGCACAAAAGGCACAGAGGCGCAAAAACAAAAATTGCTTTTTGTGACTTTTGTGCCTTTTTGTGGCAGAATTCGCCGCCGATGCCAACATCCACGGTTCCTACCGATACAAACCGGCTGGTTTCACTCGATGTATTTCGCGGCATTACGATCGCCGGGATGATCCTCGTCAATAACCCCGGCTCGTGGGAACACATCTACTGGCCGCTCGAACACGCACAATGGCACGGCTGGACACCGACCGACCTGGTCTTCCCGTTTTTCCTGTTCATCGTAGGCATTGCGATCCCGCTCGCCTTTGGCAATCGACTTGAACGCGGCGGCAGCACGCGCGACCTCTACGTCAAGATCATCAAACGTACGCTGATCATCTTCGCGATTGGTCTGTTCTTAAATGCGTTTCCGGACTTCGGCCTCGCAGAGTTGCGCATTCCCGGTGTGTTGCAGCGCATCGCCGTCTGTTATTTCTTCGCCTCGATCATTTTTCTCAACACGAAAGTCAGAACCCAGATCGCGATCACGATCGGATTGCTGTTGGGTTACTGGCTGCTGGTGAAGCTCGTTCCGGCGCCGGGTTTTGCTGCCGGCGATCTAACGAAAGAAGGAAGCCTGCCTTCGTACATCGATCGCGTAGTGTTCGGAAAGCATGTTTGGGCGCAGGCGAAGGTTTACGATCCGGAAGGTCTCTTGAGCACTATCCCTGCGATCGCTACCACGATGATTGGCGTCCTGACCGGGCAGTGGCTGCGCACCGAGAAGTCGCGTATCGAAAAAGCGGCGGGGATGTTTGTAGCCGGCGCGGTTTGCGTGGCGATTGGCTGGGCGTGGAACTCGTTCTTTCCGATCAACAAGGCGCTATGGACCAGTTCGTACGTGCTTTTCACGGGCGGGCTGGCGCTGCAGTTCCTCGCGCTGTGTTACTGGATCATCGACATCAAGGGTTATCGTCGCTGGGCAAAACCCTTCGAGGTTTTTGGACTAAACGCGATTGCGCTGTATGTCGTCGCTGACTTGATGGCAGAACTGCTCGGTATGATCAAAGTGGGACCAGGGACACTCGGATCGTGGCTTTACAACGACGTGTTTTCCTCGTGGGCTTCACCTGTTAACGCCTCGCTCGCTTTTGCGATTACCTTCGTCCTGGTTTGCCTGGTGCTGATGTGGATTCTCTATAGCCGCAAGATCTTCCTCAAGGTCTAATCCACAGATTACGCAGATTTTATAAATCAATCTGTGTAATCTGTGGATAGTCTTCGTTTGGCTTCGTCGATCAAGAGATTGTTTTTCTCGTAGCTCAACTCCGTTGTGTGCTCTGGAGGGTACTGGTGCTTTTGATAGACGGGATACGCTTCGGTTCGCAGGTGGGCGAGCATGTGATGACCGCGACGCGTAGCTCTTTCATGTCGCAACGCGGAGATATCCACTGGCGCTACTACGATTCGTTCGCCTGGCCCAGGTGATGCTTCCGCCAGCAAGCGCCCGTCAAAATCGACTACCTGACTACCGCCGGGCCACGAGTAAGGGGGATAGTGTTTGAGACTCGCGCCCTGGTTCGTCGCCACCACGTAAGCGATGTTCTCCAGTGCGCGACAACGATTCACCACCGTCCACCACGCCATCGGCTCAGTTGCGCCCCACGGGTCCATGTAAGCAGATACGCGTATCAACACCTCAGCGCCGTTTGCCGCCAACTGTCTCATCGCTTCCGGAAACAACCAGTCGTAACAGATCGCGCAACCGATGCGGCCGATGGGCGTGTCGGCGACGGGAAATAGCGGCTCGTCATAACCGGGCAGATCGTGCGGGCTGGTGTGGACTTCGTACGGGATCCACGTGTTCACCTTGCGATACTTGTAGAGCACGCCTTGCGGACCGATCAGGCACGTAGTGTTGAAGACGTGTCCCGGCCACTTCGGATCGATCTCGAGCATCGTCCCGCTCTGAATGTAGATGTCGTATTCCTTTGCTTTTTGTTGCAGACGTTCGGTGTGTTCGTTCGGGATCTGGATCGCAAGCTTCTCAATCAATTCCGCCGCAGTCGGGAAGACGGGCGCCGCGTGCGCAAACTCCGGAAACACGACCAGCCTCACGGGCAGAAACGGCGCCGCACCCGCGACTGCCGAATCGATCATCGACAGCATGCGATCCGTGTTCGCTCGCATCCCGCGGCGATCAATTGGATTCGCAAGATCCGTCTGGCACGCAGCTACTGAGTATCTGATGAAATCCATCTTTTTAAATCCGTGTAATCCGTGGCGAAAAACCTTTCCACCGGTGACGTAACGATCCGGGTATTGTATGTCTCGAGATATCTTCTACGTTTCTCAGTCAACGGATATCGTTCCGGCCACGAGTATGGATACCTGCTCATCCCGTGGAACGGCAGTGGTCCAACCTGATCCGGGCTGGCCGAGTTAATATCCATCTCCTTGCTGAAGCCATCCGCATAAAGCAGGAACGTTCGCTTCCAGCCTTTCGGCAACGGCGGCAACTTCTCCGCCGCGAACGATAAGATCAACTCATCCCCCGGCCGTGAAATCACAAACATGTCGTCCGAGGACTGCAACAACTCACGCACGTCGCCTTCGCGCGTGTAGCGACCGGTCATCACTTTCCACGGCGAAGTGAACGAAACGTTCTTGTAGTCGTAACTCAACGGTTGCCGGCCGTCAGGCGAGTGTTCGAGAGAGAAGCCGCGCCAACGCAGGTCGGCGACAGTTGGATTGAGACGCGTTAATTGCGCAGGGAAGTTACCGCCGGATGTGTCGACGAGGATCTGGTCCCAGTAGATGCGCATGTTGGTAACGATGCGCACCTCACGGCTGTCGCTCAAAAACTTGCCCGTGAGATCTACGACGACTGTTTGCGGACGTCCAACCGGGATGCCGACGTTTTCAATGACTGTGCGCCAGCGTCCCTGCTTGTCTTTGACCTGGAGGGCAGGCAGTGTCAAAGCCTTTCCGCTTTGCGACGCGGCGAGGTTGTCGCTCGACCATGCGTAGTCGGTCCAACCGGTCAGCAACAAACGTGTGCGTGATGAAGTTTCACCGCCGAGCGTCAACGTCAATTCGTGATCCTTCGCAAAGCCGCGAATCGGTAGCAGTTGAAAATCGTCGGGGTACTCGCGGTCCAAATGCTTGATGCGCGAAAGAACGTCGTGGCCGTGCTCGTCAACTGCTGCAACGGGCGTGCGAGCGTCGCGCGTGGAGTAGATCTTGAACGGCTGCGGCGGCACCGTAAGTCCCTCGTTTGGATAAACTTCCGTGTCGTCCGGATGAGACACGGCGACCAACTGAAACTGGTCCATGAACACGGCTTCCTCGAGTTCATTTGTGACGCGCAACTCGTAACGCCCATTGCGTTCCCGCAACAGATCGCCACTGATGCGCACGTACTCATCCGGGTCGGGCGTGTTGTAAACACCCGGCGCATCGAAGTGGCCCATCTCACCGCCGCCCATGAAGTCGGTGACGAATACAAAGCGTTCGCCGTTCCAAACGTAAAGGTAAGGACACGAGGATGGTTTGCGGTCCAGTTCGGTAAGCGTGATAGGCGACTTCGTATTCGCGATCTCTGTTTCGGCCTGGACGATTCCGGCGGGCCACAACACGCGCACCGCATCGACAGTCGTGCGCTTGCCGAGACCAAAGATCACGTCTGCCGGAGCAGGAGCAGGTGCAGCGGAATATGTTTCGAGTTTCTGCGCGAGGCTGCCGGCCCGCACTTCGATCTTCGCACCCACACCACTGCGGTTGCTGACCTTGCCGGCCAGGTTCACGCGCACGGAGCGGTTGGAGTTGCCGCCGTCGTTACGCGCGAGTTTCAAACCACCGCCGGGAGTGCCGAAGATGATGTCCGTATCGCCGTCGCCGTCGAGATCGCCGGAGAGAAGTACCAGCGCCGGTTTGCCGAGTGTTGCAGTTAATCCATTTGTCGCTTTGCTGCTCACGTCAGTCCACGAGTTGCCGGTATTACGCAGTACGCGCAGTTGCGTTTGTGCGTTCGAGACGAGATCGAGCAGGCCATCGTTGTCGTAGTCAATGAACTGCGCCGCATTGCTTCCGCCTTCGGTGCGCGTGAGCTGGAAACGCTCTTTGCCGTTGCTGAGCGCGAAGTCTCCTGTGGTGTCACCGGGCGCAGCGAAATAGAAATCAGTAAAGCCGTCTTTGTTCACATCGCCGGCGGCGACACTCGTTGCACCTTTGCGCGTAATGCCGACTTCCGCAGCGACGTCGCGAAAGGTTCCGTCGCGCATGTTGCGCCAGAGCGAGACTTTTTCAGTGGAAGCAACGAGCAGATCGATGTCGCGGCGGTTGTCGAAGTCAGTCGGCACGATCGCACGTGCTGATATTTTATCCGCGAGTTTTGCGGCCGCGGTTTGATCGCTAAACGTGCCGTCGCCATTGTTTCGCAGCAGCAGGTATCCTTCGCCTGCCATCAAAATGTCGAGATCGCCATCGTGATCGAAATCGACAAAGGCTGCGGACGTTGAAAGATTCGCAGGCGTCGAGATTTTTGCCGCCGCAGTTACGTCCGAAAAACTTCCTTTATCGTCGTTGTGATAGAGCGTACTCGCGCCCTTGCGAAGTATGAAGAGATCGGGGCGGCCGTCATTGTCGTAGTCGCCTGCAACTGCGGCGGTTCCGGATGCAGCGGCGTTCTTCGCAAGTGCTCCCGATTGCGCAGTGACGTCGGTGAACTTTCCACTGTCGTTCCGTGCGAGTCGCTGCCGACTTCCTGCCACTTCCAGCAGATCGAGATCGCCGTCAAGATCATAATCAAAGAGCAAAGCAGCGCCGGCGTCTGCGTCAGCGGGCCATTCACCGGCGGGCGGCAGCATAGTCGCAGTCGCATCTTTGAAGACGACCTCCGGCGTTGCTTTATCAACCAGGTCAGCCTCGGCGCCCGTTGACGCGATCGCTTCGGCGTAACGTCCCTGTTCGAGATAATTCGTACCGAGAGTCGTGCCGGTGCCGCGGTTACGCAACTCCTGAAACTGCGCGATCACCTTCGTGCCTTCTTCTCTCTGGCCGGAACGCATCAACGACGTGCCGAGATTGTAGAGTGCGGTCGCATTATAAGGTTCCGCGGCCACCGCGAGGCGCAGCGCCGCAATCGCTTCCGGATACTTGCGCTGTTGTGCGTAGAGCTGTCCGAGGTTTACGTTCGCGCCCACGTCGTTCGGATCGATACGCAGCACCTTTTGAAAGGCGACGATCGCTTCTTCGGGTTTGTTCTGCGTCTTCGCCGCGAGACCGAGGACGTACGGCGGCTGTGGCGCGGTGGGCGCTGCTACACTCGCAGCTTGCAACTCTTTCTGCGCCGCGGGCAGATCCGGCATATTAAAGAGCGCGATGCCGAGATTGATGCGCGCGAGCGAGAGATTCGGTTCGAGTTGCAATGCGCGCCGGAAAGCATCCGCCGCTTCTTTGTGTTTGAACTGCTCGAGCAACGCGACGCCAATGTTGTTGGCGCGATACGCCTCTTCGCGGGCGTTTGCTTTTGGTTGTTCGTTTTGAAGCTGCGCTGACGTGCCGCTTAACAGGACACAAGCTGATAGTGCCCACACCAGGAGGCCGATTTTCGATTTCATTGTGCTACATTGTGCGGAGTTTCCCGCAATCGCGCAAAGGCGCAAACATAGAATTCGGAGAAAATGTTATAGGTCCTATCTAACGTAGAGGGCCTATATGACCTATGAAAAAGATTGCGATCCCCATTCTGCTCGCGGCCTTGTGCGCGCTTGGCGCCTGTAGCCGAGCGACCAATCTCCCGACCAAATCATCACCGCAATACAACGAGCTGGTTCGCACTTTTTACATCGGCCTCGCCGCCCTTCAGGTTGGGCACGACGTGCAGGCCGACGCGAAGCTGGCGCAGTTTACCCAACTGGCGGCCAGCGAACCTGCTGGTTGGGCCAACTGGGGCCTCCTCGCGCTGCGACAGCGAAACTACGATCAGGCAGCCGAACGACTCCGGAAGGCCCGCGATCTCGCGCCTGACAACAGCGAGATCCATTATCTCATCGGGTTGCTGGAAAGCAGTCGCGGCAACACCGCCGAAGCGATCGCCGAACTGCGTAAGTCAGTCGAGTTGGACCAGACCAACCTGATCGCGATCTACAAACTCGCCGAAGAAGTCGAACGCCAGGGCGATCAAAAAGCAACCGAAGAATTTCAACAACTCATTCAAAAGATCCTGGCAGCACAGCCCGACAATCTCGCCGCCTTGATCGAACTGAGCCGCGTTGCCGCCAAGCGCGCCGACGCCGAAACGCTCAAATCATCCGTAGCCAAAATCGTCGCGCGTTCATCCGCGTGGCCGGAAGAAGTGCGCGAACAGGTACGAGCAGTCGAAGCAGCAGCCAACAGCGGCGATCTTCCCGCTGCCGCCACGCGCACGAGTTTTCTGCGTAACGTGTTGATGCGCGTCCCCGAATACAGGCGCAATCTCAGCGCGATCAAACCACCGCCCGGCGAAGAAGCAACGCCCTTCACAAGCTTTCTCAAACTGGAAGCGCCCGAGTTCAGAACTGCTGTTCCTGACACCGGTCTCACGTTCAAACCAGAGCCCATTAGCGCCGCAAGTTCATCGCCACAGGCCTGGATCGGCGCGATCTCTTTGAGCGGCGCCGGCGCTCCCGTCATTGCCACTGCGGCTATTGATGAAATTCGCCTTTCGAGCGGCGCAACTGTTCAATTTCCAAGTGGAACGATCCGTAAAGCTCCGACTAAAGACGGCATCCTCGCGATTGATTTCAACTACGACTTCAAAACGGATCTGGTGCTGGCGGGCGCCGGCGGATTGCGTTTTTTCCGTCAGGACAGTCCCTCTGCCTTTATTGATGTGACGGCGGATACCAAACTCTCGCCCGCGACACTCAACCGCTATTTCCTCTCGGCCTGGACCGCAGACATAGAAGCAGACGGCGATCTGGATATCATCGTCGAAGCCGGACAAGACGCCCCTCAGGCTTTGCGAAACAATGGCGACGGCACGTTCTTAGAAATCCAACCGTTCGCAGGCGTTTCAACTGTTACGGATTTCGCCTGGGCGGATCTGGATGCAGACGGCGATCCGGACGCCGCACTCGTCGACGGCTCCGACACACTCCGCGTTTTCAGTAACGAGCGACAGGGTCAGTTTACCGAACGCACGCTGCCAAGTGGTTCCACCGCGAATGCAAACGCTCTCAACGTGATGGATGTAGACAACGATGGCGTACTGGATTTGCTCGTCCTGCACACGGACGGAGTCATCGCCCGTTTGTCTGACAAAGACCATGGCGTGGATTGGGTGCGGACCGAGATCGCACGCAGCCCGGATCCAAAGAGTTTCACCGTCACAGGACCTGCGAACCTGAAAGTCGCAGATCTCGACAACAACGGCGGGCTGGATCTCGTCGTGATGTCGTCATTGCCTGTTGAGTCCAGCATCAGGTGTGCGCGCGACTGTACGCTCGTTTGGCTAAACGACGGGAACAGCAAGTTCAACTTATTACAGGGTGACTTCGGCGAGGTTTTTGACATCGCTGATATGAATAACGACGGGCGTCTGGATCTGGTAGGTATTTCTGCCGGCGGCCGGCCAATTCAATCAATCAACCACGGGACGAAAAATTATCACTGGCAGGTCGTGCGTCCGCGCGCCAGCAACGCCGTGGGCGAACAACGTATCAATCCGTTCGGCGTAGGCGGTGAGATGGAGATCCGCGCCGGCATGCAGGTGCAAAAGCAGCCGATAACAGGACCGTTGCTTCACTTTGGTTTGGGCGAACAAACAACTGCCGATGTCATTCGCGTTGTCTGGCCCAACGGAACCGTCCGCGCGGAGTTTGAAGTCAAAGCCGATCAGGAAGTCTTAACCGAGCAACGCCTGAAAGCGTCGTGCCCGTTTCTCTTTGCGTACAACGGAAAAGAGATGGAGTTTGTAAAAGATGCGGTGCCGTGGGGCTCAGCCATCGGCTTGCGCATCAACACGCTCGGCTCGGCAAAGATCGCAGCCACCGGCGAGTGGTACAAGATCAGAAGAGACCAACTCGTTCCACATGACGGCTACTACGACATTCGCGTCACCGCCGAACTCTGGGAAGTCTATTACTACGACTACATCGCGCTCATGCCCGTAGATCATCCGGAAGGCACGGAGATCTTCGTCGACGAACGCTTTGTAGTGCCACCTGCAAAACTCGGATTCACAACTGTCGCCACACCAAAACCGATCAAGCAGGCGATCGACGACAACGGCCAGGACGTTACCAGTTTCGTAAGCGCGCGCGACGGCAAAGCGCTCGATACCTTCGGGCGTGGTCAGTATCAGGGTCTCACGCGCGATCACTACGTCGAAGTCGATCTCGGTGACGACGTACCAACCACCGGACCGCTTTACCTGATCGCACACGGCTCGATTCACGACACCGAATCGTCAGTCAACGTCGCCATCACGCAAGGCAATCGCTGGCGCGCGAAAAGCATGAGCGTGGAAGTGCCGGACGGAAAGGGCGGCTGGACAGCGGCTCAGTCAAATCTCGGTTTTCCTGCCGGGCGAAAGAAGACGGTTCTCTTTAATCTGACGGACATTTTCCGGCCCGGCACACCGCGGCGAGTCCGCATTCGGACGAACCTCGAAATTTACTGGGATCATCTCGAATGGGCGGTCGGATTACCCGATGCACAGGTGAAGATGGTACGCTTGTCGCCTTCGGCGGTTGACCTTCATTATCGGGGCTATTCAGTCATTAATAGACCCGATGCCGGCGCCCCGGAAATTCCTGACTACAATAAACTTATGTCGTCCAAACAGGTCTGGCGCGATCTGGAGGGCTATTACACGCGGCACGGTGAAGTCGGGGAACTTTTACAGGCGATTGATGACCGCTATGTGATCGTCGCCTCGGGCGATGAGATGTCGCTGCGTTTCCCTGAACTGCCACCGCCACCCGCGGGCTGGGTACGTGATTTCATACTTATGGGTGATGGCTGGATTAAGGATGGCGACTATAATTCGACCCACTCGCGCACAGTGCTGCCGTTGCCGCATCATGCCCAGGACGAATACGAGACGCGGCCCGGCAAGCTCGAAGACGAAGTCGCCTACAAAAAATTTCCGGATGACTGGCGAAACTACCACACGCGCTATGTCGCCCCCGATGTGTTTAGAAACGTATTGAGGTCTCGAACCAGAAAATGATTCGCGGTAAGACGGCTAGAATTATCCTGCTGATCTGTTTTGTTGCTCTGATTGCCACGCCCCTCGTGCTGAAGCGGCTCGCGAAGGATCGCGAAGTGTCTGTTGCTGATCCCAAGGGTGCGTTGGCGCGTTATGGGTTTTATCTTCAGGAAGTGGCGAAGGCCTCTGAAGTCAACTTCACACACCAGGCGCCGACGCTCGACCGTCGTCTCGATCACATCATGCCGCAAGTCGCTTCGATGGGTGCGGCGGTCTCGGTGGTCGATTTCAATCGCGACGGCTGGCCGGATCTCTACGTCACCAACAGCGGTGAGGGAAGTAAGAACTCGCTTTTCAAAAACAACCAGAACGGCTCGTTTACCGATGTCGCGGCGGAAGTCGGGTTAGCAGATCTCAATCAGAACGGCACCGGAGTTTCGATGGGTTCGGTTTGGGGTGACTACGATAACGACGGTTACGAAGATCTCTTCCTTTACAAGTGGGGCAAGCCCGAGCTCTTTCACAACGATGCGGGGCAAAAGTTTTCGCGCGTGAGTGACAAGGCAGGATTGCCGCCGTGGGTCAACGCGAACACCGCCGTGTGGTTCGACTACGATCGCGATGGACGTCTGGATCTGTTTCTCGGTGGCTACTACGCGGAAGACGTGGATCTCTGGCATCTGAAGAACACGAAGATGATGCCCGAGAGTTTCGAGTACGCGCAGAACGGCGGGCGCAAGTATCTCTTCCGAAATCTCGGCGACGGAGCGTTTGAAGAAATCAGTCAGAGGGTCGGGATCGATACCAGGCGCTGGGCGCTGGCCGCAATCGTCGCGGATCTGAGCGGCAGGGGGAGCCAGGATCTTTTCATCGCGAACGACTACGGCATCTCCGAACTCTACTTCAACGAGGGCAAACAGTTTCGCGAAGTCGGCAAGCAGACGGGCGTCGGTTTCTCGCCCAAGAGCGGCATGAACGCGTCGGTCGGAGATGTTCTCAACCAGGGCCGCTACGCGATCTACGTTTCCAACATTTCTGAAGAAGGCATCCTGATCCAGGGCAACAACCTTTGGGTGCCGCGCGAAGGAACCAACGGCGACACTGTGAAGTTTGACAACATGGCGCGCGCGATGGACGTCGAGATCGGCGGCTGGAGTTTTGGTGCGCAGTTTGGAGATCTCAACAACGACGGCACGTTAGATCTCTATCTCGTCAATGGATACGTCTCGCTCGATCGCAACCAGAACTACTGGTACGACTTCTCGAAGATCGCCGGCGGTAACTCAACGATCATTTCCGACGCCGCACACTGGCCGGCTATGGACGGTCGCAGCTTGTCCGGTTACCAGCAGAAAAAAGTTTGGCTGAACGACGGCGCGGGTAAGTTTGTAAATGTGGCGCAGGCGGTTGGAGCGAGTGATGTCTTTGACGGGCGCGCCGTGGCGCTCGTAGATCTCTGGAATCGTGGCGTGCTCGACGTCGTAGTTGCAAATCAAAAAGGACCGTTGCTCGTTTACAAGAACAACGTCGCGCCCGAGAACAAGTGGATCGGTTTTGAGCTCGAAGGCGCGCAGAGTAATCGCAGCGCGATCGGCGCGGAAGTGCGTTTGTTCTGGAACGGGCGCCAGCAAGTGCAACAGGTTTCGGGTGGCAGCGGCTTTTGTTCGCAGAACCAGCGGCGGTTACATTTCGGTCTCGGCAAGGACCCGCAAATCGACAGGGCTGAGATTCGCTGGCCGTCAGGAAATGTACAAATGATTCAAAAACCCGCCGCCGGGCAAGTCTACAAGATCAAGGAGTCAGCATGAGCCAAACGGCTGTCGAACGTGTTGATGCTGCAGATCTTCCGGTGGCGGCATCCAGCAAGCTCTCGTTTAGTAACCGTTACCTGCCGCCGATCTTTATCACCACGATCCTGGTGGTGGGCCACTTTGCGTACGGCATTCTCGAAAGTTACGAGCGGACGGCGCTCGCGATCATTGCGGCGCTCGTGACTGAGCTGGTGCTGGGTCGCATCTTTTTCGGCAAGTGGATCAATTTAGCGAGCGCGTATATCTCCGGAATCAGTGTGGGGATTTTGGTTCGCTCGCCTGCGTTCTGGCCGTACGCGTTGTGCAGCGTGATCTCGATCATGTCGAAGTACGTGCTGCGCGTGAAGGGCCGGCACCTCTGGAATCCGTCGAACTTCGGAATTTGTGTGTTGCTGTTTCTGGCGCCGGAGACGGTGGCGGCGCTGACGATTCAGTGGGGCAACTTCCTCTGGCCGTTGCTGGTTATCTGGATACTTGGGTCGGTGATTGTCTGGCGTGCGAAACGGATTCACATCAGCCTGACGTACGTGCTGTCGTTTTTTGCGTTTGCGTTTCTGCGCAGTTGGATTACGGGTGACCCATGGCGATCGGAGATTTCTCCGATCACCGGACCGATGTACCAGTTGTTTGTGTTCTTCATGATTACGGATCCGAAGACGACGGTGAAGTCGGTGAAGTGGCAGTGCATCGTGGTGTTTTTAGTGGCGTTCGTGGAGATGCTCCTGCGCCTCAATCACGTGGTCTACGCTCCGCTCTACGCGCTATTCCTCGTTGGTCCAACAGCGATGCTGATCGAGATCTGGTTGGAATCGAAGCACAAAATTGCATAGAACAACCAAGCAAATTGCACAGAACAACTAAGCAAATTGGATAGAGCAGCGAAGAGAAAACTGGATAGAACAACTAAGAAAGTTGGATAGAACAACTAAGCAAATTGGATAGAACAACTAAGAAGAGAACAAGTCAGGAAGAGGGGCTTGCCCCCGCTGTTCGAGGATTGGTAGAGCGGGGGCAAGCCCCTCTTCCTGACTTGTTCTATTTTTCAGTTGTTAAGCTATCTTTGTGCTGTGTCTTGCTTCTGATTTTCTTTTCAGGATGCAAACAAGCCGCGCAGAACGCACCAGCGGCGAACACCTCCGGCGAGCAAGTAGCTGTCGCGTCTCCGTCGCCGAGCCCCACGCCACCACGCCCATCAGGGCCGATCGAATACACCGACGTCTCCACCGAAGCCGGCATCCGCTTCAAACACAACAGCGGCGCCTTCGGTAAAAAATATCTCCCGGAAACGATCGGCGCCGGCGCCGCCTTTCTCGACTACGACAACGACGGCTGGCAGGACATCCTGCTGGTCAACTCGATGGACTGGCCCGAGAACAAGAAACGCAAATCATTCCCCGCTCTCTATCACAACAACAAAGACGGCACCTTCACTGACGTCACGCACCAGGTCGGCCTCGGCGTTGAGATGTACGGCCTCGGCGTCGCCGTCGCCGACTACGACAATGACGGCAATCAGGACATCTACATCACCTGCGTTGGTCCAAACCGTCTCTTCCGCAACCTTGGTGGCGGAAAGTTTGCCGACGTCACCGCCCGCGCCGGCGTCGGCGATCCGGGTTTCTCAACCAGCGCCGCATGGTTTGATTTTGATAACGACGGCAAGCTCGATCTGTATGTCGGCAACTACGTCGAGTGGTCAGTCGCGACGGATCAACACTGCTCTCTCGACGGTAAAAACAAATCCTACTGCACGCCGCAAACTTACAAAGGCCAGAGCGCGTCGTTGTACAAAAACCGCGGCAACGGCACTTTCGAGAACGTCACCGCGCGCGCCGGCGTCAGCGATCCCGCGGGCAAGACTCTTGGCGTCGCACTGCTCGATTACGACGACGACGGCTGGATGGATCTCTTCGTCGCCAACGACACCGAACCAAACAAACTTTATCGCAACAACCGCAACGGCACCTTCACTGACAACGCAGTGATCGCCGGCGTTGCGTTCAGCGAATCGGGCACGGCACGCGCGGGCATGGGCGTCGATGCTGCTGACTACGACGGCTCAGGCAAGCAAAGCGTCGTCATCGGCAACTTCACCAACGAGAGCATCGCGTTGTATCACAACGACGGTTCGGGCTTGTTCACTGACGAAGCGCCTGCATCCGGAATCGGAAAGATGTCGGCGCAGTCGCTCACGTTTGCGTGTTTCTTCTTCGACTACGACCTCGACGGCATGCTCGACATATTCGCCGCGAACGGTCACGTCTCCGACGACATCAGCGTCGTGCAACCAACCGTCAAGTACGCGCAGGCGCCGCATCTCTTCCGCAACAAGGGCAAAAAGAAGTTTGAAGAAGTGACGTCGAAACTCGGCCGCGCCTTGAATCGCGCGATCGTCGGACGCGGTGCGGCTTACGGTGACTTTGACAACGACGGCGATCTCGATCTGCTCGTGACCACCAACAATGGACCAGCACGACTGCTGCGCAACGAGAACGCAAATCAGAACGACTTGCTACGCGTGAAAACGGTCGGCGCCAGATCAAACCGCGACGGCATCGGCGCTAAGGTCGTCATCAAAACGTCGAAGGGCCGAACGTTGTATCAGATGGTGCGCACCGGATCGAGTTACTGTTCGCAGTCTGAATTGCCTTTGACGTTCGGTTTAGGCAAACCGGAAGAAGGAGTCACGCTGACACTCGAGATCACGTGGCCCGGAAATCAGAAGGAAACAATTCCCAACATCAAACCGAATCAGATCGTGGTAGTGCAGGAAGGCAAGGGAGTAGCGAGTCAGGAACCGATCGTCTTTAGCCGCGGATGACGCGGATTTAAAATCCGGATTTTTATCCGTGTTATCAGTGGCGCAGTTTGTCTGCGTCTTTCTTAATGCGGCCGCTGAGTTGAATCACGCTTTCCAGATCACGTCTGGCTTTCGTCATTTGTTCCGCGTTGATCGTATTCGGATTCTCGATCGATGGATTCGTCACGAAGCTTCTGATCTGATTACAGAGTTTGATCAAAGAATCTTTGATTGGTTCGTCCTTCTGTTTTTCGAGCTCGAGTGCTTCTTCGGAAGACAAATCCAACGCAAGCGAATGTTGCACTCGGCTCGCTCGCTTTTTGATCTCGGCAGTCGCGTCGGAAACGAACTGGTAGTTGAGTTCGTTTTTTGAGCTGAGCGCGCGCGCGATCTCATTGTGAAGAGTCATGATGCGATTGAAGTCTTCTTCCGTTTGAGCCATCAATGCTTCAACTTGTCGTCGATCCTTCGGTGCGCCGGGCTCTCTACCGAACGTCCTCAACTCGTATTCGCGGCGACTCATGTCCTGCTGGCGCAGGCGTTCGGTGTTGACTCGATTAGTCGTAGGTGGAGGGCCGCTTTGTGCGAACACAGTAAGTGCGGAAAAGAGAATGAGGGGAAGTGCGATTAATACGTATTTACTCATATGCAGACCTCCCACTTTGTGTGGCGGCAGTATAACGCACGATTTGTGTTTTTTATGCCTTTTTGCGACTAATCTACAATGGGTGTTGACGGATTGTCAGCTATGTACTAATTATTCTTATCGATTTCCTGTTTGAATTCTGCCCTGCTGCTACTAACTTCTTTCCCTCCAAGGTGACGGCCCGGCGGCTTGCGATATGCGACGAATCGACCTAAAGAGAGCAAATGTGGCTCGTTCAAACACGATCCGCAATATCAATCGCCAGATCGTTTTGAACTACGTTCGTGAGCGAGGACCCATCTCGCGCGCCGAAATCGCACACGAAACAGCGCTGCAACGTTCGACAGTTTCACTGATTGTCGAACAGCTTCGCGTGGACGGATTGATCGAGGAAGTAAGTGGCGAGTCAACCGGCGGTCGACCTCCGGTGCTGCTGTCACTTCGCACCGCGGATGCAGTTGCGATTGGCGTAGATCTTGGCACCACACGCACGATCGTCGCCACCAGCGATCTCGCCGGTCGAGTTTTGGATCAGGAACAATTTGAAACTAATCCCAGCTCCGCTAAGACCACGAAAGAGATCATCGACTGCGCGCAAAGATTCATCAGAAGAAACAACGGCACCATCGAAGGCATTGGCGTCAGTCTTCCAGGCCTCGTCGATCCTGAAGGCAAAGAACTGTTCATTCCCACGTTCAACTGGCGCGATCTGCCGCTCGCGAGTGAGATAAGTGAAGCAACCGGATTGCCCGTCACGATGGACAACGACGCGAACGCCGCTGCCCAGGCTGAGTTGTGGTTCGGCCGTCCCGAGATCAGGGAAGTGCGTGACTTCATTCTCGTGCTGGTGGAGACCGGTGTCGGCACCGGGATAGTTTTCGACGGTCAGGTGTATCGCGGAGAGAATGGCGCCGCGGGTGAGTTTGGTCACATGACGATCGGACAGGGCGCACCGGTCGCGTGCGCGTCTGGTAGTCGTGAGTGTTGGGAAGCCTTTGCTTCGGAACGTTCGGCGCTGGCGCGCTTCAAGAACCTGTCGAGCGGCCGGAATGGCAAATCCATGATCAGCTTCGGCGACTTGATCGACATGGCATTGCGCAGCGATGGCGCCGCCCGCACCGCACTCAAAGAAACTGGTCACTATCTCGGCATCGGCATCGCGAACCTGATTCGCGGCCTCGCGCCTCAGGCCGTGATTGTCGGCGGCCCGATCGTTCGTGCGTGGCCCGTAATCTCCACTGACATTCAAAAAACCGTCGAAGCCACGATATGCCGCGGCTTACCTTCCACTCGAATCATCGCCTCAACCCTGGGTCCGGAGCCAACGTTGATGGGGGCTCTGAGCCTGGTCCTGGCAAGTAAGTTTGCCTCAGTCCCAGTCAATTAATTTTGCCCACTTTTGTAGAGTCTAAAAACAAAGTCTTGTAGACCTTTTGCCGGGGGCGTGAACAAAGCCCTAGTAAAATAAGGGTTCCAGCGCGACGTTCACAATTAAAAATAAAAAATCCTTGACAAGAAATGGGATTGGTATTAAATGCTTTTGACAACCACTGCAACAAAGTTAACTCAGAACAACTTAGCATAGGATTTACTCTCAAAAGGGTTCGCGGCAACTTAATAGGTTCTTGATTTCGGTACGGAAACACTGAGGAGGTGTTGTATGTCGATCAGGTCTTGGGTGCGAGCGTCGTTACTCCTGCTGAGTACAGGATTACTTGTCGGCGTGTACGCCCAGTCGAGCACCACGGGAAGCATCACCGGAACGGTGAGAGACCCGCAAGGCGCCGCAGTGCCCAAAGTGGAAGTCACGATTACGGACGAGAAGACCGGCGTGTCGCGCACGGTCTCCGCAACTGACGACGGCTTCTACAACGCCACCAGTTTGCCGGCCGGTACTTACACCGTCAGCACCGCTCCCTCGGGATTCAAGAAAACAGTCACCACCGGAGTCGAGCTTCACGTCAACGAAAACAAAACGGTGAACCTCGATCTACAGGTGGGCCAGGTGACGGAAACAGTTACCGTCACCAGCGAGGCGGCTCCCGTCGAACTGCGCAGCGGCGAAGTCAGCAGTTTGATTTCTGAGAAGCAGGTGACAGAGTTGCCGTTGAATGGTCGCAACTATGCGCAACTCGCGCTGATGGTTCCCGGTGTTTCTCCAGTGACGCAGGCAGGCGCGGGGGGCGCGTTTGCGACTCGCGGAACGGGACTCAACTCCGGCGTTGACATGTCAGTCAACGGCAACCAATCAAACTCGAATCTGTGGACGGTAGACGGCGTCAACAACATGGACGTCGGTTCGAACCGCACGTTGCTCGTGTTTCCATCGATCGATTCGATTCAGGAGTTTCGCGTCGAGCGCAACAGCTTCAGCGCAGAGTTTGGACAGGCACAAGGCGCGGTGGTCAACCTGATCACCAAAGGCGGCAGCAATGAGTTTCACGGTGGTTTGTTTGAGTTTTTCCGAAACGATTCTCTCAACGCCAACAACTTCTTCCTGAACCGCGCCGGTCAGCCGAAGCCGCAGTTGGAATACAACAATTTCGGCGGCAACTTCAGCGGTCCGATAGTGAAGAACAGAATTTTCTTCTTCTGGTCGGAAGAATGGCGCCGAGAAAAACGCGGCCAGGTGCTTTCCGCTAAGGTCCCGACGGCTGCTGAGAAGACAGGTAATTTCAGTGGCCCACTAACGTCGGCCCTGCCGCACATTCCGGGTAGTTGCCGGCAAGTGCCGGCGCCAACGCCGTCCGATCCGAATCGCACAGTAGAGGTATGTGATCCGTTTCCCGGGAATCGCATTCCCACAGCACAACTGAGCCCGGCGGGACTTGCCCTAATGAAGCTTTTCCCAGATCCAACCGGCCCCGGAACTGGTGACTGGGCAACGTCTGAGCTTCAGCCGATCAACACTCGTCAGGATCTCATCCGCGGCGACATAACCATCACAGACAGGATGAATCTGATGGTTCGTTACATCAACGAGTACTGGGACCACAAAGGCGCATCCGGTAACTTCTGGGGAGACGCTCCATATCCGACTATTAAGTCCGATTGGAGCCAGCCCAGCCACAGCTTTGCAGTTAAGCTGACGAATACTATTACGTCGAAAGCGGTCAACGAATTTCAGTTTTCGATCGCCGGTAACGACATCATCATTACTACCTCGCCCGAGAGCCAGGCACTCCAGGATGAGATCGCCGCGGCCATTCCAACTGTGTTTCCGAAAAACCCTGATGACATTGGCGGCTCCATTCCGTCTCTGTTCTGGGGCGTTGATGGTTACGCAAACATCTGGCACCAGGCGCCCTGGGCCAATCGCGAAGACCTGTATATCTGGAAAGACGATTTCTCACTCGTGAAGGGCTCACACGATCTGAAGTTCGGTGGTCTCTTCAGTCACAACTTCAAAGACGAACCCAGCGTCGGTGGCGGCGGCGGGAACCAGCAGGCCACTATCCAGGGATGCGGTTTGCAAACTGGTAACTGTATCGCCGACTTACTGCTCAGGGATACGGTGCTGGTTAATTACGCGGAGATCGAAAAAACCGACGTTGCTGATGGACGTTGGCGCGACTTCGAATTCTATGCAAACGATACGTGGAAGTTGCATCCGCGGGTAACGCTTACTTACGGCTTGCGTTACTCAGTATTTACACCAGCGTGGGAAGCAGAAAACCGCATTTCGAACTTCATCCCAAGTCTCTACAACGGGACCGACTTCAATAGCGGTCTGGTCACCGCTGACGAAGGCGAGCAACTGGGGTTCAGTCGATCGCTGGTTCGTACCTACAAGGCCGGGTGGCAGCCGCGTGTTGGCCTCGCGTGGGACGTCTTCGGCACCGGCCAAACCGCGATTAGAGCGGGATTCGGCCGTTATACGAGCCGTTCGAACGTGATCGAAGATCTCCTTCGTCTTACTGGTAACCCACCCTGGACCACCGCCGTCACGGCGGGTTCAGGTTGGAATGGCGTAGGCACAACCCTCGCTAACTGTCCGACCTGTCGCAGTCTCGACACGATCAACCCGGGGCTGCGTACCAACGTGGCGGGCGTAGCCGCGAATGCCAACTTCGCTGCCGTAGATCCAAACTTCAGGCCACCTGAGAGCTACCAGTGGAACCTGACCGTTTCGCATCAGCTCTTCAAGGATACTGTCCTTGAAGCTTCTTACATCGGCAATCACGGCCTGCACATCTGGCGACGCAATGTGAACCGTAATGACGTTGCTCCGGGTAA
This sequence comes from Pyrinomonadaceae bacterium, assembly GCA_036379695.1. GTDB lineage: Bacteria > Acidobacteriota > Blastocatellia > Pyrinomonadales > Pyrinomonadaceae > PSRF01. Next base: position 6,817 of record DASVGE010000015.1, on the reverse strand, counting down.
AGCTTGTGTAGGCTCAGCGTGCGATGGCACCAATCGGTCCGCCCGGTTGCAGATCGCGCGAGCCAACGCGGGCATACCGCTTGCCGGAACTGAGAACCTTCCAAATCCGGTGGTTCCTGATGCGGGTCAGTTGACTCGTGATAACCGGCTGCTTAGAGGCATCGGAGATGTCAACACTGACGAATCAAACGGCAATTCCAGTTACCATGCGATGCAGTTGTGGCTCAATCGACGCTTCAGCAATCGCCTGGCATTCCAGGCCGCGTACACCTGGGGACATGCTATCTCCGATGTGGCGCTAACGTCGTTTACTAATACCACCAGCGATCCGTTCAACTTTGCTGCCGATAAGGGCGACGCGGATCTCGACCGCAGGCACACCTTTGTAGGCAATGTGGTTTACGTCTTGCCGTCGTTCCAGAATTGGGGTCGAGCGGCTGAGCTTGTTCTAGGTGATTGGCAGTTGAATGCAATTGGATCGTATTTTGGCGCCACTCCGATTGATGTCACCACCGGCTTCAATACGATCGGAACCGCGAGTGCCGTCGGGCAGCGTCCGAACTACACCGGCGCGCCGCTTTATCTGAATACAGGCGATGCCACGCAGCACCTGAATCCCGCGGCTTTCGCCCGACCGGCGCCCGGCCAGCTCGGCACGCTAGGTAAAGGCTCTGTGCGAGGAAAACCGATCACCAACATCGATTTTTCATTGGCCAAGAACTGGCGTTTCAAGGAGCGTTACGGGATCCAGTTCCGTGCCGAATTCTTCAACGTCTTGAACCATGCCAACTTTGTTGGGTTTGATCTCGATATACGAAACTCTACGTTCGGCAGGCTCAATAACGCGCAGGCGTCACGTGAGATCCAACTCGGGATCAAATTCACCTTCTGATATACTCCCCAAAGTTTTAACAGACCATCCACAGATTACGCAGATGAATTTCAAATCTGCGTAATCTGTGGATGTTTTTCGAATCAACAAATCCAGGTCGGTTCGGGGTTAAGGTAAATGATGTGCCTGCGCTTGGCCTCTCTCCCTTTACTGCTGTCTCTCTTTCTGATTCCGCCGCAGGCCGATCTCTTTCGCAAACACTACGAAGCCGCTAACTCTTATCATCGCGCGGGCAATTACGCAGCTGCCGAAGCCGAGTTCAAAATCATACTCGGTGAAGCGTACGAGCGGCTCGGCAAAGTTTACACGGCCCAGAATAATTATCAGGCGTCGGTCAGCGCGTTCGAGTCGGCACGCGCGATGCGCCCTAATGCGACCGGCGGGTTGGTGGAGCTTGCGATTGCCTACTTTCATGCCGGCGAGTATGCAAAAGGTATTCAGCCATTGCAGCGCGTGATTGCCGCGGATGCAAAGAACGCGATGGCGCATCACATGCTCGGCAAGACTTACTTCATGCTGGGTGAGTTTGAGAAATCCTCCGGCGAGCTTCAGGAAACGTTGCGGCTCACTCCCAACGACTACGACGCCGAGTACACGCTCGGCCTCAGTTACCTGAAACGAAAGGACATTACTCAGGCGAAACAACTCTACGGACGCATGGTCGAGCGGCTTGGTGATCGTCCGGCGTTGCGCGTTCTGATCGGGCGCGCTTATCGCGAGACCGGTTTTCTACCGGAGTCGATCGAAGAATTCAAAAAAGCGATCGATCTCGATCCGAAATTCCCGCGCGTTCACTACTATCTCGGATTGACCTACTTGTATAAAGACGGGGCGGCACGAATTAACGACGCAGTCGAGGAGTTCAAGATTGAGCTGGCTGCGAATCCGGAAGAGTATTTCGCCAACTTCTATCTCGGCATTCTCTACATCATGGAGCGGAAATTCGAGCCCGCGATCGCGTTGCTTGAAAAAGCCGTGAGTAAGCAGCCGAATAATCCCGATCCTTATTTTCATCTGGGCCAGGCATACCAGGGCGCGGGCAGGCATGCGGATGCAGTCGCAGTGCTGCAGAAAACTATCGCCCTCAATCCCGCGCTAACGCACAACGACTATCAGGTGACGACAGCACATTTCCGCCTGGGCCAATCGTTATTGAAAATCGGCCGCACTGCTGAGGGACAAAAAGAGTTGCAGCTTTCCGCGGACCTCAAGGCGAAGGGTTTTAAGCTCGACGAAAAGAGAGTGGGGGCTTTTCTGAGTGGCAGCGCGCCGGCGCCGGATCATTCAGGGAAAGACTTAGTCAAAGCGGAAGGCGTGATTGCGGAGCCGGCGCCTCTCGATCCGCAGAAGTCGGAAAAACTCAAAGCAGAAGAGACGTATTACTCGAAGGTGGTTGCGGCAGGCCATAACAGCATCGGTTTGTTGCGTGCCGAGCAACAGGACTTTCGTGAAGCGTCGGCGCAGTTTGCGCTCGCCGCGAAATGGAATCCAAACCAGGAAGGCCTCAATTACAACCTCGGACTCGCGTACTACAAGTCTGAATCGTACAAAGAGGCGATCCCGGCGCTCGAAAACGAGCTCAAGATTGATCCCTCGAACATCGCCATCAAGCAGTTGTTGGGACTCAGTTATTTCATGACCAACGACTACGCGAAGGCTTCGACATTGTTAACCGACGTAGTGGCCGTAAAGTCGCAGGATGCGGCGCTGTACTATCCGCTGGCGCTCTCGTTGTTGAAAGACGGAAAGCTCGAGGCTGCAAATCGCGTCATCGAACAAATGGTGACTGTCGGCGGCAATAGCCCGCAACTTCATATTTTGTTGAGCCAGGCGCATTACGAACGTGGCGAAGTCGAAAAAGCGCTCGCAGAACTGCGTGCGGCGCTTGCGCTCGACGACAAGGTGCGGCTGGCGCATTTCTACACCGGTTTGATTCATCTCAAAGCAGGGAAATTTCCGGATGCGGCGCGCGAGTTTGAGCTCGAGCTAACGGTGAATCCGAATGACTTCCAGGCGAGGTTTCACCTGGCTTTCGTCGTGCTGGCCCAACAGGAAACGGAACGCGGCATCAAGATGATGCGAGAAATTGTGCGCGAGCACCCTGAGTTCGCGGAGGCTCGTTACGAGTTGGGTAAGGCGTTGTTACAGAAGGGCGACGTCAAGAGCAGCATTGAGAATCTCGAAACGGCGGCCCGCCTGAAACCTGATCAGCCGCACGTTCACTACCAGCTCGGCCGCGCCTACATCGCCGCCGGCCGCAAAGCTGAAGGCGAGAACCAGCTCGAGCTCTCCAAACAGTTGAAAGAAAAGGCGCGAGCGAACTCCAAAATAACTCCGTGAAATCGTTTGCTTTATTGATGATCCTGGGACTCTTGTTGTCTTTGCTCGTCCCACAGAACGGCGCGCAACGCATAAAAGTCGCGTTTACTGACATTACCGCCCAATCAGGCATCACTTTCAGACACGTCGCCTCACCTGAAAAAAAATACATCGTCGAATCGATGAGCGGCGGCGTGGCTTTGTTCGACTACGACAACGACGGCGATCTCGACATCTACCTGGTGAACGCACTCACCGTCGATCTCGTGAAATCGAAAGGGAAAACGAAGAGCGATCTCTACCGCAACGACGGCAACGGCAAGTTTACCGAAGTCGGCGTAATGGCGGGCGTGAGCGACATCGGTTGGGGCATGGGCGTCGCCGCCGGCGATTACAACAACGACGGCTTCGAAGATCTTTACGTCACTTGCCTCGGTCCCGATCACCTGCTGAAGAACAACGGCAACGGCACCTTTACCGACGTCACCGCGAAAGCCGGCGTCAACGATCCGCGTTGGTCCACCGGCGCCTCTTTCGTCGATTACGATCGCGACGGCGATCTCGATCTCTTCGTGTCCAACTACGTCGATTTCGACATCAACAACCTGCCGGAGTTTGGCCAGGGGAAAACCTGCCAGTACAAATCGATTCCCGTGCAGTGTGGTCCAAGAGGCCTGAAGGGCGCGGGCGACTCGCTCTTTCGCAACAACGGCGACGGCACTTTCACTGACGTAACAAAACAAGCCGGAGTTACGGATGAGAACGGCTACTACGGACTCGGCATCATCACCAGCGACTTTGACGACGACGGCTTGATCGACATCTTTGTCGCCAACGACTCGACACCCAACTTTCACTACCGTAACAAGGGCAACGGGACGTTTGAGGAAATCGGATTTACCGCCGGCACCGCGGTAAACGAAAACGGCAGCGAACAGGGTTGCATGGGCGTCACGGCCGGCGATTACGATCACGACGGCAAACTCGATCTGTTTGTCACCAACTTCGCGGACGAATACAACACGCTTTACCATAACGACGGCAAGAACTCGTTTACGGATCTTTCATACGCGGCAAAAGTAGCGGCGGTGAGCTTGCCGCACGTAGGCTGGGGTACGAAGTTTTTCGATTACGACAACGACGGCTGGGTGGACCTGTTTGTTGCCAACGGTCACGTTTATCCACAGCTGCCCAGCTATCGCCAGCCGCGTCTGCTGCACCGGAACAATCGCGATTCGACGTTCACTGAAGTCTCGGCGGAGTTTGGCTCCGTTTTGACTGAGAATCGTGCCAGTCGGGGCGTCGCTTTTGGCGATATTGACAACGACGGCGACGTTGATTTGATAATCGCGGACCTTGATGGTCCACCACAATTGTTGCGCAACGACGGCGGCAATACGAACAACTCGATAATGATCAAGTTGGTTGGGGTTAAGAGTAATCGCGGTGGGATAGGTGCGCGTGTGACAGTTACCGCCGGAGACCTGACGCAAGTTGATGAGGTGCGCAGCGGCGACAGTTACCTGTCGCAGAGCGACATGAGGTTGCATTTCGGTTTCGAGAAACGAACCAAAGTCGATTCCATTCAGGTACGTTGGCCCAGCGGCAACATTGATAAGATCTCCGGCGCAGGCGTGAACAGGATCATCACGATCAAAGAAGGCCAGGGTAAGGTCGATGAGAAGGAATTTGTCAGATAGCCACCAAAAGGCACATTTGCCAGATAGCCACAAAAAGGCACAAAAGGCACAAAATGTTTGCTTGTCTGTTTTGTGCTTTTTGTGCCTTTTTGTGGCAACTACGTTTGGACAACAACGTGATCCCGTTCAGTTGTTCGAACAGGTGGCGACCCTCATCCGCGAGAATCGTCTGGCCGAAGCAGAAAAAGAACTGGCAGCCGTTCTGAAAGTTACTCCCAACCTGCCGGTCGCGCTCAACTTTATGGGCACCATTCGCGCGCAGCAGGGCCGGTTGCTCGAAGCGGAGACACTCTTCCTTCGCGCCGTGCGCAACGATAAGAACTTCACCGGCGCGCGCATGAATCTGGTCTACCTTTATCACCTCCAACGAGCGCCGGAAAAAGCAATCCTGCAACTCAGGGAGGTGCTGGCGGTTGAGCCCGAGCACGCCGAAGCATCCGAGAAGCTTGCCGAGCTGCTTTTCACTCAAAGCCGTTTTGACGAGTGCATCAGTCTCATCGAGAACCATCGAGGTGCGCGGCCTGTTCCAGCCTCGTTGCTGGTGATTCTGGGTGACGCCTATCTTGCTAAGAACGATCTGCGGAAGGCTGAAGAAAACTATCTGGTTGCACTCGAAGGGCGGCTTGAGAATGCCGGAGCGTTGTTTGGCCTCGCGCAGTTGTCCCGCATCAAGGGCGAGACGAAGGAAGCATCGATCTACTTGAATCGCGTTGCCACGCTCACCGCTGATTCGAAGTCGCCGGAGTTTCTCTACCGCTTTGGGCTCGAGGCCATGCGCGTCGAGATGTTCGACGAAGCTAAGTCGGCGCTGCAACGCGCGGTCGAATTGCGGCCCAGGGACCCCGCGTACCTGCTGGCCCTCGGAATCGCGTGGTTGCGCAAAACCGATCTCTTCGAAGCTGAAAAACTTTTCCGCCGCGTACTCCAGATTCAGCCGGGAAATGCGCAGGGCCAGTTACACCTGGGTTACCTGCTCATCAATGAAAAGAAATTTGACGAAGCTCGACTCTGGCTGGAAAAGAGCGTGCGATCGGGTGTCGACATTCCTGAAGTCTTTTACTATCTCGGCCTGGTGGCCCAGGAGCAGAACGACAACGTGCGCGCGATAGCGTTGTTTCAAAAAGCGGTGCAGAAGCTTCCGACCTATGTTCATGCGCGCGTGGCGCTCGGCACAATTTACATGCGGCTCAAAGACTACGCGCGCGCGCGGCAGGAGCTGGAGCTCGCAGTAAAGCTTGATCCCAATGAGCCTTCGGCACATTACAACCTCGCACTGTTATATGCGCGCACCAAAGAACCGGACAAAGCTCAGGAACAGATGCGCATTGTCGAAAGCCTCAAGACGGGACGCCGCTCCACCAGTGGAGTCGTTTTGTTGCCGCCAGGTTCATCTCCGAATTAGCAAGTGACTCTCCTCTTCAAAATAATCTTCGTCATCTGCGTAATCTGTGGATCGTTAGTGGTTTTGTCTCACGCGCAGTCAGACACCTTCTTTTCCGAATGGCGGCCCAACTCCGAGACGCGCGGCATTCGCTTCGTCGGCAACAAAGCCTGTGTCGATTGCCACCCGCGCGAGGCGGCCCAGTTAAATACGCCGATGGCCCAGGCGTTGGAGGTTGCCCCTGATTGCAAAATCGTGACGGCGCGCCGTCGTCTCACATTCAAGAACGGAAACTACGCCTACGAGCTTTCACGCCAGGGCAACAACGTTGTCTATACCGTTTCTGACGGCGCCAGTAGCATCTCGAAACCGATCCTCTATTGCTTTGGCCAGGGACACATCGGCCAGACATACCTCTTCCGGCATAACGACATTCTTTACGAAACGCGCGTCAGCTACTTTCAAAAGATCGGCAAGCTCGATTTCACGATCGGTCATCGAAAAACAGTGCCCTCATCACTTGAA
>DASVGE010000014.1:0-20710 GCA_036379695.1 Pyrinomonadaceae bacterium | reverse complement strand
TGCATCCGAGTCACTCGCTCGCATGCAGCGGCCCTGAGGCTGAAGACTTTTTACGCAATCACGAGCTTTGTGAAACTCCCTGTGGCGCCGGCACGCCTTACGAGCGGATCGCTAAAGGCGATTCGAGTGTGTTGATGTTTGGCGCCACGATGGACTCTTACACGCTATTCCACACGGCTGAGGATGCGGCAGCAGTTCCGTACCTTTACATGCCGGAGCAGGTTACGCTTCGCACCAGGGGCAGCGACGGTTCAGTAAGATCGCTGCAAATGTGGCGTCAGGACATGAGAGTTGCTCGTCGCTTTGCTGATACTTCTGAGTGGTTGTCCGAGCAGGGCTTACTGGTCAGACGCAAACTTGGCTTGAGTGAGTTGTTGTTTATTCCGAGCGCGCGAGCGTTGCATGAGTGCATGGTGATGACCTTGCAGCGCGATCCATTGTTCCTGACTGATGAGTCAGCGCGACCAGAGTTGTTGAGAAGATACCAGGAACTGAAATGACCTTCGTGCAAGGCCACTGAAACTATGCCGAACATCAAGAAAATAGTGCGGAAGTCAGCGAAGCTGGCTGCAAAAACCGCGATACGAACGCTGCCGCAACTGCCTGGGAAACCGGGCCGGCTCACCGGGAAGCTCGCAAAAGAGGGCGGCCTGCCCGTTCGCGACACTCGTTTCCGGCCCTGGCCGAGTTATCCCTCATCGTCGCTCGCGGAATGGACCACCAAGCTGGCGCCGCGTTTCCTGCGCATCTTTCTGACCGGCGTCGAAGGTTTGCCGCAACCGCTTGCCAGTCGATTCGCCGCGGAATGGGCTGCTTACTGTGGCGCAACTTATGGCCTGCTACTGCCTCATGGCACTGACGCACTGCGGGTGGCGTTAGCAGCCGCTGTCGATCACGACGGCATAGAATATGGTGGCGACGTCATCGTTCCGAACCTGTCTTTTATTGCGAGCGCTACGACTGTTCTTGACAGGCAGTTTGGCGTGGCCCTCGTCGATGTGGATCCGGAGACTTACCTGCTCGACCCGAAGCGCGTCGAGGAAGCCATCATTCCCGGCAAGACGCGCGCGATCATGGCGGTACATTTGTTTGGCCAGCCGGCCGACATGACTGCGCTCAGGGACATTGCAAAACGCCATTCGCTGGTGCTTATCGAAGACGCGGCCCAGGCGCATGGAGCCATACACGAGCTCGGTCGCGCCGGCTCGATTGGAGATGCCGCTGGATTCAGTTTTCAATCATCCAAGAACCTGACCGCCGGCGAAGGCGGCGCCTTCACCACGAACGATTCTCAAACATTTGAGCGTGCATACTCTTTCCACAACGTTGGCCGCGCGCGTCGCGGTGGTCAGCGCTGGGGGCACCATTCGCTTGGGTTCAATATGCGCGCCAGCGAGTATGTGGCTGCGATACTGCTTCACCGGATGCAGAAACTCGAAGCCGAGCAGCAGACCCGGGCTGAGAATTTCGGAAGGTTGCGTGAGTATCTCGCCGGCGTGTCGTGCGTCAGACCGCTGGGCATTGGACCAGGGGTTAAGCGCCACGGTGTCCACATGTTTGTAATGCGTTACGACACGGAAGAATGCGGTGGTTTGAGTATTGAAGATTTTATTGGCGCGGTACAAGCCGAAGGTCTGCCGCTGAATCGTGGTTATACGGCTACGATGGCCCAGCAGCCGGCTTTACAGCTTATCGCGGAGAAGCACCCGGCGTACCTGCGCGTGCTCGATACTCCTGTCTCGGATGCTGCAGTTAAGAACATGATGTTCCTGCCGCATGAAATCTTCCTTGGCAGCGCTTCTGACATGGAAGAAATCGCGGCGGCCTTCAAGAAGGTTCAAGCCAGGTATCAAGGCGAGAAACGCGGCGGTAGCAAGGTGGTCCAACCGGTTGTTGCGGTTGCTCCATCGGTTGCCGGTACTGAAGTGGGAGTCACACCGCTTGCAACCGCCGCAAAAGATAAGAAGATTCGCTTCGGCGTCATTGGTCTCGGGATCATGGGGCAGGAACACGCAAGAGTGATTGCCTCCAATCCTCTACTGGACCTCGTAGCTGTCACCGACGCCCAGCCGAACATCGGGCGCAAAGTGGCCGCAAACCTTGGTTGCAAATGGTTCGATAAGGCCGAGGATATGATCCGGAGTGGAGAGGTAGACGCCGTTGTTATCGCTACTCCACATTGGCTGCATGGAGATCTGGCGATAAGTGCTCTCAGGGCCGGAATGCACGTGCTCTGTGAAAAACCGCTGACCGTTACAGTGGCGCAAGCGGATGAAGTTTTGCAGGCGGCCGGCACGAGCCGAGGGATGTTTGTCGTCGTACACCAGAAGCGGTTTGAGCCGGCGTATCTCTACGTCAAACAGTTGCTCGACAGCGGTGAATTGGGACCACTGTATCGTTGTTCGATGATCGAATCTGCCTGGCGGTCTGAAGCCTACTATCGTTCGAGCCCGTGGCGTGGTACCTGGAAGGGAGAAGGCGGCGGGGTGTTGTTGAACCAGGCGCCGCACATTCTCGATCGTTATGCATGGCTCTGCGGCATGCCTGAAACAGTTACCGCGCGCTGCGATACAAGTTTGCATGCCATCGAAGTTGAAGACACGGCCAGTGCGATCCTGCACCACGCGAATGGCATCCATGGCTACATACACATCAGCACCATCGAAGCGCCGGCGATCTCGCGGATGGTCCTGTCGTGTGACCGTGGACGCATAACCGTTGAAAACGGAAAGGTGCAGGTAACAAAGCTTCGCGATTCAATTCGAGAAAGCACTGCGCGTTCAACGCAACTCATGGGCGACCTTGAAAACGAAACCCGAACGATTCAACTTCCGACCGAAGGCGATATGCTTAGTGTTTTTTATGACGACTTTCTGGCGGCGGTCCATGGAACCGGAACTCTGACCTGTCCGGGACACGAAGGACTGAACGCCGTTGAACTGGCGAACGCGATGTTGTTGAGTTCGGCGCAAGGAACGGCAATCCATCTTCCGTTGGATCGGCAAGAGTATTCGGATTTCATGGAGAAGATGCTCGGAAGAGAACTCCAGCCGGTTTGATCCTCTGTGTTCTGTGTGTACACATAGAGCACGGAGATTGCACAGATAGAGTTGAGTCAATGTGCGGTATTGCAGGTTTTGCAGGATTCGATGATTGCGGCGTCGCTCAGCAGCGGGTCCGTCGGATGCTGTCGACTCTGGCCCGCAGGGGGCCCGATGGTGAAGGGCTTGAGGTTTGGGATCGCGCCGTCCTGGGCCACCGTCGCCTTGCAATCTTCGATCTTAGTGACGCGGGTTACCAGCCGATGCTTTCGCCCGATTCGACGATCGGAGTGGTCTTCAACGGCGCTATTTACAACTTCCGCGAACTCAGAATCGAGTTGCAAGCCCAGGGTTATCGGTTCAAGAGTCACACGGATACTGAAGTCCTCGTACATGGATACGATGCCTGGGGACTCGACCGGCTGCTTTCCAAACTTCGCGGCATGTTTGCGTTTGCTCTCTGGGACGATCGCAGGCGCACGCTGTTCCTCGTTCGCGATCGTTTGGGAGTCAAACCGCTTGTTTACGCCTGCCACAACGGGCAAATTGCCTTTGCATCGACAATACGTGCCTTGCGCGCTGCCGGCTTTGTCGATCAAATCGACGATTTGGCTGTCGCTGAATATCTCGAGTTCGGTTATGTGACCGATCAGCGCTCGATCTATCGAGGCGCTCAAAAGGTCGCCGCCGCCAGTGTTGTCGAATGGTCCAACGGCAAACTACAAACACGCGAGTACTGGCGACCGCCCACACCTTCAGCCACACAACCGTCGTTTGCTGAAGCCGTAGAAAATACCGAACGGCTCTTTCTCAGCGCAGTGGAAAAACGTTTGTACGCAGACGTGCCGGTGGGTGCTCTCTTAAGTGGTGGTATCGACTCGAGTCTGGTTTGTTGGGCCATCAGGCAGCTCGGTGGCGATGTGACTGCTTTTACGGTCGGCACACCCGGCGATCCGGCGGATGAAACTGCGGACGCGCGCGCAACTGCCAGGCACCTCGAAATCCGGCACGAAATACTGGAACTGACCAGCACCGAGGAGCCAAACATAGACGAGTTAGTCTCTGCTTACGGCGAACCGTTCGCTTGTGCTTCAGCACTCGGGATGTTGCGTGTCTCCAAAGCCGTAGCTGGTTCAGCCACGGTACTGTTGACGGGTGACGGCGGTGACGACGTCTTCCTCGGTTATCCGGAACACCGCCATCTGTTACTTGCGCAAAAAGTTGCTCGTTCAATGCCCGGCTTTGTGGCCAGGAGTTGGCGCAACACTCGTGAAAGGGTTCCGCAAGTCGGCTCACTGAAGCGACTAAGTTCTTTCCTGAACTACTCAACCGGCGGCTTAGGCGCAGTCGCTTGTGCTCATGACGGTTTGCCCTCGTACTGGCAGTACGGAATGCTCGGAGAACGTTTGTCCGGAATTTCCGTTTCGCAAAGAGATATCGAATGGTCACACGAGAGCGGCCACAATATTTTGTCTGAATTCCTGGAATACGACCGCGCCGGCAGGTTCGTCGGCGAATACATGACGAAGGTCGACGGTGCCACGATGTTTCATTCGCTCGAGGCCCGATCTCCTTTTCTCGATCAGGATCTGTGGGAATTTGCTGCGTCGCTCTCATTCCAAACGCGTCTCCAGGGCGGACGTTCGAAAGCCTTACTGCGGGCGCTGGCCCGGGAGAAACTAGGCGAGCGGTTAGCTGCAGGTCGTAAACGTGGTTTCACTATTCCCGTGCAACGCTGGCTTGTGGGTCGTTGGCGGAATGCGCTGGCAGAGTCGCTACAAACATCCGCTTTGCACCGCGAGGGCTGGATAAACGCTCCCGCGGCGCTCGAGCGGTTAACAGTTGCCGCGAAAAAGGGCTGGGCTCCAAACCAGCTCTGGTACATCTTCGTGTTGGAAACGTGGCTTCGCTACGAACAAAAAGCCATAGCTGAAGTGAATAGGGATGTTTTCGCACGCGAAGGAGCAACAGTTCCAACATGAAAATGCGTAGCTCGTCACTCTTGCTGATAGCGGTGTTGCTGGCTGCCGGCGGAATAGCATTCGTGCAGCGAGCGTGGCAGAAAAGCGCGCCTGTGCGAAATGGTTCGGTGCTGCAACTCGATCGCAACGGCGATTTTCAACGCGCACTTAACGAGGCCCGGCCTGGCGACACGATCGTGCTTCAGGCGGGCGCGGTATACGAAGGTCCGTTCACGCTTCCGGTGAAGCCTGGTGCTGAGTTCATCACGATTCAAAGCTCGCGAGTAAGCGAACTACCCGAAGGCGTTCGCGTGTCCCCTTCGCAGTCAGCTCTGTTTGCGAAACTACAATCGGCAGAAAACGGCTCGCCGGTTGTAAAGACAGATGCAAAAGCACATCACTACAAGTTCGTTGGCATTGAGTTCTCGACGGCAAATGAGAAGGTTGTCGTCTACGACCTGGTTAGGTTCGGCGACAACGAACAAACCAGACTGGATCAGGTTCCACATGACCTCGAGATCGATCGGAGCTACATTCACGGTTTCAAAACACAGGACGTCCAGCGAGGCATATCTCTCAACAGCGCTAAAACCGATATAACCAACTCCTACATTTCAGAGATCCATGGAAAGGGCTACGACACGCAGGCAATTTGCGGGTGGAATGGTCCGGGTCCTTACAAGATCATCAACAACTATCTCGAGGGCGCGGGCGAGAACGTGATGTTTGGCGGCGCTACCGCAGCCATCCCCAACCTTATTCCCACTGACATAACGGTCAAGAATAACTATTTCTTCAAGCCGCTTTCCTGGTATGTCAAAGACAAATCGTATGCAGGAATCCACTGGACAGTAAAGAACCTGTTCGAACTGAAGAATGCGCGCAACGTTCTCGTCGAAGGAAATGTTTTCGAAGGAAACTGGACGGACGCACAGGCCGGCAGGGCGATCGCATTTACGCCGCGTCCCAGCGATTCAGGCCGCTGGGCCGTGGTGGAAGATGTCGTATTCCAAAACAATATCGTTCGTGAAGTCGGCTCGGGAGTAATTATTCTCGGCGCGGATGAACCGCCGGCGCCTACTGAGACCAGGCTGCGCCGGGTGAAAGTAATCAACAACGTATTTGAGATCGACGGTCCGCGATTCAGCAGCAACGGCACGTTTGCGACGGTAATCAACAAGACCGAGGACGTGACCATTGAACACAATACGGTGATTCAGACCGGGCACATCATCCTCACTGACTATGCTCCGAACACGCGGTTCATCTTCCGAAACAACATCACGCGCCATAACGAGTATGGGATTTTCGGGAGCGGCGCCGGCGTCGGCAAGCCGGCGCTCACTCAATACTTTCCCGGTAGCATCGTGACCGGAAACGTGATCGTTAAAGAAGTGAATGCACCGTCGAACGCTGCGTCGCTTTATCCGGCCGGGAACCTTTTCCCTGAATCGATGCGGGCCGTCGGGTTCGTCGACTACGACCTACGCAATTACCGCCTGCAGCCTGGAAGCCGTTTTCGCTCCGCTGCTACGGGCGGCGCCGATCCGGGGGCCGACTTCGATAAGCTGCCGAAGTTAAACCCGGAGAAATGATTATTGCCCTGCCTAGGATCTTTATCCACAGATTACACAGATTTATTTAAATCAATCTGCGTAATCTGTGGATGAAAACTTAGGGGACTACCTCGCAACTCATATTGCGCTTAGGAAGAAGACTGCCACGAGCGCTCCAATTATGTAGCTGACCCTGTCGGTAAAGGCGAAAACCACCGGGTCTTCATTTATCTGACCCCGATGGGCCAGCAACCACAGTCGACTGATCCAGTAAAAAATCAGCGGGCATACCAGCCATAAGCGGTTTGGGTGTGAGTAAAGTGCTACAACGGCGGAGCTGTTTATGTAGAGTGCAAACACCAGGACCGCACAGTAGCCGCTAGCTGTACCCAGGGTTGCCAACTGCTGGCGGTCGCTGACCAGGTATCCCCTGCCATGGGCCAGCGATTGTTGCCGGTTCTTTGCGTTATACAATTCGGAACTCCGCTTCACCATTGCGAGACTGAAGAACAGAAACATAGAAAAGGCCAACAGCCATTGTGAAATGGTTACCTCGGTTAACGCACTCCCTGCAAAAAGCCGGATGGTATACAACAAAGAGAGCGTACTAACGTCCAAGAGCGCCACACGCTTTAGATACAGCGAGTATCCCAGAGTCAAGCAATAGTAAAGGCCCAAAATGACAAAAAACGAGCTGGATAGAATGCCCGCCATTGCGAAACTGGGAACGAGTAGCAGGGGCACTAAAATCAACCCCGTCGCGATACTTAAATCTCCGGCGGCGAAAGGCCGGTTCCTCTTCAGAGGATGAGCGCGATCTGCTTTTAAATCGAGGATGTCGTTCACGATATAAACACTGGAGGCGCACAAGCTGAAACATAAAAAGCCTAAGGAGGTTTTCAGTAGAGCGTTAGTATCGGTAACCCGGTGTGCCAGGATGAGTGGCACAAAGAGCAACAGGTTTTTCACCCATTGGTGAATCCTTGCCGCCCTCAACACAGATCTGATGCGATTTCCCTTCCGCTGGAAGACGCGAGGTGTAGTCGCAAATTGAGAAGCCTTGTTAACGACGGAACTTCGGGCGTTAACGACAACAACCTCGGCAGCATGTTTCCATATGTCAAGATCGACCGAGGCATTGCCGGCGTAACCAAATCCTGTTTCCCCAAAGATCTGTTGAAGGCGCTCAAGCTTGGCTCGGCCCTTCAGGTTCAGCGTTTCGTTGCTGGCAATCACTCGATCGAAGATTCCCAAATGCGTTGCGATTTCTTCAGCCGCTCGCTGAGAAGCGGCAGTAGTGAGAACAAGCATACGTCCTCTGGCCCGCTCGCTTTTAAGGAAGTCGATAAGTTCTTCGCAATACGGTAAGGTGGCAACGTCCAAAGTAGCCGAATGCGCAAGTTGGTGTTTAAAAAACGCTCGTCCCTTGAGCAGCCACATTGCGAACCGAAACACATACCACGGCCGTTGTTTCAGTAACTCACAAGCATGCTCTAAGAGAACATCCGTCTTGAGTATTGTTCCGTCCAGATCCACGCAGAGTGGAACAAGACTATTTTGTCTTTCTGATAACGAGTGAGGCATACTAGGCTGCCTTGAACGGAAAACTTTAGTGATGCGATAGCTCAGAATCAACAATACTGTCAATCCAGCCAAAGATCCCAAACAGGGTGCTTAAGCTGGTTAGAAACGGCCGCGTCATTTTCCTACTATAGCTGAATCCACATGAAAACCTGGCTTGAAGAAAAGTTAGGGCTATCCCGACCTCACCAGATAGCAGCAGCGGGTATTGTGTGCGTGTACCTCATAGCGGCGTTGGGCTGCGCATTAACTCAAAGACCATGGTGCGATGAAGCCTGGTTCTCTAGTCCGGCACTATCGCTGATGACGCGAGGGTATATGGGAACTCCTGTTCTCGAGCCCACGAGCAGATGGATTCCGCTGACCGGCATTGACAGGTTTACGTATTGGATTATGCCGCTGCACCCTTTGAGCCAGGTACCCTGGTACAAGATTTTCGGATTTGGACTATTGCAGATGCGGTTGTTTTCTATGTTCTGGGGCCTCGTGGCATTGGCATCCTGGTTCCAAATTATGAAAAGACTCTCGGGTCTCACGAACCTGGCTCTTTTGACTACCGCTCTTCTCGCCATTGATTACACCTTGATTCATAGTGCGTCAGAGGGTCGACCGGACACTATGAGTATGGCTCTCGCCTTTGCGGGCATCGCCGTCTATTTATCGCTTCGCGAAAAGAACATAGCCCAGGCCGTTTTACTCAGCCATTGCGCAGTTGCAGCCAGTCTCTTCACGCATCCGAACGGGCTCATGGGATTTGCCGGGTTATTGTTTTTGATGTTCTATTTTGACTGGCAGCGCATCCGATTTAAGCATCTCGTCCTCGGAGCAATGCCCTATCTCTTCGGCGCCCTGTGTTGGGGACTATATATTCTGCAGGCGCCGGAAATCTTTAAGGTCCAATTCTCAGGTAACGGAGCCGGAAGATTCCGCGGTTTAACTGATCCGCTCTGGGCATTGCGGAGAGAGTTCGTCAACCGGTATTTAGAGTTCTATGCCGGGTTGGGCCCTAATCTGACATTTCTTCATAGATTCAAACTGGTAATCCTGATCACGTATGTAATCGGTATCGTTGGCGCAATCAGTGTACGGAGTATTCGGCAACACCGCGGCTATCGAGCACTCTTGATACTCACGTTAATTTATTTGTTGATGATGATATTCCTGGATGGCCACAAGCAGCCTATGTACCTGCTCCACATAGTGCCGTTGTATGTGGCAATACTCGCGGTCTGGATCTACTGGTGCTGGGAAAACCGTTTCGTCCCTCGATGGATTCTGGGCGCAGGTCTGCTGGCGTTCATAGCGGTCCAGTTAGGCGCCGTGGCTGTAGTAGTTAAGAGAGATACGTACGGGAAGACCTATAAACCAACAATTGCATTTATCGAACAGACAATACCGGCAAATGCGTCAATTATCGGAAGTTCAGAACTCGGCTTCGATTTGGGATTCTTTGGCAATCTTTCGGACGATCTTCGGTTGGGTTATGTAAATGGTAAGACGCCAGATTACATCGTCGTCGAGTCGGTCTATGAAGAGTGGTTCCAGATTTACAGCGTTACTGATCCTGCCAATTATGAATTTATTAGAAACAGGCTCGCTACAGAGTATCGACCCATTTTCAATAACCCGCCTTACACAATTTATATGCGACGGGCGCCGGCAAGTGGTAGTGACGTCCCTAAGACCGCCCCTTAACTCCTATCCGCACATCTCTGAAGCCTTCACCCACGCTTCTGTCAAAGTGACCGGAAAAGGGTGGTGACCTAATTTGAGGGTTCTTATCCGCAGATTGCACAGATGTTATTAATTAATCTGTGTAATCTGTGGATAAAAAGGTGAAACCAGGGCACTACCGGAAAAGTTTAACCTTGACAAACATCGGTCAATCCGGTGTAATACGAACCGCTCCCCCGTCGTGCGGAGGGAAAGTTCTTTCAGGTGATTGCTCCGAAAATGGCAAACCTGTCGCGAGGCAGGGACGCAAAACCGTTGAGTCTGGGACCGAACTGACCAGATAGTCTGGTTGCCGAAGGCGATCGAAGACAGCCGTTACGATTGCTCGTCATGTCTGGGAAGACTCGCGTTCAGGTTTGCTTTGAGCGGGACGAGTCGTGTCGTTAGCGGCTGTACTCCGAGATTTACCAGCAACCCCTGCTGCTCACCGCTCGGTTTCTTCTTTCAAACTTCATCCGTAATTAACTAATCAGTCTGTTCTCTCCCCAATGTAATGGGACTCTGCGTGCCGATCCTGGCGTGGATCTGCACCAACGGACTGACGCCTCTGTCTGACTCATCGGTATCACCGCACGAAATGGGGAAGTCATATCAAGGACGACGGCAGGTCGTCCCATTCAGCGGAGGTTCCCAATGTGTCATGGCGTTCGGGTCGGTAGAAAGTTATTTCGATTCTCATTCGCTTCGTTCGTCTTACTACTTGCAGTATCTTTCGCATCCACTACCAGGGCAGCAACGATAACCGTACCCGCCGGCGGCGATCTGCAAGCCGCAATCAACGCGGCTCAGCCAGGCGACCGCATCATTCTCGAAGCTAACAAGGATTATCTCTGCTCGTGTGTGCTGCCGGTCAAATCGGGGACGGCCTTCATCACGATTGAGTCTTCGCGCTACGCGGAGATTCCGATCCGCGATTTCTACTCCAAACAACCCGCATTGGAAGTCACGCAAATGATGGCGCGGGTCAGGCCGTTCCACAGCACCGAACCATCGTTTCAGACTGCGCCCGGAGCCCATCACTACAAACTGTTGGGTCTGGATTTGGCGCCGCTTGCCGGCCCCGCAACGCGCATCGTCGAGTTCGGAACACACGGCGTACCCCAGGATACGATTGGTGAAGTGCCTCACAACCTGGTGATTGACAAGTCGTGGATTCATGCGGGGACGACACAAGATATTCAGCGAGGCGTATCGTTAAACTCTGCGAGTACTGACATCACCAACTCCTGGATCACAGATTGTCACGGTCGCGGCTATGATACGCAGGCTATCGGCGGTTGGAATGGGCCCGGGCCTTACAAAATCGTCAACAACTATCTCGAGGGAGCGGGCGAGAACGTAATGTTTGGCGGCGCCGAAGCCACTGTCCCCAACCTCGTTCCCACCGGCATTGAGTTTCGACGCAACTACGTGGCGAAGCCGCTCTCCTGGTACGCCAACGACCCATCGTATGCAGGAATTCATTGGACGGTAAAAAACCTGTTCGAACTGAAGAATGCTCGACAGGTGGTCATCGACGGCAACGTCTTCGAAGGAAACTGGACGGACGCACAGGCCGGCAGGGCGATCGCATTTACGCCGCGTCCCAGCGATTCAGGCGTTTGGGCTGTGGTGGAAGATGTCGTGTTCCAAAACAATATCGTTCGGAACGTTGGGTCGGGGGTGAATCTGCTCGGCGCGGATGAACCGCCGGCGCCTACTGAGACCAGGCTGCGCCGGGTGAAGGTCGTTAACAACGTATTTGAGATCGACGGTCCGCGATTCAACAGCAACGGCGCGTTTGCGACGGTAATCAACAAGACCGAGGATGTGACCATTGAACACAATACCGTGGTTCAGACCAACCAGATGATCGTCTCCGACTACGCTCCGAACACGCGGTTTATCTACCGAAACAACATCACGCGCCATAACGAGTATGGAATTTTCGGGAGCGGTGTTGGCATTGGCAACGCGGCGCTCGATTATTACTTCCCCGGCAGCATCGTCGCGGGAAATTTGATTGCGAAGGAAGTCAATGCGCCGTGGAACGTCGAACTGATTCATCCGGCCGGCAATTTCTATCCTGCCAATTACGGTGCGGTCGGGTTTGTTGACTTCGCGGCCGGGAACTATCGGCTGGCAGCTTCTTCTCCGTACAAAGGCAAGGCGACAAATGGCGCTGACCCCGGAGCCAACATCGACGCGCTGGAGGCTGCACTGGGCGGCGCGACGCCGGCGCCCACTCCCACGCCAACCCCGACTCCAAACCCAACCCCTACGCCTACTCCAACGCCGACTCCAACGCCGACCCCGACCCCGACCCCGACTCCAACGCCGACGCCGTCACCGAGCTCGAGCGTGGCCTTCGTGCAGTTGGATACCACGACGAGGGGAAACTGGAAGAACACTTATGGCGGCGACGGCCACAACACAGTCAACGATACCGTCCAGTACCCTTCGTGGGCGCAGGTAAACGTCACTGGTAATTCATCGCCGACATGGTTGTCCTCAACCACGGACGGGCGTGCTCTGCAAAAAGCCAACAGCAGCGATCGTATCGCCGCTCGTTGGGAGTCGAGTTCCTTCTTCACGATTGATGTGAACTTAACGGATGGCTTAATGCATCGCGTCGCTCTGTACGGGCTCGATTGGGATGGTAACAATCGAGTTCAGCGAGTGGATGTGCTGGATTGGACCACCAACGTATTGCTCGACAGCAGGACCATCTCAGGTTTCAACGGCGGGCAGTATCTCGTGTGGGATGTTCGTGGTCGCGTGAAGATCATCGTGAACAAGATGGGTGCGAAGACGGCGGTGGTCAGCGGTATCTATTTTGGCAGCGCTGCGCCGGGGACGACTCCGAGCCCAACGCCTACGCCGACGCCGGCACCGACTCCCGTGTCGGGCGCGCCGCAGGTGAGTATATCCATGCCGACCACGACATTCGTGGCAGGTCAGAATATTACGATCACGGCGAATGCCAGTGATGCGAATGGTTTTATCTCGAAAGTGGAGTTCTATCGCAACGGCACGTTGATTAGTGTCGACACTACCAGCCCTTACACCGCGCTTTGGTTTAACGCCCAAAAGGGAACGTACGACCTGACCGCGAAGGCGACCGACAACAGCGTGTTGACCACGACCTCCGCAGTGGTCACGATCACGGTAACGAACTCGCCAAACAGCGTAAACAGGGCGAAAGGTCGCGCCAGTAGTCTGGTTAACCAGGACTACGCCGGCGCCGCCGACAGTTCGGGCACGAACACTGCACTGGCCACTGACATCAACTTGTTGACCGTCGATATCGAACAGGCCTATTCAGAGTTTCGGGCCGAGTCGTCATCGTTTGGAACAACCGCGACGGGGATCGATTCAAACCTCCGCGCGGCGATCTTGTTCAGCAAGGCAAGCGCTGGATTGGCACTGAAAACGGCGTCGACCCCGAACATCAAAAACAACTTGTTGCGAATCGCTTCGCACCTCGCCATCGCAGAAGACCTGATGCGTTTCAACAACATCACCAAGTCGACTCTCGATCAGGCGACGACGACGAAGACGAGGACCAACGTTGCCGTGGGCCAGGCAAACGCAGGTTATGGACTGACTTCGATCTCACCGGTTGCGCCTTCCAGTCTGGGTGCGATTGCAGGGGCTGGAAATCCGCAACCGATGATCGCGGACACAGTTTTTGCAATGCTCCAGAGCGACGGCAAACTGCCGTACGAAGTTGGCGGATTGAGTGTCACCGTTGGTGGAATTGCGGTGCCCGTGCTTTACGCTTCGCCGTGGAGTATCAAGTTCTTCATGCCGTCGGACATTCCGTTGGGAACTGCGGAAGTGATCGTCTCGTCGCAGGATGGTTACATCTGCCAGGGTGTGGTGAGTGTCGAGCGCAGCGGTTCGCGGATCATGACGGCGACTGACGAAGACAACGGCGTCGCGGTTGCGTCCAACAACCGGAAGTCGACGACGACGAACTTCGAAGTCGAGACGCTCGAGAACTTCGGTTCAGACAAACGCACGCGCCTGAACATCTTTGCGACCGGCATCAGTGGCGTGGCTCAGAACACGAACACCGAGAACGATGTCAACGTTGCTGGAAACGTGCGGGCGAACTACGCGGAGTCGGTTTCCGTCGAAGCGCGATTGAGCAACGGCCAGGTGTTTATGTTGCCGGTGGAATTTGCCGGCGCGCAGGGTGTGCTGCCGGGGCTCGATCAGGTAACGATGGTTCTCATTCCGCAGTTGAAAGGTGCGGGTAACGTTCAACTGACGTTGATTGTCGGCGGTGAGCGCAGCAACGCGCCTACGGTATTCATCAAGTAAGGTTGTTGCTCGGCGATCAAGGCGGATGGGTGACTCGGAAACGGGTCACCCTTTTGTTTGCCACAAAAAGGCACAAGAAGCTTCGCCGAAGTTTTGTGTTCTTGTGGCTGTCTCTTTTGTTAGAATCTGCGCTACCCGCAGTTCCATCACTGAAAAGAGACGAAGAACCTATGAAGAAGACTGGCTTAGCCGGATGTGTAGTCGTATTGCTCACTCTAATCTTCTGCTTCAATCTTCAAGCGCAGAGTTCCGCGCACTGGCCCCAGTGGCGTGGTCCATTCTTCAACGGCATGGCCCGCGGGGATGCGCCTTCCACCTGGAGCGACACGAATAACGTCAAGTGGAAAACTGACATACCCGGCCGTGGGTTTTCGACGCCCGTGATCTGGGGCGATCGCATCTTCGTCACGACAGCAGTTCCCATCGGCCAACCTGCGCCGGCGCCTGCTGCGGAACCAGCACAAGGTGGCCAGCGCCGTGGTCCAGGCGGCGGTGCGGCAGCGCTCGTGGAACATCAGTTCCAGGTGCTCGCCCTCGATCGCAAGACCGGGAAGATCCTCTGGCAAAAAACAGCCACAACCGCGAAGCCACACGAAGGCTACCATCGCGCTTACGGCAGCTTCGCGTCCAACTCTCCAGTGACAGACGGCAAATACGTCTACGTTTCGTTTGGTTCGCGCGGTGTCTACAGTTACGACTTCAACGGCAAACAGATCTGGAATCTGGATCTCGGCGTGCAGATGAAAATGCGAAACGCGTTTGGCGAAGGCACCGCACCGTTGCTACTCGGCAATCGTCTTTTTCTCGTGTTTGACCATGAAGCTGAGTCGTTCATGGTGGCGATCGACAAGCGCAACGGCAAGGAGTTGTGGCGGGTAAGTCGCACTGAGCCGAGTTCGTGGAGCACTCCGGTGGCTATCGAACATAATGGACGCACGGAGATCGTGGTGAGTGCGACGAACAAGGTTCGCAGTTACGATCCGGAGACTGGAAAGGTGCTTTGGGAATCGGCTGGATTGGGATCGAACGTAATTCCGGTTCCGGTTTACAACAACGGATTGGTTTACGTGATGAGCGGGCATCGCGATCCGAAACTGATGGCCATCAAGCTGGGTCGTCAGGGCGACTTGACCGGATCGGATGCGATTGTTTGGAGTCACACGCGCGGTGTGCCTTACACAGCTTCGCCCGTGCTCAATGATGGCAAGCTTTATGTCGTCACCGACAGCGGGATGGTCAGCGCGTTCAACGCTACGACTGGAGAACCTTACTACGCGCAAACTCGTCTGCCGAAGAGTTACAACTTGAAAGCGTCACCGGTTGGTGCGAATGGCAAGTTGTATCTCGCAACTGAGGACGGCGATGTGGTGGTGGTTAAAATGGGGGAGAAGTTTGAAGTCCTCGCTACCAACACACTCACGGACCAGGTCTTCATCGCGACACCCGTAATCGCCGCGGGTGAGTTATTCCTGCGCAGCCAAACTTCGTTGTTCTGCATCGCTGAGAAGAAGTAGCGGAAGAGATGCCACGGGCTTGTCCCGTGGAGTCTCCCGCTCGTCGCTACCAAGAACTCAAGCAAGGGAAAGAGAGATGCCACGGGCTTGTCCCGTGGAGTCTTCCCGTTCGTCGCTACCAGAACTCAACCTAGGGAAGAGAGATGCCACGGGCTTGTCCCGTGGAGTCTCCCGCTCGTCGCTACCAGACTCAACCAAGGGAAGAGAGATGCCACGGGCTTGTCCCGTGGAGTCTTCCCGCTCGTCGCTACACTAGCTGCGAACGGGAACCTCCACGGGACAAGCCCGTGGCATCCAAGGCGTTTTTTTTAGGCTGGCGTGTAGCGACAAGCGGGAGACCTCCACGGGACAAGCCTGTGGCATCCAAGGCGTTTTTTTTAGGCTGGCGTGTAGCGACAAGCGGGAACCTCCACGGGACAAGCCCGTGGCATCCAAGGCGTTTTTTTTGGCTGGTGTGTAGCGACAAGCGGGAACCTCCACGGGACAAGCCCGTGGCATCCAGGGCGTTTTTCTTTTTGCTAGCGACGAGCGGGAAGACTCCACGGGGCAAGCCCGTGGCATCCAGGGCGTTTTTCTTTTTTTGCTAGCGACAAGCGGGAAACCTCCACGGGGCAAGCCCGTGGCATCTGGGCTTGGATGTAGCAGCGATCGTGAAACCTCCACGGGGCAAGCCCGTGGTATCCCGCCTGTAAAAAGTGACAGTTTTCCGCCAACTCCGGCGTCGCTAAAATTCGCCCATGAGAAGAATCATCATTCCAGTCCTACTCCTCGTTCTTTCTGTCAACGTGCCGATCGCGGTCGCCCAAAATGGTATGAATCGGGCTGCGACGGCGGCGGATAGGGGTTGGCCACGCGGTTATAGTCTGCCCAGCGAGGCGCAGGTTGTGCTTTATCAACCGCAGATCGCAAGCTGGAATGAGCAGAAACATCTCGTAGCCCTTGCCGCTGTTTCGTATGTGGCGAAAGGTGAGCAAAAACCCGCGTTGGGAACTATCAAGTTCGAGACTGATACCGAAGTCTCTCTCGAACAACGTCTGGTAAAGTTTTCCAGGATCAAGATCACGGAGACTAACTTTCAAACTCTCTCGAAAGAACAGACCCAGGAAGTCATCAACGAACTAGACAAAAACATCCCTGACGAAGATCGTCTGATTACCCTCGACCGCGTCCTTGCTTACGTCGACAAGAGCACGATCAACCCAAAGAACGTCGACGGCCTCAAAAGCGATCCACCGGCAATAATCATCACGCAGACACCGTCCCTGCTCGTCAACTTCGACGGCGACCCGATCTGGAGCCCGATCAAGGACAACGAACTGAAGTTTGCAGTGAATACCAACTGGGACATCTTCCAGCACCAGCCCACCGGACTGCTTTACCTGCGTTACGAGTCGATGTGGTTAAGAGCCACGGACATAAAAGGTTATTGGTCCGCCGCAGGAAAACTGCCCGACAGTTTCAACAAACTACCCGAAGACGATAACTGGAAAGACGTCCGTGCGAATCTTCCCGGAACCCCTGTAAAGAAACTGCCCAAGGTTTACGCCACCACAGATCCTACAGAGTTGATCGTTATCGCAGGTGAACCGAAATACGAGCCCGTCCCGAATACCGGGCTGCTGTGGATCAGCAACACGGAAAGCGATCTATTCCGTCTTGGAAAAGATGGTCCGGTGTTCTACCTCGTAGCCGGCAGATGGTTTACGGCTCCCGAATTAGGTGGCCACTGGACCTTCGCCACGCCGAGCTTGCCCGAAGACTTCAAGCAAATTTCAGTGGAACATCCGCGCTCACGTGTGCTGGCTTCCGTGCCGGGAACACAGCAGGCCGCCGAAGCAGTTCTGCTCGCGCAGATCCCGCAATTTGCTCGCGTGAACAAGAAAGATCTCGCCGCTCCGGAGGTCGCATACCAGGGCGACCCGCAGTACCAGGCTATCCAGGGAACACAACTGCAACGCGCGGTTAACACCGACAAAGAGATCATTAAAGTCGGCGAGAAGTATTACATGTGTTACCAGGGCGTCTGGTTTATGGCCGACACTGCCAAAGGACCATGGACCATAGCCGATAAAGTACCGGACGAAATATACAAAATCCCTCCCAGCTCTCCGTCACACAGCGTTACTTACGTAACCGTGCAGGACGATGAAGACGACGACGATTGGGTGACATTTGCCGCGTACGCCGGCTACACAGGCCTAATGGTCGGTTGGGGGTGCGCCGTTTGGGGAACAGGCTGGTACTACCCGCCATACTACTGGTACGGCGGTTATTACCCGATCTATTACCCATACTGGCGCACGTACGGTTATGGCGCCTGGTACAACCCTTACACCGGCGTTTATGGAACGGCCGGTAGGATCTATGGTCCATACGGTGGCGTAGGCTTCGGCGCAAGATACAACCCGACGACCGGAACCTATGCCAGAGGCGCCTTTGCGTATGGACCATACGGAGCACGGGGCGCCGCCCAGGCTTATAACCCGCGCACCGGAACCTATGCCGCAACGCGCCAGGGTTCGAATGTCTACGGCAGTTGGGGATCGACACACGTGCAGCGTGGCGACGATTGGGTAAACACAAAACGATTTACCAGCAGCGCGGGCAACACCACACGCGTTACACGCGGAGATCAAGGCGGCATGATCTCTCGTCGTGGACCTGACGGCAGCGGCTTCGTCGGCGCGCGGGGCGAGAATGTTTACGCGGGTCGAGATGGGAACGTTTACCGGCGCGATCAAAACGGCAACTGGAGCAAGTGGGACAACGGTGGTTGGAATTCAGTGGCGAGACCGGAACAAAGAAGTTCAGAGGCGCGAGACAGTATGTTGAACGATCGCGCGAGGCAGTCGGAGCGAGCGAGAGGAGAACGAATAGGCCAGCCATCGGCGGGCACGATGGATCGAGGTACGTACGGTTCACTCGAACGCGATCGAGCAGCACGCAGCAGTGGTTCTCAACGCAGTCGTGATTTTGGCTCTTATAGCCGGAGTCCCAGCAGTCGCAGCGTTGGGGGGTACGGAGGCGGCTCTCGCGGTGGTGGCGGTTTCAGAGGTGGCGGTGGTGGATTTAGAGGTGGTGGTCGCCGGCGCTAAGGAAATTGTGGGGCGATTCCAGGCGCGGTGACTTCCCGACGCGCGGAAGCCGCGGGCTCAATTTGGGGAGGTGTCACGCAGGGCGCATGACACTGAGAGTCCGCGGCTCCGCGCTTTTTAACCACAGATAAACACGGATTGCATTCACAGATAAGGAGAAATCCGTGTAAAGCCGTGGCTCCATTAAGAGTCACAAAGTACAAATGAGAGTTTGGTGATGGGACCCCTAATCTCCCCGCGGGTGCCATGGGCTCTAACCCAATGGCCGGCAGTTTTCATCTTCGCTGCTTTTCTAGCACTCCTCATTCTTAGTCTATTGATTATCAGGAAAAGAAAGCGACAGGCTGAAACTGAGTCTGGACGCATGGCTCAACTTGTCGAAAAAACCAGCGATGAACGATTCAACAGAGCGTTTCACGCAAATCCGCAACCGATGTGGTTGACGATGCTGGCGACTGGCTTGTTCATCGACGTCAACGACAGTTTTCTGGCGATGAGCGGCTACACGCGCGAGGAAGTTATTGGTCATACGTCGTTGGAACTCGGAATGTGGGAAACACCTGAGGCGCGCCCGGAGTTTGTTAAGCAGATCCAGCAAAAGGGTGCACTCGTTAACCATGAAGCCAGATTCCGCAGTAAAGACGGGTCGCCAAGAGTTCTGCTGTCGTCCGCCGAGACCTTTGATATCCAGGGTGAAGTGTTCCTGCTGGTGAGTTCAACCGACATCACGGACCGAGTCGCCGACGAACGAGCTTTGCTCGAAAGTGAAGAACGTTTTCGACATCTGGCTGATACCGCACCGGTCATGATTTGGATTGTTGATGCGGACAGTGAATGTACCTACGTCAACAAGCGCTTCCTGGATTTCACCGGGCGCAGCCAGGAACAGGAATTGGGCCAGGGGTGGATGCAAGGTGTTCATCCCGACGATTACGATGCCCTCAGGGAGGCCTATAGGACCAGGTTTAATCAGAGACAACCTCTCGAGATGGAATACCGGCTGCACCGGCACGACGGCGAGTATCGTTGGATATTGGATGGCGGTGTCCCGCGCTTTTCACCTGATGGCGTGTTTCTCGGTTACATCGGTTCATGCATTGACATCACCGAACGTAAAGAATCGGAAGTGGCACTCAAGACGGCCCACGCAGAGTTGCACCAGTTGAAAAACCAACTGGAAGCCGAAAACATTTACCTGCAACAAGAACTGCAATTGGACCAGAAGTTCGGCGAGATCGTGGGCCAGAGCGACGTGATTAAATAC
Organism: Pyrinomonadaceae bacterium; assembly: GCA_036379695.1. Classification (GTDB taxonomy): domain Bacteria; phylum Acidobacteriota; class Blastocatellia; order Pyrinomonadales; family Pyrinomonadaceae; genus PSRF01. The sequence goes on along the minus strand of DASVGE010000014.1, from coordinate 656 downwards.
GTGCTATTCAAGATCAACCAGGTTGCGCCGACTGACTCAACCGTCCTTATCACCGGGGAAACAGGCACCGGAAAAGAACTGGTGGCACGCGCCATTCATAGCGCCAGCAACCGTAAAGACAGGCCTTTAATTAAAGTGAACTTAGGCGCCTTGTCTCCCACGCTGATCGAAAGCGAACTGTTTGGACACGAGAAGGGAGCGTTTACCGGCGCTGTAGGACGGAAGCAAGGCCGCTTCGAACTCGCAAACGGAGGGACACTTTTTCTCGACGAGATCGGAGAGCTGCCGCCCGAACTACAAGTGAAGTTGTTGCGGGCCATCCAGGAGAATGAGTTTGAGAGGCTCGGCGGCAATAAAACAATAAAAATTGATGTAAGGCTCATCGCGGCCACTAATCGTAATCTGAAATTCGAGGTGGAGCAGGGAACTTTCCGGGAAGATCTCTGGTACCGCCTGAATGTCTATCCGATAACCGTGCCGCCGCTGCGACAGCGCAAGGAAGATATTCCGTTACTGGTCGAGCATTTTGTCAGTACGTACACAAAGAAGTCCGGCAAGAAGATCTTGTCGGTCTCACCGCGAGCGATGCAGAGTCTGCAGGCACATGCGTGGCCGGGAAATGTCAGAGAGTTGGCAAACGTGATTGAACGCGCAGT
>DASVGE010000013.1:0-50175 GCA_036379695.1 Pyrinomonadaceae bacterium | reverse complement strand
CCGGAAATGCATTTTGCGCTCGCGCGCGCTTATACGCGTGCCGGCCGTAAGCAGGAAGCCGCACGCGCGCGTGAGACCTTCAAGAAGCTCCAGGACGACTATAACCAGAAGCGGCAGCTCGATAATTCTGGTAAACCTGATCCGCAATAAAATCAATCTGTGTAACCCGAGTAAGCTGTGGCTAAAACTACCGTCAAACTGTATTCACTGATCCTGTTGGCGATTGTCTTGTGTGTTGTTGCGCTGGGCGTGGTGATTTATGGCCCCATTTCAGCGAATGGACAGCTCAGCGCCGTGCAACGTTGGAACCCGCGCAGAGTTCCGCCGGACGCTGTTTTTGTCGGCGATCAGGCGTGTGCCGAATGTCATAAAAAGTTTGTCGGCTCGTATGGACCAACCGGGATGTCGATCGCCATGGAACATATCGCGGACTCTAAAGTGCTCGGCAAGAATCCACGGATGACCATGCAGGTCGGTGCTTATACGTACGAGATCAAGCGCAACGGCAAACAAAGCTTCTATTCCGTGACCGATGGAAAAGAAACCGTCACCCTGCCGATCCACTATGCCTTCGGAGAAGGCAAGATGGGCCAGACGTACGTTCTGCAAAAAGACGGAAAGTTCTACGAGAGCCTGGTGAGTTTTTATAACCAGACGAAGGGACTGGATTTCACGATCGGCGCGCCACAAATGGAGCCGGCGTCACTCAACGACGCGATTGGCCGCGTGCTGACGCCCAACGAAGTGTCCAATTGCTTTGCCTGCCATGCGACGGGCGCGGTCATTGGTTCGGAACTGCGGTTGGAGAAGTTTGCGCATGGCATCCGCTGCGAGGGTTGTCATGGACCAGGCGGCGGGCACATTGCGGCGATCAAAGAAGGGAAGCCGGGGCGGACGGCGATTTTCAATCCGGGACGGTTAAGCGGCGACCAGTTGACGCAACAGTTCTGTGCCTCGTGTCATCGTGGTAGCGATGAGTTCTCGTTGTTGAAGAGCATGGAGATCAACAACGTTCGTTTCCAGCCTTACCGGATTTTTCACAGCAAGTGTTACTCGGATGAACGTGAGATAAGTTGTATCGCCTGTCACGATCCGCATGAACCGCTGAGAGAGGATGCGGCTTACTACGATAAGAAGTGTTTGGCGTGTCATTCACTGAAAACCAAGATGCCTGGCGTCAAGACAGGCGAAGGCACGAGTTGCCCGACTGCCGATAAGAATTGCACCTCTTGTCACATGCCCAAGATCGAGGTCAAGGCTGCGCACTTTAATTTCACGGATCATTACATAAGGATCGTGAGGCCCGGAGAGAAGTTTCCAAACTAACCGCAGATTACACGGATTTCTTTACGGATTTGTATGAAGTATTTTTGCTTACTTGCAGTTGTAGCACTGCTAATCGGGAGTGGTTGGGTTCAGACGAAACCAGAGCAGCCGCAGCGTGTGACGTTTGTCGAAGTGCCAGGTGCACAAAGTAAGATCACGTGGGTGCACGATAATGGGCGCTCGGAGTTGCGGCACCTGCCGGAGACGTGTGGTGGCGGTGGTCTTTTCTTCGACTACGACAACGATGGCTGGATGGATATTTATCTGGTCAACAGTGGACCATCCGATTTTTACAATCCCAAGACGCCGCTCAAAAACGCGCTCTATCGAAACAACGGCGACGGCACTTTCGTGGACGTTACCGATAAGGCCGGCGTCGCGTGTGGTCAGATGGGCCACTTCGGCCAGGGCGCTGCCGCGGCGGATTACGACGGCGATGGGTGGCAGGATCTCTACGTCACCAACTACGGCACCAACGTCCTCTTTCACAACAACGGCAACGGCACTTTTACGAACGTGACCGACAAAGCTGGTGTGGCGGCGCCCAACTGGTCCACCTGCGCGACGTGGTTCGACTACGACAACGACAGCAAACTCGATCTCTTCGTTTCCAGCTTCGTGCAGTACAGCGGCGCCGGCACAATCTTCTGTGGCGATAACAAGGCCGGTCGTCGCTACTATTGCGTCCCGCGCGTCTTCAAACCGCGGCCGAGTTTCCTGTTTCGCAACGAAGGCGGCGGCAAGTTTCTCGACGTGAGTAAAGATTCCGGCATCGCCGCATCGCTTGGTAAATCGTTCGGCGCGGTTGCGACTGACGTGAACAACGACGGCCTGATGGATCTCTTCGTTGCGAACGACACGCTCGCGAATTTTCTTTTTGTAAACAAGGGCAAGGGAAAGTTTGAAGAGGTGGGACTGCTGTCAGGAGTCGCGTACAGCGATTCCGGCTCGCCTCGATCGGGCATGGGAGTCGATGCGGCCGACTACGACAGTGACGGCTGGCAGGACTTGTTCGTCGCGAATATCGATCAGGAACTCTTCAGTTTGTACCACAACCAGAAAGACCTGAGCTTTATCGACAAACCGGGAGAGATTGGACCAGCGACGCGGCTGCTCAGCGGTTGGGGCCTGCGCTTTTTTGATTACGACAACGATGGCGATCCCGATCTGATTCTGGCGAACGGGCATCCGGACGACATGGTCGAGATTCAGTCGCTCAGAGTTAAATACAAAGAGCCGCTGTTGATGTTTGAGAACGTCAACGGAATGTACAAGCACGTCAGCTCGATCTCGGGAGCCGTTTTCAGTAAAGACTTTCCCGCGCGTGGTTTGTCAGTCGGCGATTACGACAACGACGGCGATCTCGACGTTCTTATTATTAACAACGGTGATGCGCCCATATTGCTGAAAAACGAAGGCGGCAATCGGAACAACTGGATCGGTCTGAACCTGGTTGCCACGCGCAGCAATCCCGGCGCGGTGGGCGCGATCATCACGTGGGAAGCTGGAGGCGTGAAATACCGACGTCTCAAGACCGCGGGCGGCAGTTTTCTGGCGTCGCACGATCCGCGCGAGGTCCTCGGCATCGGCGCGGCGACAAAAATCGACAGCATCGAGATCAAATGGCCCAGCGGCCAAATCAGTAAACTAACCAACCCAGCCATCAGGAAGTATTTGAAGGTCGTCGAAGGCAATTAAATCAGTGGTTCTTATCCGTCTGAATCTGTGCCTGATTTTGCTGTTCGGCATCGTCGCCCTGTTGGTACCGCGAGCGTCGCAACCTTCGCAGCAGTATCCTTTCCAAAATCCCGATCTCCCAATCGAACAGCGTATCGACAACATCCTCTCGTTGATGACTATTGACGAGAAGATCGAGTGTCTCGACACGAATCCGAGCGTTCCGCGCCTCGGTATCAAGGGCAGCGGCCACGTCGAAGGTATTCACGGCTTGACTCAGGGTGGACCAGGAAAGTGGGGCCGGCCTCAGACCGTTCCGAGCACGACCTTCCCACAAGGTATCGGGCTCGGCGAAACCTGGGACACCGATATCTTGCGACAGGCCGGAGAAGTCGAAGGCTACGAAGCGCGTTACGTTTTTCAAAGTCCGAAATATAAACAGGGCGGCATCGTGATCAGATCTCCCAACGCCGATCTGGGTCGCGATCCGCGCTGGGGCAGAAACGAGGAGTGCTACGGCGAGGATGCATTCTTCAACGGGACGATGGTCGTCGCCTTCACGAAAGGGTTGCAGGGTAACCATCCCAGGTACTGGCAGTCAGCCGCGTTGATGAAACACTTTCTCGCGAACAGCAACGAGAACGATCGCGACAAGTCGAGTTCCGATTTCGACGAGCGACTGTTTCACGAGTACTATGCGTTGCCGTTTCAAATGGGTGTGGTCGAAGGCGGCTCGCGGGCGTACATGGCTGCTTACAACGCCGTCAATAAAGTGCCGATGACGATCAATCCGGTCATGGAAAAGATTACGCGCGAGAAGTGGGGGCAGGATGGGATCATCTGCACTGATGCGGGAGCGATGCGCCTGCTTGTTACCGCGCATAAGTACTCTCCGGATTTCGAGACTGCGGCTGCTCAGACAATCAAAGCCGGGATTGGGCAGTTCCTCGACGATTATCGCGAACCGGTGAGAGGCGCGTTGAAGAGAGGCATCCTGACTGAAGCGGATATCGATCGCGCGCTGCGTGGGAATTTCAGAGTGATGATCCGGCTCGGATTGTTGGATCCTCCTGACCGCGTGCCGTATGCGTCGATTGGGCAGGAGTCGATCGACCCGTGGACTACCGAGAAACACAAAGCACTCGCGCTGCTTGCGACGCAGAAATCGATTGTGTTGCTAAAAAACTCGGCCAAATTGTTACCGCTCGACAAGAAATCGCTGAAGTCGATCGCGGTGATTGGGCCACGTGCGAATGAAGTCTTGCTCGACTGGTACAGCGGGACGCCTCCGTATGCGATCTCGCCGCTCGAAGGCATCAAGAATGCTGCCGGGGATTCGGTGAAGGTGAATTACGCCGCGAACAACGATGGTGACGCGGCGGTCAGGATCGCGCGTGAGTCAGACGTGGCGATCGTTTGTGTTGGTAATCATCCGAATGGTGGTTTCGACACGCAGTGGGCGAAGGTCTCGGTGCCGAGTGAGGGTCGCGAAGCGGTCGATCGGCAGTCGATCACGTTGGAACAGGAAGAGTTGATCAAGGCCGTGTTTCAAGCGAATCCGAAGACGATCGTGGTGCTGAAGTCGAGCTTCCCTTACGCGATCAATTGGACGCAGGATAACGTGCCTGCGATCGTGCACATGGCGTTGAACAGCCAGGAAGAGGGTCGCGCTCTCGCTTCAGTGCTCTTCGGCGATTACAATCCGGCGGGCCGGCTGGTCCAGACGTGGCCCAGCGCACTCAATCAATTGCCGCCGATGATGGACTACGAGATCCGCCGTGGCAGGACGTACATGTACCTCCGAGACACGCCGCTCTATCCGTTTGGGTATGGTCTGAGCTACACGACATTCGCTTATCGAGACTTGAAGGTTGTCTCAACGGGTAAACAAATCGACGTCAGCGTCGTTGTGAAAAATGCAGGCCGTCGTGCAGGCGATGAGGTCGTGCAGTTGTATGTCAAACATCTGAATTCCGCAGTGCCGCGACCGCTCAAAGAGTTGAAAGCCTTCACGCGCATCCATCTCGCGCCGCAGGAGGAGAAGACGGTCCATCTCTCGCTACCCGCCTCGCGTCTTGCCTATTGGAACGCGGAGACAGATCGCTGGATAGTGGAAAAGGATCTAATTGAAATCACTGTCGGTGGCTCCTCAACTGATGCACGCCTGAGAAAAACGGTTCGAGTGCAGTAGACCGGAGTCCTGGTTCTCAGGGTACAACAACAGGCGGCGGGTGCGACCCGACCGCCTGTTGCTGTCTTTCATCATTGTTATTGTACGCCACCACCCACGCACGAGCAGGTTCCGTAATCAAATCGCCCCCCACTGTTCACGCAGGCTTCTATGACCTCCGGCATAACGATACATCCCGGATTCGAGTCGTGCACCGGCGTCGGTGTGTAGGCTAGTGCGGCGACGAAGAGGATCGCGGAAGCGATCGAAATCATTGTTTGCAGCATAGTAGTCTCCTTTTGGAATGAAGGTTTACGTTAGCTGTGAGCATAGCTACCGCTAAGTTGAACGGGAGTTCGACTGGCTGGGCTTCTGATTTGTAAGGTCAACTCTCGTGAGGTGCGCCGCAGTATCATACGGTTTTGATGCGCTGTCAATGGCGACGTCCCATGGCGAACCGGCGAAACCGTTGAAACGGTTTCTCACTAATGCTTACCGTCTAACACCGGGCTGAAGCCCGGTGAGAATGAAACGACTAACACCGGGCTAAAGCCCGGTGAGAATGAAAAGACTAACACCGGGCTAACCCGGTGAGAATGAAAAGACTAACACCGGGCTGAAGCCCGGTGAGAATGAAAAGACTAACACTGGGCTAACCCGGTGAGAATGAAAAGACTAAGACCGGGCTAAAGCCCGGTGAGAATGTAAAAGACTAACCCGGGCTGAGGCCTGGTGAGAATGAAAAGACTTCAAACCAACCCAGCACCAGAACTGTCAAAAATTACAGTAGTTAGCCATTCCTGTCTGACATAAAGTTCGCATCAACATACGGCCTTAACACGCGAAATCCGTCGAAAGTGCGTGAATCGATGATGACTATTACGCAGCAAGAACCGGGGGAGCGCCGGCTGCCCTCGAGTTTGTGGGATACGTTGATGCGCGTCGCGCTGATTGGCGCGTTAGTCGTGATTTGTTTTCAGGTCTTTTCACCGTTTCTGCACCTGACGGTCTGGTCGATCATCCTGGCGATCACGTTGTTCCCGTTGCATCGAATGCTGTCCCGCAGGATTGGCGGACGGCAAGGGGTAGCGTCGATCCTTTTAGTGATCCTTGGCATTGGCTTGATCGTCGTCCCGACGTGGTTGCTAATAAACTCATTCGCCGATTCCATTCAAAGTCTCATCGCCGCGGTGCAGCAAAACACCCTGCAAGTACCACCTCCGCGAGAGGGAGTAAGAAATTGGCCCATCGTCGGCAAGAAACTTCACGAGAGCTGGTCACAGGCACATGCCGATCTCCCGGCGCTGGTCCAAACCATGCAACCGAAGATCGGGGCTTTGGCTCGAGATGCGCTGTCGATGGTCGCGAGCGTTGGTGGGACCATGTTGTTGTTCCTGGTCTCGTTCATCGTTGCCAACATCATCCTGGCCTATGGTGATTCAGGTGCGCGCGGTGGGCGAGCCATCTTCTCGCGTGTCGCCGGGACAGCCAGAGGCGAGGCGCTTGCGAACCTGGCACTTTCAACCATCAGAGCTGTAGCGCTGGGTGTCATCGGTGTCGCAGCCATTCAAGCACTTCTTATCGGGCTGGCACTGTTGCTCGCCGGGATACCTGTGGCGGGTGTGTTGGCGATCGTTTCGCTTGTACTAGGGATTGCCCAGGTGCCGGCGCTGGTCATTACCCTGCCCGTTATCATTTACATCTGGGCCAGTGGTGACTACAGCAGCACGTCCGCAATCATGCATACCATCATCCTGCTGCTCACCGGCATCGCCGACAACATTTTGAAGCCACTGATGCTGGGCCGCGGCGTTGATATTCCTATGCCCGTGATACTTTTCGGCGCCCTGGGTGGAATGGCTAGCGGCGGGATCCTGGGAATGTTCGTGGGCGCGACGGCGTTGGCGCTCACATACGAGCTATTCACGAAGTGGGTCGCTGCAAACCCCGATTCTACTCCGCCGCCGGCACATTCACTCGAGTCGATACAAGAACTTCAGAATGAAATGCCGGGACGGAAAACCGCCCCGGCATAATCCTACTCGCAACAGAGCGTGCGCGTTTACAACGATTTCAGGAACCTGATGAGTTGCGATCGCTGTAACGGCGTCAGCGCCTGGTAGGCGGTGCGGCTGGCCGTCGCCTGCCCGGCGTGGCGCAGGACGGCCTCGTTGAGCGTGAAGCTCTGCGCTCCGCTGTTCGTCGGCGCGCTGGAAGATCCGCCGTCGTGCATAAATTTGTCGCGCGTCCTCAGTCCCCATAGCGGCGCAGTCCGGATCTTGTTTCTGGTTAGCTCGCCGTTGGTCTCGACTATCCCGTCGCCTGTTCCGATGTCGTGCAACAGGAAGTCGCTGAAGGGATGGATTATCTTGTTGCCGAGCGCGGCGGGCACGACAAACGTTCCGCCGTTGATGACGGAGCCGACGGGCGCCGTCGTGATCGAGCGGACGTGACAAACCGAGCAATTGAGCGAGTCGAAGAGGAGCGAACCGGGATCGGTTGCGTCGTTCAAAACCATCGCGCTGTTGCGGGGCGGCGCCTTGGCTGAACGCATGAAGCGGGTGAACGCCTCCACGTCCTCGCCGAATCCTAACTCGCCTCCGGTGTCTTCGGGATCGGCCACCGTGTCGGCGAACGCGACGCTGCGGCCGAGCGATGTCTGCTCATTTGGAAAGAGCGGGCTGGTGATGCCCATCTCCAATAAGTAGGCGCCGGCGGAAAAGCTGAGCAGGGTAGCCACTGAGTTCTTCCAACCGAAGCGTCCGATACGCGTTTGATCCGGCGCTTCGGCAATGTCTACTTCTATGGCGGTGCCGCGCATGGCCACGGGCTGGCTGTCGCGTATTGCGAGCAGGGTCCCGTCAGCAATGCACTCGACGAAGCCGAGGCCGACGAGGATGGGCGAGGCGCGGAAAGTCCTGATCGTTTCTCCCTCTGAAACCTTTGACCAGGCAGGCTGATCGCCGCCGCCATCGTTATTTCCATTGACCTGGGTTGGGTTGGTGCCGTCAGGTGCGATGGTCCAGATTTTCAGACCGGAATTGCGGTTGCTGCCGAAGGCGATTGCCGAATTATCGGCCGCCCAGCTGGGATTTCGGTCTGAAGCCGCGTTGTTCGTTAGCCGGGTTGCGACGCCACCGACGGCGAGTATCTTGTAAATTTCGTAGTTACCGTCCCGGTTCGTGCTGAAGGCGATCGTCAACCCGTCGGGCGAATAAGTTGGGCGCTCGTCATTGCCGGTGCCGAGTGTGATTTGCGTCTGCCCTGACCCATTCGCGTTCATTGTCCAAATCTTTCCGACCGGGTTGAGGCCACTGGTCGGAGTGCGCTGGAAGGCGATCTTCGTCCCGTCGGGCGAGAACGTCGGGAATCGGTCCTGACCGTTCGCATCGTTGGAGATGTTCGTCACCTCTGTGCCTATTGGGGTCATGGTGAAAATCTGGGCGACGCCTGTGCGTGTGCTGCTGAAGGCGATCTTCGTCCCGTCGGGCGACCATGTGGGATGGGAGTCGCCCTCGAATGAGATCTTATTCGGGTTTGTGCCATCGTTGTTCACAACCCAGATGTTGCCGTTTTCGCCGAAAGCGATCCTCGACCCGTCGGGTGAATAGGCCGGGAAACCATGGCCGGTTGTGCCGGTAAGGTTGTTCAAAACTCCGGCATCGATGTCGAAGGAAACGAGGCTGACCAGCGAGGAGTTGTTCACGTAGGTAATGAGCGGTCCGCCGGGGACGCGCTCCTGAATTGTTGTGTTGATGCTGCGCGAATTAATGAGCGAGCCGCCGGGCGCAGGCACAAACGATCCGTCGGGACCGCTGTGTCCGGCCCGCAACTCCATAATTTGGCTGACGCCACCGCTGACGCGGTTCTGATGACACTCGACGCACGACTGTGCATTGAAAATCGGGCCGAGCCCGTCTGCAACTTCCTCGCGCGCTTCGAAAGCAGCGCGATCGGCGTCGAACTGTGCCTGGGTTGTGAATCCGTTGGTTAGATTGTCGAAAAGGGCAGGAGCCTCGGTCTGACTACTGACGGCCGGTGTGAGCACCAGCGAGGTGACGAGCACTGACGCAAAGAACGCGAAGACAAATAGCTTGAGAAATTTCATACTCCCCTCCTTGGGTGAAACGCAGTTGATGACAGATTCAGAACTGGAACGAACTCTTGGACGGAAAACTTTAAGAACCGGCGTAGGCCATGAGCGTGGTCACGCCGCGATGAAAGCTGCTCGTGAGAAGCGTCGGGTGCTAATCAATTAAAAAAGAGAAAACCTGGGAGCCGTGCAATCTACTTTCGGGTAAAAGGGGGTTGAGGGAGTGAGTAATTTACGCTCGTCCGGTATTAGCGTCAATAGAATATCCTTGGCGGTTCTTGCTACAGAAGGAAAGTGGGAAGTCCGGTTCCGAGTTCTTACTTAATCAAGACCTTTTTGGTCTGCAACAGTTGGTAGGTAAGAAGCCTTGATTGAACTCGGAACCGGAAAATTGGTGTCGAACGCAGCGAAAAGTAACAGGATTGTCAAAGGTTGTCATGGCCTTAAGGTTTAGCCACCATCTCCAACTTTAGTTTGAGCCACAAAGAGGCACATAAGAAGAGGCCACAAAAAAGCACATAAGGCGCAAAATGTTTTTCTGAACTAAGCCTTCTTCCTAATCTTTTGCGCCTTATGTGCCTTTTTGTGGCTTCTTCTTGTGTGCCTCTTTGTGGCTAGAGATGGACGATGCCTCGTTGGAGGGCGCGGGTAGCGGCCTGGGTGCGATCGGTTACGCCGAGCTTGCCGAGGATGTTGTTGATGTGACTCTTGACGGTGGCTTCGCTGATGCGTAGCGAGTTGGCGATCTCTTTGTTGGTCTTGCCTTTGACTATTTCCTGAAGGACCTCGAGCTCGCGGACGGTTAGTTCAGAGCCACTCATGCGCTCGGCCAGACGTTCGGCGACGACCGGCGGCAGGCGGCGCGCACCGGCATGAACCTTCCTGATCGCGTCTTCGAGCTCTTCGAAGAACATGTCTTTTAGCAGATAGCCCTGGGCGCCGGCTTGCAGGGCGCGGTAGATGTCCTCGTCTCCGTCGTAAGTTGTGAGCACGATGATGCGGGCTTCGGGGAATTCGTGACGGATTTTGGCGATTGCGTCTACGCCACTCATCACCGGCATGCGCAAGTCCATCAGCGTGATGTCCGGTTGATGCGTGCGATACAACTCGAGCGCCTGCTGCCCGTTTACGCCCTGGGCGATCACTTCCATGTCGGCGACGGTGTTGATGAGCGAAACAAAACCCTGTCGCACCACCGCCTGGTCGTCGATCACCATTATGCGAATTTGGTTACTCAAGTTTCCTCGCTAATCATGCAACGGAACGTCTATGGCGATCTGTGTCCCGCGTTCGTTTGCGCTCTGTATCGTCAACACGCCGCCAATCTGCGCTGCGCGTTCACGCATGCCAATCAAACCGAAATGACCGTCGGCGACTTGCCCCTCTGCGTCAAAGCCCCGGCCGTCGTCGCGAATGCTGAGTCGCACGCTGCGCGTGTCAAAGTTTAGCGCCACGTCGATGCGGTTCGCCTGGGCGTGCTTCACCGCATTGTTAATTGCTTCCTGCCCGATGCGCAAGAGATTAGTTTCAACTTCGAGCGGTAACGGCCGCGACGGCCCGGCTACTTCAACTACCGCTTCGACACCACTCTCCGCGGTCAGGCGCCTGGTTGTATCACGGAGCGCCGCCGGCAGATCCTTCTTCTGCAATTCCTGCGAACGCAGATCCCAGACGTAGCGACGCGCTTCGGTCATGCTGTTTCGCACCAGAATGCGTGCGCGATCCAGGTGGCCCTTCGCGGCTTCGGCAGCAGCGGGCATCAGCCGTGCGACCAGTTCCAACTGCACGGAAATACCGAGAATGTCCTGGGCCAGGTTGTCGTGAATCTCGCGTGCGATGCGATTACGTTCGTCGAGCACCAGGCGAAATTGCGACGCCATGCGTCTGACGCGCAGGCGATACAGTTGCCACGCCGCCAGCGCCAGCAACAAGATGCAAACCAGATAGAACCAGTAGGTCTGATAGAAGCGCGGCTGCAAGTAGAAATCAATCGCTGCTCCGGTTTCGTTCCAGACGCCATCGTTGTTTGCGGCGATGACGCGAAACTTGTAATTCCCCGGGCGCAGGTTTGTGTATGACGCTACTCGTCGCGCGCCGCCGTCGATCCAGTTATCGTCAAAGCCTTCGAGCTTGTACCTGAAACGCACGTTCTCCGGTGCGATGAAACTCAGCGCAGTGTAATAGAAATCCAGTCGCGAGATGCCCGGCGAGAGCGTCAGGTTCGGTGTTAACGATACAGATTGATTATCGATGAAGAGTTGTTCGATGGCGATCGGTGGTGGGGAAGTGTTGAGAGGAATGTTTTCCGGATCGATGACGGCCAGTCCTTTAATAGTGGCGAACCAGATGCGCCCGTCGCTTGTCTTCCATCCGGCAGGGTGGCCGCCACCGCTGCACTCGCGTGTCAACGTGCCGTCTGCCGGGCCGTAGAAAACCGGACTGACACTGCTGTTGGTTCCGCTCGCGACTTTGTCGAGCTCATTCTTGTTGACGCGAAAGATTCCCTTGTTCGAGCTGCACCAAAGGTTTTGTTGCTTGTCTTCGAGAATGCGATAGATCACGTCAGCCGGCAGCGCGGTGAAGGAGACGAACTGGTCGCCGTGCAAACGATTTAGACCACCGCCGTTGGTTCCGATCCACAGATCGCCTGCGGCGTCTTCGTAAAGCGAGATGACGGTGTTGCTGGAGAGACCGTCTTTGGTAGTGAAGGTTTGAAACTTTCCGTCTTTTATTTTGCTCAGACCGCCGAGTGTGCCGACCCACAGATTGCCTTTCGAGTCTTCGTAGATCGCGCCGATGAAGTTGTTCGCGAGCCCGTCCTGGGTGGTGTAAGTCGTGAATTGGTTATCACGAAAACTGTTAAGCCCGGCGCGTGTGCCTACCCAGAGCACGCCACTGCGATCGACAAACACCGATCGCACGAGATCGTTTGAGAGACCATCTGCGAAAGTAAACGTTTGAAACTTTCCGTCGCGGAAACGGTTGAGGCCGTCTGGTGTACCGATCCAGATCGTGCCTGATGCATCTCCCGCTAACGAAAGAACGACGTCACTCGAAAGTCCGTCTTGCGTGGTCCAGGTCGTGAACTTTCCGTTTTTGAAAAGCGTCAAACCACCACCGTTGGAACCGATCCAGATGCCGCCTTGTGGATCCTGATAGATAGCTTTGACGAGATCGTTTGGCAGCCCGTCGCGCGTCGTGAAGGTATTGAACTTCTTGCTCTTGAGTAAATTGAGACCGCCGGCTTCGGTACCGACCCACATACTGCCTTCGCGATCCTCAAAGATTGATAGCACCAGGTTACTGGATAGACCATTGGCAGACGTGAACGTTTCCATCTTCCCGTGACGCATGCGCGCGAGACCACCCGCGGTCGCAATCCAGAGTGCGCCGCCGCGGTCTACTCGCAAAGCACTGATGCGATTGTTGGGTAGAGTGATCGCGCCATAGGTGGCGTATTCGTCGGTAAAGCCAAACAGTCCATCCAGGGTGCCGTACCAGAGGTGACCGGATTCTTCTTCAACGATCGCGGTGATGTTCGCTGCGGGCACATCTACGGGAGATTCCCAATGCCGGAAATCGTCGCCGCCACTAAGCAATTGCAGGCCTGCTGAAGTTACGACGAGGAGAGTTCCGTCAGCTCGCGCGCAGAGAACCTGAACGACGTTGGTTGCCAAGCCCTGTTCGGTCGTGAAGATTTTGAACGCGCCGTTCGCGAAGCGAGCCAGGCCGCCGTCGGTGCCGATGTAGATGTTGCCGCTTGTGTCTTCGGCGAGTGGCCCGATGCTGTTGTCGGGCAAACCTTCTTTTACTGTGAAACTGGTGAACTGTCCGTTGTGCCGGCAGACGAGGCCGTACGAGGTGCTAATCCACAACCGTCCCTGCTTGTCTTCGTGAAGCGCGCGAATGTCGTTACTCTTGAAGGCGGGCGTGTTTTCTTTGTCGAACACGGTGAAGTTCAGGCCGTCAAAACGCGCGAGGCCCTCCTGCGTTCCGAGCCAGAGATAGCCATCCTGCGTTTGCACGATCGCCTGCACGGTGTTTTGCGGCAGTCCGTTTTCGGTCAGCCACGCCTGGTGACCAAACTCGTTCAGGCTTCTATTTGGATCGAGCGCGAGGACGCGAGCGCTGGCGAGGAAAAGCAGGGCCGCGGCAACTCGAAGATGTCTTAGGCGACGCATGTGTCCGGCGCATACTTTAACATTCTGAGAAACTCATGTAATCATGCATAGTGCGCCTCCTTGGAGTGCGGTGCCTTGGCACCGCTTTGGCCATAGCGGCGCCCAAGGGGGTTGGAGGAATTGATGAAGACAAGAGTCGTGAACGCGTTGCTGCTGATATTTTCGATTTGCGCCGTGTGCCTTGCCGCCAATTGGCGAATTGCTTCCGGACCAGAGTTGCGGAAAGTGATTCCCGCGCGCGCACCGGTGATTAAGGAGAACATTGAAACTGAGTTTCGCACGGCGTCGGGTGTGACGGATGGGCGCGGCAAGTTTATCGCGGGTGTGGTGATGATCACGGCGGGCTATTCAGCCGAGGGAAAGTATTCACATTTTTTCATCGCCCAAGTGCCGCTGAGGGTTGGAGAGTTTTCGTTGGACCCGGGTGAGTATGTGTTTGGTTACCAGCGCAAGACGCAAGACAGCATTACGGTCACGTTTTACCGGGCTTCGAGTGGCGACGCGGTTGGGGAAGTGGAGGCGGTGCGGAATCGGAAGAGCTCGACTGTCCGCCAGCTATTGATCCAACCGGCGACGGGTGGGAAGGGGACGATACAGATAGGCCGGTTCGTGTTCGATTACCGCGTTTGATCTTAGCCGCAGATTTCACGGATTTTTTTGTTGCGCATCCCGCCCAAGTATTAGAGAATCAGCCTCACCACCTTATGTCTGGCCGTACAACAAAGTTGCTGGTTTTACTCGTTGTCCTTGTCTGCGCGAGGATCGGGCGCGCGGAGGTGCGCCTGCCCGCGATCATTGGCGACAACATGGTGTTGCAGCAGGGCGTGAAGGTTCGCATCTGGGGAGAGGCGAACGCCGGAGAGAGCGTAACCGTTACCTTCGATAAGAAGTCTGCGACCGCTGTCGCTGATGCAAAGGGACGCTGGCAGGTCTGGATCGGTCCTTTAAGTAAGGGTGGACCATCGGAACTGACTGTCAACGGTCTGACTATCAAAAACGTGCTCGTCGGCGAGGTGTGGCTGTGCTCGGGTCAATCCAACATGGAATGGCCGCTCATCAACACAATCAAAGGCGCGGAAACAGTTGCACAGGCGAACCATCCCGAGATCAGGATGTTCCGGGTCGAACATCACACTTCCCAAACACCGCTAACCGACGTTCAAGGACACTGGGTCGTCACCACGCCCGAGGAAGCTGCGAGCTTCTCCGCCGTCGGATACTTCTTCGGACGTGAACTCTATCAACACCTCAAGGTACCGATCGGACTAATCAATAGCTCCTGGGGTGGCACGCCGGCAGAAGCCTGGACGGCACACGACGCGCTCCTTTCCTCACCCGAAATGAAACCCATCCTCGATAGGTACCAGAGCAGTTTGAACGCGCTTCCGCAAACAAAGGAAAACTACGCGCGCGCACTGGCCCAGTGGGAAGAGAAGAATCTCTACATCGACGCCGGGAACAAAGGCGAGGCTCTCGGATACGCCGATCCAGCCGCCACGACGGGCGACTGGTCGAAGATGGATCTACCCCAACAACTCGAGACTGCGGGACTGCTCATGGACGGCGCTGTCTGGTTTCGAAAAGAAGTCGAGGTGCCGGCGTCGTGGGCCGGTAAGGATCTCGTGCTGAAACTCACGCCTATCGACGATTACGACGTCACGTATTTCAACGGCACAAAGATCGGTTCGATCGGAAGAGAGACGCCGAACAGTTACATGGTTCCGCGCAAGTACACCGTTCCGGGTTCGCTGGTCAAAGCCGGACGTAACGTGATCGCCGTGCGCGTCTTCGATAGCGCGGGAGAAGGCGGCTTCAGTCGTGGTGGTGCGATGTCGATTGGACCAAACGGCGACGGCGATTCGCAGGCGATCTCGCTGCGCGGCAGTTGGGACTACAAAGTCGAACTGGCGCTCGAACCGAAGCGTCCCGATTGGGGTACGCGACCGGAAGCAGTCGGAGTGACGAACCAGAACAGTCCGAGCGTGCTTTACAACGCGATGATCGCGCCGCTCGTGCCTTATGCGATTCGCGGCGTCATCTGGTACCAGGGCGAGAGTAACGCCGGACGCGCCTATCAGTACCGCACTCTGTTTCCGTTAATGATTCGCAATTGGCGCAGCGCCTGGGGACGCGACTTTCCCTTCTACTTCGTACAGCTTGCCAACTGGCACGCAAGCAAAGCCGAACCGGACGAAAGCGACTGGGCCGAGTTACGCGAAGCGCAGACGATGACTTTGCGCGAGCCACACACAGGCATGGCTGTGACGATCGATATCGGCGATGAGAACGATATCCACCCGCGTAACAAGCTCGACGTCGGTCGTCGTTTGGCGGCTTGGGCGCTCGCCAATACGTACGGTCAACATGTGATCCCCTCAGGACCACTATTCGATCGTTTCACGATCGAAGGCGACAAGGTGCGAATTCGGTTCAAACACGGCGCGGGACTGAAAACGAGTGATGGTGGTCCAGTCAAAGGTTTTGCGATCGCGGGGGAAGATCGGCGCTTTGTCTGGGCCGATGCACGAATCGATGGCGATAAGGTGATTGTCTCGAGTCCGAAGGTCCTTAAGCCGGTTGCAGTTCGTTACGGCTGGGCCGACAACCCCGTCGCCAATCTTTACAACAAGGCAGATCTCCCGGCTTCACCTTTTCGCACTGACGACTGGCCGGGAGTTACGGCAACGCGCCGCTAAAAAGGAGGTGCCACAAAAAGGCACAAAAGGCACAAAAATTTAGTTAATTCATTTTGTGCCTTTTGTGCCTTTTTGCGGCTAAAAAGTTTTCGCTTCGAGAAGGGAGGAAACATGAGAAGCTTCGTGAGTCGATTTCTGATCGTCGCGATCACACTCGGCTTCTATGCCGGCACGTCGCAGGCAGCAAACGTCAGTGTGAACGTTGATTACACCAACCAACGTCAAACCGTCGAAGGTTTCGGCGCCTCCGCAACCTGGGTCGCGAACGACCTCGACGCATTCTCCCCCGCTAAACAAACCCAGATACTCGAGCTGCTCTACGACACCTCAAAGCCCAGCGCCGGCCTGAGCTGGGTGCGCGTGGGTAGCTTCTTGTGCGACTACAATCCGTCGCCGGGGGTCTTCGACTGGAATCACTGGGGCATCCAGAGCGGCATGCGATGGCTTCAGCGAGTGAATGCATCGTACGGCGTGAACAAGTACATCGTCTCCACCTGGAGCCCGCCGGGGTGGATGAAAGACAACAACTCGTGCATTAACGGTGGCCACGTGCGCTCGCAGTTTTATCCCAACCTCGCAGCGCTCAAGATTCAGTGGCTGCAAAACGCCAAAGCGCAACTCGGCTTTGAAGCGCAGGTCGAAAGCGTGCAGAACGAACCGGATCATCGAGCCGGTTACGACAGTTGCGAATGGACCAGCGCCGAGTTGAACACCTTTGTAGTAAACCATCTCCGGCCGGCTCTGAACGCCAGCGGTTTGATCTCGAAGCTCATGGCGCCGGAAGTCTCTTTCTATTCCAACTTCGACAACGCGTGGGGCTTCCCGCTGCTCAACGATGCCGGCATGCGCGCCGCAGTCAACATCGTTGCCACGCATGGCTACGGCCGAACAGACAATTTCGCAAACGTCTGCAACAGTTGCGCACAGCACAACAAACCGATCTGGCAGACTGAAGACTCGAACCTCGACGGTCGTTACAACGGCAGCATCGACGATGGCCTCACGTGGTCCACCGAGATCTTCAAGTCACTGAACAGCGGCCGCTTTAGCGCGTGGTTCTACTGGTGGGTGATGACACTACAGAACGACAACCAGGGCCTGCTCAACGTAAACCCGGCGACTGACTCGGTCCAGATCCCGAAGCGCTTGTACGTCGTGGGCCAGTTCAGCCGGTTCATACGGCCAGGCTCGGTAATGCTCGGCTCCACTTCGAGTGAAGCGACCTTGCAGGTGACCGCCGTGAGACCAACCAGCGGCAACGTCACAATCGTTCTCGCCAACACCGGCAAGACTTCGCACACCGTGACCGTCAATTTAACCGGCACTACGCCGCCCGCCAGCGTGACGCCGCATCGCACGTCAGCCGGCGAGAACCAGGCGCAGCTCAGTCCGATCAATGTCTCGGCAGGTGCGTTCACCATAACCGTGCCGGCGAAATCAGTAGTAACAGTCGTTGGCTAAGCTACAAACATAAAACAGGAGAAGTCTTACGTGACTAAAAAACTTTCGAGACGCACTTTCGGGA
This sequence comes from Pyrinomonadaceae bacterium, assembly GCA_036379695.1. GTDB lineage: Bacteria > Acidobacteriota > Blastocatellia > Pyrinomonadales > Pyrinomonadaceae > PSRF01. Next base: position 32,507 of record DASVGE010000013.1, on the reverse strand, counting down.
AGGTCGCAGGCGCCGCAGCACTCGCCTCCGCGGCTGAGCTGCCGGCGCTTGGAGCTAAAGCTGTCTTTCAAAGCGGCACACAGGGCGACGCGTTGCGCGCGTTCCCGCAGGGCTTTATCTGGGGCACAGCGACCGCCTCGTATCAGGTTGAGGGCGCGGTCAAGGAGGACGGTCGCGGACCATCCATCTGGGACACGTTCTCACACACGCCCGGTAAAACCGTGAACAATGCAACCGGCGACGTGGCGACCGATCATTTCCATCGCTACAAAGACGACGTGCAGTTGATGAAAGCGCTCGGCGTCAAGGCTTATCGCTTCTCGATCGCATGGCCGCGCGTCTTTCCGAACGGTGATGGACCAGCAAACCCGAAAGGACTCGACTTCTACAATCGTCTCGTAGACGAACTGCTCGTCAACGGCATTCAACCTTTCGCCACGCTCTACCACTGGGACCTGCCGCAGTCGTTGCAGGATCGCTTCGGTGGTTGGGAAGGTCGCGAAACGTCGAAAGCGTTTGCGGATTACGCCGGTCACGTTGCCGCGCGCCTGACCGATCGCGTGAAGCACATCTTCACGATCAACGAGTTCGGCGCTTTTATCGAAGTGGGCTACCGCTGGGGCGTCCACGCTCCCGGTTTGAGACTGACGGGTTTGCGGTTGAACCAGACGCGGCATCACGCCGTGTTGGGCCACGGGCTGGCGGTGCAGGCGATCCGCGCGGCCGCTAAGCCGGGGACGAAAGTCGGCATCGCTGAAAACATCACGATCCCCGCACCGGTGTTCGAAACGCCGGCGCACATCGCTGCCGCCGAGCGTGCGATGCGTGAAATGAACGCGCAGTACATGACTGTGATCCAGGAAGGGAAGTACACGGATCATTACTTGAAATCGAATGGCGCTGATGCTCCGAAGTTCACGCCCGAGGATCTGAAAGCGATGTCGTCGCCACTCGACTTCGTCGGCATCAACGTCTACACGCCGCGATTCGTGCGGGCCGACGAGTCTTCGCCGGTTGGGTACGCAGACGTGCCGCATCCGAAGTCGTTTCCGCACGCACCGTCGCCGTGGCTTTTCGTTGGACCAGAGGCGCTCTACTGGGGACCGCGACACATCGCGAAGCTTTGGGGTGTGAAGGAGATCTACATTACCGAGAACGGCTGTTCGTCTTCGGATGAACCGGCCGCGGATGGTCGCGTCTACGACACCGATCGGGTGACGTACCTGCGCAGCTATCTCACGCAACTACGCCGCGCGACTGCCGAAGGCGTGCCCGTGCGCGGATACTTCCTCTGGAGCCTGATGGACAATTTCGAGTGGGCCGACGGTTATACCAACCGCTTCGGCATTCACTACGTTGACTACACAACACAAAAACGCACTCCGAAGCTGAGCGCTGACTTCTACCGCGAAATCATCGCTCGCAACGCAGTGGTGTAAGACGAAGTTGGACCGGGTCGCGGTAGCGTCGGGTTTGCCTGTCATTCAGAACCCGAGAATATTTTATGGCGAGACTGACCCGACGCTACCGCGTTACGGTACTGACCCGGTCCAATAGCATTTCATCCTTTAGTGAATCACTATTCCCACGCCGATGCGGAAATTGTGCTGTGTGCTGTCGAACAATCGGGTTGGGTTGTAGTCAACCTGAATTGCCCGAATATCAAATCGATCGTTTAGACGAATGTCGATGCCGCCACCAAACGCGCCGGCGAATCCCGTCTCGGATGCCGTAAAATCGTCCGGACACGGGCTTGGAAAGATCGCGATACAACCGCTGTTGAAGTTTACGCGATTCCGCGCGTGCGCAGCGCCGACCAGCGCATGAGCGAATGGCTTGAACGTCCCTTCCGCAGCGTTATCTTTGATCTGGATGCCTCCAAGAAAATTAAAGACCCGCGAATCAATGTCTATGGCATCGGTTAGAAAGGTTCTACTTTTGAAGTGTCCGGAAAAATCAAACTTCGCTCCAACATAACGTGTGAAGTTCCCGGTAACTGAAGTGTTGAATCCATGAAAGCCCTCACGTTCGTCGATGATGTCTCCCAGGTCAGGATCGTCGTCGCCAATGCCGGTATCGACCCGGTTGTGCGAATAACCTCCGAAGAACTCGAATCGTTTGTAATCAGACTGCGCGGCAGCGATTGAGGCGCAGGCAAGGACTATCGTCGCAATCAGCGTTGTCTTAAACACTTTGTTTTCCTCCTCGAAGTTGGTAAGTCATGATTGGCATGGGTGGGAGAATTGGGAAGTACGCATTATCAGAAGTAGTTTTGGGCTAGCTGGGTTGTCCGGCCCGGAAGGAATTTAGGCCACGGATAAACGCAGATGGATTACGGATTTCCGTAATAAATCCGTGTTCATCTGTGGCGGAACCAGCCTTACAAGGGGGCGCCGAGGAAGGACGCGAGCCGCAGCAGATCGGCAAAGACGCCTGCAGCGGTGACTTCCGGACCAGCCCCAGGGCCTCTGACGATCATTGGCTGCTTGTTGTACCGTGCGGTTTGAAAACTCACGATGTTGTCGCTGCCAGTCAGGCTCGCGAACGGATGATCGATCGGGTAAGTGCGCAGGCCCGCCGACATGTTTCCATCGCTATCGATCGTGCCCACATATCGCAGCACCTCACCTTTCGAGCGCGCCGAGTCGAGTAGCCCCGCGATCGCGTGATCGTGTTTGCCGAGTGTGCCGAGATACTCTTCGACGCTCGCCGAACGCAGATCTTCCGGGACCATGCTTTCCACCTGCACCTCGTCCATCTCGACTTCAAGGCCCATCTCGCGTGCGAGGATGATCAGCTTGCGGGCCACGTCGATACCTGACAGGTCTTCGCGCGGATCAGGTTCGGTGAAACCCAGCGCATGCGCTTCACGCACGACTTCGGAGAACGTACGCGTGCCGGCAAGTGAGTTGAAGATGTAAGAGAGTGTGCCGGAAAGCACGCCTTCGATCTTGATGATCTGATCTCCTGTTTCGATCAACCCGCGAAGCGTTTGGATGATTGGCAGTCCCGCGCCGACGTTTGTTTCATAAAGAAAGTAACGCTGATATTTGCGAGCTGTTTCACGCAGGCTGCGATAGGAAGCGAGTGGGCCGGCATTACTCTTCTTGTTTGGCGTGATGATGTTGATTCCTCGCGCGAGCCAGCTTTCGTAGTGCTGCGTTAACTCAGTGCTCACGGTGGCATCGATCAGCACGGCGTGTGGCAAGTGAGGAGCGTGTATGTGATTGACGAAGGCTTCGACGTCTGCGTCGGTGGCGCTCGTGTTCAACTCATCGCGCCAATGGTCCAGGGCGATCTGGCGTTCGTGAACGATCATCTTGCGGCTGTTCATGATGCCGCGTACGCGCAAATCAATCCCTCGTTCGGTGCGGAGTTCTTCAATGCGAGTAGCGAGCTGATCGAGGAACGTGCCGCCGATGAGCCCGGCGCCAATCACCCCGATGGAAAGCGTCTGGCTCGAGAGATAGAAAGCGGAGTGTAGCGCGCGCAATGCCTTGGTCGCTTCGTGCTGTTCGATGACGGCGGAGATGTTGCGTTCCGACGAACCTTGTGCGATCGCTCTGATGTTGATGCCTGCTTTGCCGAGCGCGCTGAAGAATTTCCCGGCCATGCCCAGCCGTTCGATCATGCCGTCGCCCACCATCGCGACGATGCAGCAGCTTTCCGTGAGGTCGACCGTCTGCACCTCGCCTCGCTGTATCTCCGCGAAGAACGTTTCCTCGACAGTTTTCTTTGCGAGCTCCGACTGCGCGTGCGGCACGGCGAAACAGATCGAATGTTCGGAGCTTGCCTGCGAGATCATCACGACCGAGACCTCGACGGCTCGCAGTGCGCCGAAAAGTTTATGGGCCACGCCGGGGATGCCCATCATGCCGGTGCCCTCGACGTTTATGAGCGTCATGTCTTCGACCGCAGCGAATCCCTTGATCGGGATGTCGGATGGTGAAGAGGCGGAGATTCTCGTGCCCGGAGCCTCGGGCTTGAAACTGTTTTTGATCCAGACGGTGATGCCGTTTGCGATCGCCGGGGACATCGTGTTTGGGTGAATGACTTTGGCGCCGAAGTAGGCGAGTTCCGCTGCTTCCTGGTAAGAGAGCTCCGGAATGATCAACGCATCGTTCACGCGTCGAGGGTCGGCGCTGAAAACTCCATCGACGTCCGTCCAGATGATCACTGAATCAGCGCCGAGCAGCGCGCCAAAGATTGAAGCGGAGAGATCGCTGCCGTTGCGTTTTAATGTCGTGGCGACGCCATCGTGGGTGGCTGCTACGTAGCCGGTGATGACTAGCAAGTCAGTATCAGGCTGATCTGCGAGCCAGGCATTAAGTTTTTCTTGTGAGAGTGGCCAGTCGATGGCGATGGTGTTGTTGTTTGGTTCGACTACGAGCACCTTTCGCGCGTCGAGCCAGTTTGAGGAATGGCCACGAGCTTTGAGATATGCGTGAAGTAGTTGGGCGGACCAGATCTCGCCATGACCCGCGACGAATTCCATGATGCGTTCCGAAGGAAGCCGGGTGATCCAGACTCCTCGCAACACTTCCTCGATCGCGTGAAAGTCGGAAACGATAGCTTCGCGAAGTGAGCCGGTTTTCAATGGGCCAAGCTCGAGCGCGGACACGGTGTCGAGATGGCGGCGTTGAAGCTCCTGGAGTTTGGTTAGATACGCGGAGTTATTAGTGGCGGCGAGTTCCACTGCTTGAATGAGAACGTTTGTAACGCCGCTCATCGCGGACACGACAACCGCCGTGCGTTCGCCGGGAGCGCGTGCGAGCACGATTTCAGCGGCGGCGCGGTAGCGCTCGGCATCGGCGACACTCGTACCACCAAACTTATGAACGATCCATTTGGAACTCATAACGAGCAACGACGATAAACCACAAAGACACTAAGGCACAAATTCATTTTTTTAATTGGCGTTCTGTGGTTAATAACCCCTGAGGCGCGATGCGAGCAGTCCGGTGGCGGTGGTGATGTCGACGTCCGCAACCAGTAGACCTTCTTTCCCGTAAGGCTGATAGCAGAGCAGTGTTCCGTCCGGGCGCACTACGGCTGAAGTCGTCGGCGATCCGGGGCTGGCGTAATTCACGGTTGCGAAGTAGCAGGTATTCTCGGCCGCGCGACACAAGGCAGCTTTCTCGTGAAATGAGTTTGCGGGATCGGCGAACTGCGTTGGCACGTAACTGCCGGGTTCCTGTTGATGAAAATGCGGATGAAAGACGACGTGCGCTCCGCGACGTGCGGCCCAGCGAACAGTCTCGGGATAGCGCCATCCCTCGTGGCAGATCGCGACACCGAATTTCATCGCGCCGGTTTCGAAGAGAAACCTTTCCGAGCCGGGCGAGTAGATAGTGTCTTCGGAAGGATCGAGTTGGACCTTGTCCTGAAAACCGGCGTGTGTCCCGTCACGGTTTATGACAAGCGCCGAAGGTATGACACGATCGTCGACGATGCGTTCAGTTCCCAGCACGACCGCGACGTTTGCTTTAGCAGCGGTGCTGGCGATGGTTGACCAGGCTTCTTCGAGGAATGCGGCGTCCGGCGGAGCTACCTGCTTCCCCATGCCGCGATAGCCTGGAACAAAGCATTCGGGAAAGCAGACGACATCGGCACGCTCGGCTCCGGCATCGGCGATCGCCTGCTGGGCCAACGTCACGGACTCTTCACGCGTTACAGGGAATCTGATGTTTGCAAGTGCGATTCGAAACATAGCCACAAAAAGGCACAATTGAAACAGAGCCACAAAAAGGCACAAAGGTAAGCAAGGTTATATTAACTCAACGAGGAAGCAAGATGGACCGAATTACAACCAGAGTGGCAACGGAGTCGGATGCGTTGATGCTCGCCAGGCTGCGTTACGAATTTCGCTCGTCGTTCCACCAGGTGCGTGAAGACGAAGCGACGTTTGTGGATCGATGCACGGTGTGGATGCGGGAGCGACTGCGGAGCGAGAGTCTTTGGAAGTGCTGGATTGCCGAATTTCAGGACACGGCGGTTGGTAACGTGTGGGTACAGCTTGTCGAGAAGATTCCAAACCCGATCGAAGAACCGGAGCATTACGTCTATCTCACGAATTTCTACGTGCGCGAGCAGCACCGCAGCCACGGTGTTGGCTCGATGTTGCTGTCTGAGATTTTGGCGTGGGCCAGGAGCAGGAACATTAAAACGGTAATTCTCTGGCCCACGGAGCGAAGCAAACCTTTTTACATGCGACACGGATTTGACATCGCCGGCGATTTCATGCAATTGACAATCACTACGCCAGCATCGAATTGATCGAACTCGGCGTCGCCTCATCATCGAGGAATGTAAACGTACCCTGCTCCCGCATCTCGCGCGCGGCGCTCAGAAAGTTGCCGTAGGCGCAACGCGCGAGGGCTGCGCCGACGCTGATTCGCTTAACGCCGAGATCAGAGAGTTCCGCGAGAGTAAATTGCACTCCTTTCATACCCATCAAAACATTGACCGGGCGATCGAGAGAGCTGACAACGGCAGCAATGTCGTCTTTAGTCGCAAGGCCGGGCGCATAGAGCACGTTAGCCCCGGCTTCCTGGTACATCTGCAATCGTTCGATCGTGTCTTTCAGATCCGGCCTGCCAACCAGATAGTTTTCGGCGCGCGCCGTGAGCACGAAAGGAAAAGGAAGACTGCGAACAACTTCCGCTGCTGCGCGAATTCGTTCCGCGGCAAGTGTGCGGTCGTAGATCGGATCCTCAGTGCGCTGGGTTGAGTCTTCAATTGAACCGCCGACAGCACCTGTAGCTGCCGCCAACCGGATCGTTTCCGCCACTGTCTCAGGTTCATCGCCGAAGCCGTGTTCCAGATCTATGCTGACGGGCAGATCGGTGGCGGCAGCGATTGCCGCGGCGTGGGCCAAGGTCCCATCGCGACCAACAGCGTTATCAGCTTTGCCGATCGAGAAGGCGTATCCGGCGCTCGTCGTCGCCAGCGCCTCGAAGCCAAGATGTTCCAGGACTCGCGCGGTACCGAGGTCCCAGGGATTAGGAATGATAAATGTGCCGGCGCGCTTGTGTAACAGATCGAAAGCGGCGCCTTTTTCAGCTTGAGTCAGCATGTTTTCCTCCTGACGCTCCTGACGAGCTCTGCCTTGAGAGTCTAACCTGCACTTGGACCCGTCCCAACAGTGATTTCTAACTTTAGGGCAAAGTCCCTCCTGAGATGAAGCCTGGCATTGTTACTGCAAAGACAATTCGCGTACGCTTGTCTCGACTGGAGTGAACGACGTCCGCACATCGGGGGGCACCAGGCGCCGGGCTTTTGAGGACCGCAGTCGGCTATCCGCGTCACAAACCTTGGACGGCGCGAACCCCGTGTTCATCCATGGCGTCGTGGCACGTTGTGTGCACTAGCCGCGATATTTGCAGAAAGAGGAAACGATGAGGATAAAGAAGCTAGGCGTCATCATGATATTGGCGATGGTAGTGGGCGCGTGCAACCGCGATAATGGCGGTGGTGGTGAATACCGGTTAGCAACACCAAACACTACAAACCCAACCTCAACCACCAGCAACCCGGCTGTCATGCCGGTCTCTTCATATGCGGATGTCGTGACCAAGGTGGCCCCGGCGGTGGTGACGATTCATGCGTCGCGGCGCGTCCGCCAGCCGCAGCAGTTTCCATTTATAGACGATCCATTCTTCCGGCGGTTCTTCGGCAACCCGAGAGACTCCGAGCCGCGCCCTGAGCAACAACGACTGGGCCTGGGCTCGGGTGTGATCATCGACGCGAATGGCTACATCCTGACAAACCATCACGTGATCGACGGCGCCGAAGAGATCAAAGTGGACTTCAGCGACAACCGTTCGCTCGACGCGCGACTCGTCGGCGCCGATCCACCGAGCGATCTCGCGGTACTAAAAGTCGAAGCTACTAATCTACCAGTACTCACGTTGGGCGATTCAGATCGCATGCGCGTCGGCGACGTGGTGTTGGCGCTCGGAAACCCGCTGGGCGTTGGACAAACCGTCACGATGGGTATCATCAGCGCGAAAGGCCGGCAGACAGGTTTGAGCAATGGCAGTTTTGAAGACTTCCTGCAAACTGACGCGCCGATCAATCAAGGCAATTCAGGTGGCGCGCTTGTTAACACCAACAGCGAATTAATCGGAATCAACTCGCAGATACTGTCTACTACCGGCGGCAGCATCGGACTAGGCTTCGCCATTCCTTCAAACATGGCACGCACGGTGTTGGAACAGTTGATCAATTCGGGCCGAGTAAGACGCGGGCAACTCGGCATTGTCGTACTGAGAATACCGTCGGAAGAAGCGAAGAGAATGGGCATCACGCAGGGCCCTGGAGTAGTTGTGTATCAAGTGCAATCCGGCAGCGGCGCCGATCGTGCCGGACTGCGCACTGGTGACGTGATCACTGCGCTAAACGGTGAAGGGATCAACGATCCGAATACATTTCGCAACAAGATCGCGAGCACTCCTCCCGGAGGCGAGATCACGCTCAACGTCAGGCGCGACGGCCGCGAGCAGCAAGTCCGCGCGACGTTAGGAGAATTCACGCCGGAAGCCGAACGCCCGCGCGAGTAAAACATTTGGGAGAAACATGCCTATAAAATGGCACAAAGCTCTAACGACAAGAGAGCGAAGAAAATGTAAGCTTCGTTTAGCAAAGATTTTTAAGGGTGGACAAGAACTTCATTTTGTCCGCCCCTTTTTTTTCAAGAAGAAAAACACGCGTCACCCCGACACGCATCTCTGACGGACATTTCTATCATCCGGAATTAGCCGTTCTCCGGTTCTTCGCCGTCTTTTTACATCACGCTCTTCCGCGAGTGCTGCGACTCGTGTTAGGTGTGTTGGCTGTAGCATGTTGAGCCGAGAGTAGCCGGCTTCGCGCGTGCAAGTTAAGCGTTTGGCTTTGTGCTTCTTTGTGGCGAAGGTATAATCTCCGCCCCGACAAAGCCAAACACTTATGAAACCTGAATCCTCCAAGCGCGACGTGAGCGTCGATCCGATCCGCGAGTTTTACACTCGTCACCCCTTTCCACCTCCAGTAGAAAATCTCGATCACGCTCGTGCGCAGTGGCAGAACCCGCTTGTCCATCTTGCCGAGTACCACTTGCTGTGGCCGGATAAAGAATACCGCGCCGATCTGGACATCCTCGTGGCCGGATGTGGCACCTGGCAATCGGCGAAGTTCGCGATTTGTCATCCCGCCGCTCGCGTAACCGGCATTGATGTCAGTCCGACGAGTCTCGAGCACACCGAGGAACTGAAACAGAAACACAACCTCACTAATCTCGAAACGCGGCAGTTGGCGATTGAGAACGCCGGCGAACTGGACCAGCGCTTCGACTTCATCGTTTGCACCGGTGTGCTGCACCATCTCGTCGATCCCGATGCAGGTCTGCGCGCGCTCCGCTCCGTGTTGAAGCCGGATGGAGCGATGTACCTGATGGTGTACGCGCCTTACGGACGCACCGGCGTTTACATGATTCAGGAGTACTGCCGCAGACTCGGCATCGGAACTTCGAAAGAAGAGATCATCGATCTGATCAAGGTGTTGAAACAGCTACCTCAATTTCATCCGTTGTTGGCTAACCAAAACGGCTCCCGGGAATTCCCGTATCTTGATGCGTTGGCTGATGCCGTGTTGAACCCGCGCGAACGGTCGTATTCAGTGCCACAACTATTCGACTTCATCGAAGCCAACGAGTTGAGGCTGGGTCGCTGGTACTGGCAAGCGCCTTACCTGCCGCAATGCGGTTCGGTCTCGACCACACCACATGCAGACAAGTTGGCTGCACTTCCCGAACGTGAGCAGTACACACAGATGGAACTGTTACGAGGCCTGATGGCTAACCACAGTTTTATCGCTTATCGAAACGACTACGAAGGCGCGAAGATTCGTTTCGATGATGAGTCTTACTTGCGTTATGTGCCGATCCGTCTACCGTGGACCATGTGCATCCAGGATCAAATTCCTCCGGACGCTGCCGGCGCACTGGTGAATCAAACGCATCTCTTCCATGATCTGTATGTTTTGATCAAACCACAAGAGAAACAGATCTATGACGCAATCGACGCACGTCGCAGTGTGGCAGAGATTGTGGAGATGGTTGAAGGAGCCTCACCCATCGCGCGCGAGTTTTTCGAAAAGCTCTGGCGCTACGATCAGGTTGTGTTTGATACGTCGAAGGCTTAGCCCTCCGGTTAAGAGCCACAGATTTACACGGATTTTTATCTTAATCTGTGAATGAAATCCGTGTTCATCTGTGGCTTACTTTATCTTTTTTGCTCGCCAGACTTCTTTGCCTTCCAGCGTGACTATAAGAAACGACTGACCGGTTGCGTCTTTGATGAAGCTGTAGGTGGAGCGAGGGGCGTCCTTAACGAAGAAGTTGTTTTCGCCTTCGGGCAACAACTCGATTTTTTCACCCTGTCCCGGTTGTATCATCAACTTGTCGCCTTCCCGCGTTATTGACACGATGGCTGATGGATCAGGTTGATACTGGCCGGTGTAACCGTCCAAAATTCCCGGATTAACTCTCGTGACTTTACGATCCGGAAGCAGTCCGGGGATGTAGAAGTTCGCGACGCCGAGCGCGATCGCACCAGGGTTTGCATTGTCGCCGTTAGTAAGAACCACGACGGTGACTTTGTCGTCGATGAACCGCGTCAACTGAGCCCGAAAGCCCGGCAGTGAGCCGCCGTGATTTACACGCTTGTGACCACCCACAGGCTCCAACTCCCAACCGAAGCCGTAAGGATGAGTAGTGCCGTTATTTAGTTTCACCGGGGTCCACATCTGAGCGAGGGTGGATTGCTTCAAGAGTTCTCCCGTTTGCAGCGCCGCATCCCACTTGGCCAGATCGGAAACGGTAGAGAGAAAGGCGCCACTCGGACGCAACGCAAAGTAGATGCTCGCGTTTTGTAGTTTGCCGTTTCTCCAGACGTACCCGTTGGCGCGGTTGGGCACGAGATCAGTCATGGTTGTAGTGCGGGTTGAGTTCATCCCGAGTGGAGCAAAAACTCGTTCGTGCAGGAAGTCGCCCCAGGACTTGCCGCTGACCTTGCTGATGATCTCTGCGAGAGAGAAGTAGCCAACATTACAGTACTCATACTTCTCGCCCGGCGTAAATTGCAGTGGCAACGAGTAAGCCGTCTTGATCACGTCAGCGTCGTTCTGGATTTTGAGCGGATCAAAGCCCGGAGCTTCGCGAACGATTCCGGACGTGTGCGTCAGCAGGTGTCGCACCGTGATCGGTTTCCATGTGTCGGGCGTCCCCTCGAGAAACTTGCTGATGTTATCGTCGAGGCTGATCTTGCCGTCCTGGACCAGCAGCATTATTCCGCTGGCGATGAACTGTTTGCTTACCGACCCGATCTTGAAAACAGTGTCGGGCGTCACGGCGACGTTGAGTTCCACGTTCGCCAGTCCGTAACCCTGTGACTTGACGACTTTGGAGTCTTTGACGACGAGGATAGAAACTCCCGGAACATGCTGCCGCTCCATTTGCCTCTTGACGTAGTCATCGACTTCGTCTGCTCGAACAGCGACGGAGATGGTCAGCAGCAGAAGGAATGCGAAAAAGCGGGTACGTTTCAGGTACATGGTTTCAGCCTTCCTCTCAGAAAATTCGCGGCACTAAGAGTGGTGTGGTGCGTGAAGTGGATGTGAATAGTAGAAGTCAAATGGTATAAGAATCAAGCCGGGAGAGAAAATACGATGAAACGCACGCTTCTGATTATCTTTTTGTTTGGTTTGGTCACTTCGGTGAATGCGCAAAAGGCGACGCGCACGATGGCGGTGACATTTGACGACCTGCCCTACGTGAAGATGGTAGAAGGTTCTTATGTCACGCGTGGGCGCGCCGTGACCGAGAAGATCTTGAAGGCGCTGAAGAAGCACAAGGCGCCTGCGGTCGCGTTTGTAAACGAGCGGATGCTGGAGGTTGAGGGTCAGCGTGAGGCGCGGATCGATCTGCTGCGCCAGTGGGTCGAGAGTGGGATGATCCTCGGGAACCACACGTATTCGCACCCGGACTTCAATCGTCTGACAGTCGAGCAGTTTCAGGAAGAGATTACGAAGGGTGATGTCGTGTCGCGGCAGTTGATGAAGTCACGGCAGCCGTATCAACTTTATTTTCGACACCCGATGACGCACACCGGCGATACGCGTGAGAAAAAAGAAGCCATCGAAAACTTTCTCGTAGCGCGCGGATATAAGGTTACGCCGCACACGATCGAGAATTCTGACTTCATTTTTAACGTCCCTTACGGGCAGGCGTTGGACAAGAAAGACGAGGCGCTCGCGCAGCGTTTGCGTGAGGAGTATTTGAATTTCACGATCGCGGCGACGGAGTTTGCAGAGAAGATCTCGCCACAGGTTTTCGGGCGCGAGATTCCGCAGTTACTGATACTTCACGTCAACGACATCACCGCCGACACGCTCGACGAGATGCTACAGAGGTTTGCTGCGCGCGGGTACAAATTCGTGACCCTCGACACCGTGATGGCTGACGCGGCGTATCAGACGAAAGACACCTACGTCACGAAGTTCGGCCCAACGTGGCTATGGCGCTGGACCAAGAGCAAAGGCATGGATCTGGACTTCGAAGGCGATCCGGATCCGCCGAAATGGGTGATGGATTTGTACAACAGCAGATAACTTAAAAGATGCCACGAGCTTGCGGGGGGCTCACGATCGCTGCCAGGGCGTCGTAAGGCGAATGCGGCCGCAGCTGCTGCTCGGACCGCGGAGAGTGACCTTCACGAAGAGATCTCGTGGGAGACCCGGGACGTTGTCAGGTAGTTTGACGACGACTTGGGTGACATCACTCAATCCCTCCACCGTCACCGGACTGACCGACTCTGAGAAGAGGCTGGTAGGGATCTCTACTTAACCACTCTAATTCTGCGGCTGCCGACACCAATTTGGTCTCCAGACGTGACGATATTTACGGTTAACAAGTGCTCACCAGGCGGCAAATCTTTCAATTCCCAGGGAAAATTGAAGGGCAGGTAGCCACGTTCCTCTTCAGCGTGAAAGGCAGTATCGACTAATAGAATAATCTCGTACTGCTGGTTTAGCAGGACGTGCCGATCCTTATCCGGAACATCTACTCTGACAAGAATGTGATCTTTAACGGACGGGATAGTGTTGGATTGACCTTGATCAAGCTCAGGGAAAACCAGACGCACTTTGAAGGCGCGATCCGTAATCCGCGACTTAAGAAAATGCGGGGAAAGCTTGCGAAGATTGGACATCGGCCGCGATTCTTTTTGTGGTCGTCCGGCCTTCAGACTCGTCTTGTAATCGTGATAGTTATATTTATTATTCCCAAAGGTAATCACCGTGGCATCGGGAAGAGTCATATAAGTAAGGACCAGGCGATAGTCTTTCAAATTCCAAATATCAATCAATCCATCTTCATCTTTTCCATTCCAGTATTCCGTCACCTCGCCGGCAGGCCTGGGCTCCCAGTCAACAACTGTCTTTAGTAAAGCGCTGCCGGGGATACCTGCCCTCATTAGTACGCGAGCCGGTTGAGATAATTTGTAGTTGACGGTTCCACTTTCCGGGTTAGCTTGTCCTTCCGCGATGTCGGCCGATTCACCGCCGCTGAAAGTTGTTGGATCGTAAACAACCGTTTGATTCGAATTGTCTTTGCTTTCGATACAGAAAAAATAGGCTTCATTGGCGACTAGCTTTCCGTCGAGATCTTTGCCGTCCCACCATTCTTTATTTTCGCCGGCCTTTCGTTGTGCGTCGGACACAAGAACCTTTACGAGTTGCTGGTCCGCGTCATACACGCTGACTGTTACCTTGCTGTCGACTGAAAGGTTGTAACGAAGTTCTACTTTGTCTCCACGTGAAGGATTAAACGATGGCGAGGAAAGGTTTACGTCGAAGATACTAAGGCCTTGTGAACTTTGCTTCGATTCCGGGCCGTCTTCCTTTTTACTCTGATGGTTCTGTTCAACTCCGGAAGCTTTGGGATTGATCTCGGAGATCTTTGTGGCTTGAGCGACAGGTTGACCTTGCCCCGGCTGCGACGCCGAACCACTGTTGGTTGATCGGCAACCAGCAGAAATTAGAGCGAGACATAGGATAAACAATAAAAACGTCCGCTGTTTCATCCCGGATTCCTCCTCACTTCCAATGCGGGTCTTTCACTTCCACGGACCTATCGCCAAACGGTGAGAGCCCATGACTCTCACGTGTCTTGAGGTTGAGTATCATTAGTCGCATCTGCCCTGATTCCAAAGACACGTAGGCAATCTCCTGTCCGTCTGGAGACCAGACTGGACTGGTCTCAACTGCCGGCGTATTCGTGAGCTGCAAGATTTCCTGACTGCCAGGTCTGACAATCCATAGGTCAAGGTTGCCACTGCGGTCTGACGAAAAAGCTATTTCCTTACCATCGGGGGACCAGTTAGGTCTGCTGTTATTCGCGCTACCAAACAAGAGCTGGCTGGGTCTGCCGTCTCTGAATGACGCCAGCCAGAGTTGTTGTGTGACTGTACTACCAAAGCCTTGCACTGTGGTTGCCAGCGAAGAGACATAAGCTAACGTATCACCTGCCGGAGAGAGAGACGGATAATCCTGGGGGCCAGTCTGTAATAAGAACAGTTGTTGCTTTTGATCTTTAATGGAATGGACGTAGAAATCCGCATCTTCATTGGGTGGCGCAAATGAGTAGGCAGTGTAGATAATCCCGCTGCCATCGTTTAACCAAACAGGATGTCCATTACGTGTTGTTGGTAAGGGCAGCTCTAACTTGTCTCTGCTGGCTAAGGTGATTATCCAAAGCTTGCCGTCACTGGTTGCATACGCGATCTGTTTTCCATCAGGTGAGAACGTTGGTGATCTTTCATCGACGGCGGTTTGTGTGAGTTGTACTGGATCAGTGCCGTCGCCATCCATCATGAAGAGTTCCCAGTTTCCATTGATGTTGGCGACGAAAGTTATGCGTCCTTTAGTCGTTTCTTGCCGCGCGATGAGCGCGAAAGAGAGCGCGATCGCCGCGAGAAGAGTAATGAGTAGAAAAACGAAGATACGTTTCGATGGAAGAAACTTAACCATGCTGCCTCAGCTTAAGAATGATAGTCGTTAATGAGGTGACTGATACCAGCGATCCAGGACTTGAAATAGATCATCAATGCAGTTCACGCTGAGCTTCTGACCGCAAGTTTCGTCAGAGGCTTTTCTTAGCATTTCAGTAAGTTGCCCCGCATCTGAATCAGAGGCGAGCATCCAGGGTGTCACCTCGTTGAGATGAGTCATGTGACCTAATCGAGTTAGTTTGACATCAGAGCCGAGTCCTTTTTGCTCAATGAGAAACTCTGTCGCTGATTGCATTCCGTGGCGCCGGATGTCGGCTTCAGGCACGTCAAAAGGCTTACCGTAGCGGATCGTTTCAAATGGCTCGATGAAATAGAACTCTGCTTTAGGGTCAACCTGTCGTTTCATTAACCACATTACGACGACTCTGTCCGGCTCCGGCACGTTCCAGACTGTGTACAGGTGTGGACCGATGTACGGTGGCGGCGATGGCGGCAGGTGGTTGGCGTGTCGTAGATGAAAATCAGCTGCAATAGCCGCCAGGCCCAGGGGGACACATGCGAAACCGGCGATGATATGGGTGCGCTTGAGACCCGAGGCCCACAATCTTAAAGCCAGCCAAAGCACCAGTCCGTAAACGGCATGGGCGCCGATGGTGATAGCGAGAAACTTCGCATCGCGGCGATAACCGAAGACTTCGGCGTACGGCGTCAGTAGCATTATCGCTTCGAGCGTGAGTCCCCAAATCACAGCGGAATAGACGCGCGGCTTTCGTACCAGGGCAGCGTACATGAGGCCGAAGCTGACGCCGTTGGACAGGTGGTACGCCCAGCCGAGACTTTCTGATAGTGTCGTTGGCGTCTCAACACCAACCAGAACAGTACCGAAGTAAGAGATGGCCTTGAAAACAGGGACTCCAGCGTGAGCGATTGGAATGCGGGCAAGGTCATAAGCGAACGTTGCTAAGGCTCCGGCCCACAAGCCGGAGACCAAAAGATTCTGGAGCGTTTGGTCTCCATTTCGCTTAAGTATTATCCAAAGAACGACAATGCCTGTAATTTCAACCGCGAGAAGAGAAATCGCACTGGCACGAAAGCTGATGAGGCCGAGAAAGTAGATTAGAAGACTTAATATCGATAGTGACGCTATTCCCAAAAGAAATAGGCGTCTTGGCAGATCGTAGGGTTTCTCCAAGCGATTGTGAGATATGGCCATAGACAGTCACCCGTGAAAACTTCAGCATCTGAGTGGGAGGTGGGTTCGAAACATTAATCATGACTCCACCAGATAAACTCACCTTCACTCACACGAAGCACGATTTGAAGCCACATGATATTTCCCATTTCTGTCTTCCCAATATTGATGAGTGTCCTGAGTTCCAAGCCACTGCCAGGTACAAGATAGTGCCTGAGTTCAAGAGCGACGCGTGCTTGCTCGGAAAGCTCCGTCACCGCGAACTCATGATCAGAAAGAAGCGTCTCGCGTATCCATTCGCAAACTTCCTTGGCAGTGCCACGCTGTCGAATCGGAAACATCTCACTATCAGATTCCATCGACTGTGCGGCAGCCATCGCATCCGGAACGGGAGTCAGATCAGTTAGTACCTTGTCAATTTCCGCAAAGAACTCTTCGTAATTATCGAAGTGTCGGAGCGCCTGTGTTCGTCGCCTCTCGAGGAAAAAGGGCATGTGATCCTACTCAACTTCGTCTGTTGGAACCTCGTCCCACCCAGTCGTAACTTCTTCCCACAGATCGGGTAGGGTTAGGATGTCGTGTGGGAGCGATAAAGGGTTGAAAACATCCAACGTGCTGGTTAGGAGATTTTCTCCGAATAGTCCCTCGAAAGTTAAGCACGCGGAAAGCCCCACAATACTATAATTAGCGTGTCCTTTTCCCGTACCCTTAGGCCGTGGGTTTGGTTGGCTGTGCGGATGCCAACCCTCCTGATGTGGCGGGTCAGTTTTCACCTTACTTTCGGGGAACGTCTTTTTTGTCAGTGAACGTGATTCTTTTCGGCTGCGGGTTAAAATGTCCTTACCTTTACGTAGTTGCTGCTGCGCAGTCTTGCCACGAATCCACTTGTAGCTACCTTTGACAGTTTTAACTAAGAACTGTGCGACTTTTCCTTTGCCAGTTCCGGGACTGTCGCCATAAAGAACTGGATTATTGCCCACGAACTCATAAGTGTTAGGCCCACCCTCAATTCCGATTGGGTCTTCGTTCAAAAACCTCCCTACTTGAGCGTCGTAATATCGTGCGCGGAAGTAATAGAGTCCAGACTCAGGATCGAACTCACGCCCCTGAAATGCATAAGGTGAGACTACAACACCGGTCTGGCTAATAATTCGTCCGAAGGAATCGTATACGTAGCTAGTGGTAGCGGTAGTCCCGCTGACCAATCTGGTGACGGAGCCGAGAGCGTCTGCTTCAACCATTGAATACGTGTTAGTGCGAAGGACAGCGAGTAGTTCGTCATCCCCCGGGCCGTGCGTATAACGGGCAATGGGTGTTCCGCTCCCTGAGTGCTCCTGAAGAATGTCTTGGCCATCGTATACATAACGGGTGATTTGTCCGTTGATGTTTTTCTCAATTCGCCGTCCATGACCGTCGTAGCGATAAGCTGCAAACGTATTATTTGGGAAGTTGATACGGATAAGTTGATCCTCGCCGTCGTAGATATATGAAGTTATCTTGCCATCGGCGCGATTGGTCTTGCTGAGTAGGTTTCCATTGGCATCGTAAACATAGTCGTACTGCGCGTCGATGCTGAGGCGATTCCCTGCGGCATAGGTATAAGAGGGCGAGAGGTGCGAAGAGAGGCGATTTCCGACGGAATCATAGGAGTAGGACTCATTGCCGTTTCCACTGGGATGAGTTGCACTCGTAAGTTGATACAGCGAATCGTATGTGAAAGTATGCTGTCCAGTTGGGTCAGCTAGTGAAATGCGGTTGCCCACACGATCATAGACATAGTTGAAGCTTGAATTGCCTGCAGGAGATTGATGTGTGAGTGAGAGAAGTCGACCGAGGTCGTCGTAGGTATAGGTTGTCGAGGTGCCCCCATTACGTTCAAGGCGCGTCCGGCGTGACAAGGCATCATAAGAAAAGGTAAAAACCTGCCCGAATGGATCAGTGATTGAATTCAATCGGGAGAGCGCATCGCAAACGTAGGTGGTGATACCACCTGAAGGATCGGTCATCGTTTTGCGATTACCGTTAGCATCGTAGGAATACTTGATCGTTGTGGCGGGTTGACCAGCAATAGCGCTAGTCCGTGCCTCTATTATTCGGTTGAGTGCGTCGTATACATACGTTAGGTTGCTATCACCATTTGCGACGCTGAGTAGGTTACCGACGCGATCGTACGTGTAATTGACTCCGCCACCATCGGGACGAGTCTTTCTGAGGAGCCTTTCCAGCACGTTATACGAGTAGCTGATGATCTGTCCTTTGGCATCAGTTCTAGTAAGCAGGTTGTCCTTCTTATCGTACGTGTAGATTGTGGTTTGGTTAGCTTGGTTCTTCGTCTGAACCCGGCGGTTGAAAGAGTCGAATTCAGAGGTACTTTTGCTGCCGTTCGGCAGGGTGATGGATGTCAGATTATCCGATGCATCGTACTCGAAGACGGTAATTCCACCTTGCTGATTCACGACACGAACTAGGCGATCACCATCATCGTAAGTGAATTGGGCGCTTCTACCCTCGCGATCCGTGACGCTCAGGACTCGGCCCAAATTATCGTAAGTCGCATTGCTGCTGTTCCCCATCGGATCAGTAATTTGAGTGAGGTTGCCGTGCACACTGTAGTTGAAATTAGTGATCCTTCCGGTAACATCAGTGGTTCGTATTAACTGACCCTTGGAATCGTATTCATAGAGAGTGGAATTGTTTCCTGCGTCAGTTACTTTGCTTAGATTGCCGCGACTGTCATATTCAAAGTGGGTAATGCCTCCAAGCGGATCCTTCTCAGTGAGTGGTAGGTTGAAATTGGGCTCGTAGGTCTTCGTCCGAATGCCGCCGAGCGCATCTGTGATGGTCAGAACGTTGCCTTTTGCATCATATGTGTAACTCGTCTTGTTACTGTTCTTGTTTGTGAATTCCGTGACATTTAAGTCCTGATCGAAAGTGTAAAGCTCCGTGTTACCAGCCGGATCAGTAACCTTTGTAATGTTCCCGGAGACGTTAAAATCGTAAATCCACGTGTTACCGCTCGAGTCGCGTTTCGTCGTTCGTCTCTGCGAGGGCTGATAACTGTAAGTCCAAGTCTCCGCCCGCTCTGTCAATGTTCTCACGCGGCCCTGGGCATCATAGGTGGCTCGCAAAAGTGTATTACCCCGAGGATCAATTAGCGCGGTGAGATTACTTGCGGAGTCGTACTGGAAACTAGTTGCATTGCCAAGCGGATCCGTAAACTTAGTAAGATTGCCAAATGCATCATAGGAATAGCGAAATACTCGACCGGCTGGATCGGATAGGCTATCTACCCTGCCATTCGCGCCCTTTGTGAAATCCGCAGAACGACCAGAAGCGTCTGTTAGGCCGGTCAGGAATCCCGCTGCGTCATATCTCAGATTTAGGCTGTTATTGTTACGGTCAACGACGATGGCCAGCCGACCCTCCAGGTTAAATTTAAGGCTGAGACCTTCACGTTCGCGAAGCGTAAAAGTGCCGTCCGAGTTCTTCTGAAGATTTGAGAAGAGGTGTGGGGGCGGTGCATAAGTGCCATCAGGGTTTTTTCGGTAACGTTCTCTCTTTCCGTTCGGCTGAATGTGAATGGCAAACACGTTATTGCCATCTGCTGTTTCAATGAGTCTCTGGTCGTAGGGCGAAATCCAGCCGTTACCAAACTGTCCTCTCCGCATGTCGCGGCTGTTGTACATGAGGCTGGTATCTATAGCTGGTCCTACACCGATGATCACAAGGCCACGCAACTGATAGATCAAATTGCCACTCGCTACCTCAACTGGCGAACCGCATTTGTTAGGACTCTCCTCTCCAGGATCTGTGCCTTCATCACCAGGATCACCTTGGAAACTGTTATGGCCTGTGTCCCACGGAGGTACATGGAAAGCCCAGACGGTCGGACTTGAAAGGAGAACAATCAACAACGAAGCTAACAAGGGTTTTAATTTTTTCACTTTCGATCTCCTTCCTCAGGAGGCTTAACTATGCCTTCGAACTGTTGGACCAAGGCGCCAATGCGCTCTTTGAGCGAGTCGATTGAGTTATTTACTTCCGGGTTGTCGGCGAGGTAGCTTTCGATCTCACTTGCATGTGAACTGGCGTATTGAAGCGCTTCTTTTTGGCTGATGCCGAACCGGCGATACACCTCGTTGCGCTGCGATCGGTTCCGTTCAGCAACCTCTTCGAGCTTCTGTTCCAGTTTCTTGCGATCGCTCTTGTTTTCTGTTGCACTGTCGACGCGATCCTGCCACTCCTGCACCGAGAGTTCCATGAGTGCCTGGGTCAGTCGTAAGTATTCCGCAACCGGAATCTCAACTGGCCGGCCCAGGGTCATCGCAGACACGGACAACAGAACCAACAAGTAGCTCGTCGTCACCACAAGACATCGTTTTGTTAATCTGAGCATCGATCCCTCTTTCAAGTCCGTATCAGTAGAAGACCCTGACCATCAGGTAGCGGATGATGGATTGATTGCCTGCCGCGTCTGTCGCTTTCAGTGCGAGACGGTAGTCACCTTTATCCACAAACATTCCGCTCTGGTTTTTGCCGTCCCACTCGATCGTGCCGGCGCCGGCCGGCGCATTTAGTTGAGTGACGGTCCGCATTAGCGCGTTTGAGCCGGCCCTAAATACCTGCAACGTGACGTTGGCTTGCTTCGAGAGCGTGTAGGAAACCTTGGTTGTTGGGTTTTGTGGGCTAATGAAGTTGCCGGTCGCTGGATCAAAGTAGTTCGGATCCGCGGAGACGTTCGTCAACTGTGGTGCCACCTCAACATAGATGGCGTTATTGGGAAGCGTGAAGGCGGTCATGCCCCAGAGAAAGGTTTCCCCCGGTGGTGGCGCGACTAGCCGGCCTAAAATGTCCGTACCATCCCAAAATACAGTGGAATTACCGCGGCCGAAAAGTTTGCGATCGAAGAGCGACACGACTTCGTCGACAGCATTGAAAAGCCGTATCGAGACTGAAACTTCCGCCGCTCTGCTGAGACTAAAATCTACTTTCAGGAAATCATCGTCGAATGGTCTAAATGGACAATTGAAACAAGCCGAACCAGTGCTCGTCGACATGTTCCAATTGGGATTGAAAAACTGTCCACCAGTCGTTGTGCTCTGGTCCAGCACCTGCGGTTGACCATTGGCAAGGAATTGCAGCACGGCGTAATAAACGTCTTCGGCTACAACTAAGCCGTTCGTGTCTTTGCAGTCCCAGCTATCGGAATATGAGCCTGCCGTGCGCGTCACATTATTGACCAAGGTGCGTACCGTCTGTCCTGCCTTATTCCGAATGAACAGAGTTATTGGAGTTGTTCCGCCCTGAGTGGTATTAACGAGAACTGTTCCACCTTGAAGTGGGCTACAGGTTTCATTGGGAATCGTGAGACTGACAAGGATGTTGACGGTGATGTCGACGGTATCAATGCCGGTTAATCCTTCATTGTCAGTTACCCGTAGAGCGGCCGTAAACGTTCCGGGGGATTCGTATCGAAATGTGGTTGCGGCTGAAGTGGTCGAGGAAAAATCGAATACACCATTGCCGTCAAAATCCCATTCGAATTTAGTGATCGTCCCGTTTGCGTCAGTGCCCGTTCCGTTGAAAGAGACAGTCAATGGAGCATTGATAGTTATAGGAGTTGCAGGCAACGTAATGGTGGCCGTGGGTGAACCGGGGGGACCCACGCGAATGGCAGTTGTCGTTGCTCGAGCAGTACCAGTAAGACCCTCGTTGTCGGTAACGCGAAATAGCGAATTGAAGGTGCCCGCTGTATTGAACGTGTGGGTAGCGTTGCCGGTGGTTGCAGACGTGAAATCAAAAGTGCCGTCGCCTTCGAAATCCCATTCGAATTTGACTATGGTTCCGTCTTTATCTGTTGCTGAGCCGGTAAAGTTCACAGTCAAAGGAACAGCTCCGTTTGATGGCGATACGCTGGCGGTAGCAACCGGAGGGTTACCGGTGACGGTAAAAGGAACCGACGCAGTAGCAATCTGATCCTTATCGTTCATCACTTCAAGCAGCGCATTGAAAGTTCCTTTTTGCGAGAACGTACGCGTGAAATTTCTCGCTCCCGGGTCGTTGGTGTCGAAAACTCCATCTCCCTGGAAATCCCAGCGATAACGCAGAAGTGCTCCATCTGTGTAGATGGCCTTGGTTATAAAGGTTACGGTTAGCGGCGCTGGTCCACTGGTAGGGATTAACTCCGGAAGTGCTCGAAAAACGGAGACCGTAAATTTTGAACTCGCCTGAGCCGTATTCCCGGCTTTGTCCTTGATACTGACGTCGATTATGTGTTGGCCTCCGGTGAGCAAAGTCATGTAGGAGGCTTTTGTTTCCGTAATTGTGAAAAGGTTGGTGTAAGGGTACCCGTCGATGTTTACGGCGAAAGTACTGGTGTCGACCCCGGAGCCGGCATCGCTGTAGGAAATCTCGATTAAGGGAGTAACTGTTGTATTAACTATTGAGCCATCACTGGGAACGATGTTGACGAGAGGCGCAGTCGTGTCTGCTACTGCACACCCTGACTGGCAGATGATGCTGACGGTGATAGATGCAGGATTAGCACCACCTTTGAGCTTAACGCGAAGCGTATTATTGGCCTGAACGCTAACGGTGTTCTGAATAATCGCTACTTGTTGATTGAAGTTGCGTTCACGCACAACCTCAACATTGTTTAAGTGAATTTCCCCACTACTAATACGACCGGCACCGTTGGCATCGCCATTCTGCACGTTGATCGAGTAAGTAGCACTCGGATTGGAAACGGTAAAATTATCAACAAATACTTCGGGTGTGCCGGGCGTGCGTGAATAGGTCTTTGGACCAAACACCGTCTGCGAACGGGCTGAGATCGCCGCAATCTGCATGCATGTGATTAGTATTGTGAGTCCAAGCAAGCATGGCCCAAGACGCAGAGACAGAGCCGTTGCGACCATTACGCGAGAGTGTAAAACGAGGTGAGCAATACGCGACATATAGCGGCTTCCCTCCTTCCAGGATTAGCCGCCTTCACACAGGTACCTTCAACTAACAACAGGTCCGGGTGTGACGGAGGACTTTTCTGACGCGACGATTCAATTGTCTAAGCAGGTGGTTAAGCCCTGCTCGTTGTACTGCACTTTTTAGCAGTTGGGTTTATGATTTTAGCCAACGGGGAGCAAGACTCGGGGACGAAGGTTATGAGAGTGAGGCCCCGCGTTAGCACAGCATTTTGAGAACGCAAAAAATAATACTCCTACAGCCGCTGTTGTCAAGAAAATTCTAGAGCTTGCTAAGTCAAAACAATGTTGCGCATACGGTCCACGCTGAACAAAGTTGATCAGTCGTGAGGTTCGTAATTCTTCAGGCCTTCGCGCAGGGCCTGTAACGGTAGAAGCGCGCATTGGAGACGTGCTGGTTGGATGTCGCTTTCAAGGGCTGAGAGCAGGCGAGCGTCGGGAAGGGCGGCGAGGTCTGCGAGGTCGGCGCCGAGGATGAGTTCGGTGAGGAGGGAGGCGGCGGCTGTGCTGATGGCGCAGGCGTCACCTTTGAAACGGGCTTCATTTACTTTTGAGTGGTCGAGCTTCAATTCGATCCTGATTCGATCGCCGCAGAGTGGGTTGAATTGTTCGTTGCTGATGTCGGGTGCGGCGAGACTGCCGTAGTTGCGCGGATGCCGGAAGTGGTCCAGGAGAGTGTCGCTGTACAGCGTTGGCATTACTTCGTGTCTCTTAAGAACGCTGCTGAGCGGCCGGATTTGATCGCGACGGCTTCGGCGAGAATGCTGAGTGCGATCTCTGCGGCGGTGTCTGCTCCGATGTCCAGTCCGGTTGGTACGTGAAGCTGGTCCAATAATGCCTGGTCCATGCCGCCGTCGCGTAAGAATTCTTTGATTGCGTGGCCACGTCGTTTGCTGCCTAACAATCCTACGTATGCAGGTCGCGCCGGAAGCACCACCTTCAGGACCGGCAGATCGTATTTGTAATCGTGTGCGGTGAGTACCACGAACGTTGAAGATGTGTAGGGGAGAGTTTCTGCGATCTCGGAAGGAATTCCGATTAGCAACTGGTCAACGTCGGGGAAGCGTTCTCGCGTGGCGAAGCGCGGGCGGCCATCGACAACAACTGTTTTCAAACCGAGGTCGTGGGCGAGGCTGACGAGCGGCATGGCGACGTGGCTCGCGCCGAAGACGATCAGGGTTGGTGGTGGTCCATGCACTTCGAAGAAGACGGGATGCGAGTCAGGGCCGAGTGAAACCGTGCGTGATGCGCGTTTACTCATCAGTTCGAGTGCGACGGTTTGCGCTTCACGGTCGAGGTCAGGTGTGCCTAGTGATCCGGATGTGTTGCCGTCTTCGATGACGAGCAGCTTGCGCGATGTTTCTTGCAGCAGTGTCGCGAGGACTGCGCGTTTGCCGCGATCTACTGTGGAACGCACGACTCGATACAACTCGAGTAAGTTATCCGGATTGGTCAGATCCACGGGCTCGATCAGGACGTCGAGATCGCCGGCGCAGGAGAAGCCGATCTCCCACGCCTCTTCGTTGGCGAGTTTCATTTCGACGAGGCGTGATTTGAAAGACGACAACGCGTGCTCCGATTCGGCAATCACGCGCGCGTCAACACAGCCGCCGATCGTCACCGAACCGAGAATGCGACCTTCCTCACCGACCCACATCTTTGCGCCTTCGCGTTTCGGACTGGTGCCGCGGGTGGCGACAAGTGTGGCCATGGCGACGCGCTTTTCCGCTCGCACCAATTTCTCGATGTCGTCAAAAAGTTCTTCCATCAGAATCAGCCACAAAAAGGCACAAACAGATCAGCCACAAAAAGGCACAAAAAGCACAAAATTCAGGGCAGAAACATTTTGTGCCTTTTTGTGGCTCATTATAAAACCAGGTGCGGTTCGAGAGCGCGCAGGCTCTGGAGGTCGTGCGCGGGTGCGAATACGTTGATGAAAGGCAATGCTGACTGCATGCCTCTTGTTACAGGTGCGTAATCGGCGCTACCGAGCAGTGGATTGAGCCAGATCAACCGGCCTGCACGCCGTTTCAGCAGCGCAAGTTCGGCTGCCAGTGTTTCTGGTTCACCTGTGTCCCAGCCGTCGCTCAGTATGATCACGATGGTGCGTTTGTCGATGCGGCGGAGCCATTGATCGTTGAACATCGCGAGGCTCGCACCGATGCGCGTGCCGCCGGACCAGCCGCGAATGTTGGTGGAGAGACGATCGAGCGCGCGTTGATAAGTTTTGTTTTTAAGGTCGCCGGTTATGCGCGCCAGCGAAGTAGCGAAGACAAACGACTCCACTTTCGCAAAACTGTTTTGGAGACCATACACGAATTGCAGCAGCAAACGGCTGTAGAGGTCCATCGATCCGGAGACGTCGCAGATGACGAACAGCTTGGTTCGCTTCGGACGTCGTTCCTTGTACATCAGATCGATCAGTTCACCACCGGTTTTTAACGACAGCCGTAACGAGCGTCGCAGATTCACTCGGTGACCACGTTTGACGGGACGCCAGCGACGACTCGGCTTGCGTGCCAGGCGTCTGACGATGCGGCGAGCGAGATGCGAGATCTCTTCGAGTTCCTCGTTACTGAATTCGCTGAAGTCTTTGTTTGCTGTTGACTCGGTGTCACTCGCGCCGGGAACTTTAACGGGCTGAGCGCCGCCGCTGAACGAACTGCCCCAGTGTTCAAGGAAGAATGCTAGACCCTTAGGCGATTGACGCGGCGAGTTTTTTTGAGTGCGCACGGTGGCGGTGCGGTTCGGTGAGTGCGACTTATTCCAAAACCTCTTGAATACTTCTTCGAAGATCGGAAAGTCATCAACGCTGGTCGTGAGAATGCTGCGCAAACTGAGAAAAACCTCGTCACGATCCGTCGCGTCGATTACGTGTAACGCTGTCGTCGCAGTCACTACCTCCGCAGGCGTCACAGAGAGCCCGTGCGCTCTCAGTTCACGGCAAAACGGAACCACATGTTCGATTTCCAATTCAGACATCCGTGGTAATCCGTGGCAACTCTGCCTTAAACGCAGCGATGTCGCTCTCGTCTTTCAGGAAACACCCGAGCGTCTCGGCGACAACCTCTTCGTTCAACTCCGGCGCCTGCAACGCAACGAGCGCGTTGGCCCAATCCAGCGTTTCCGCCACGCCAGGAATCTTCGACAGGCTCATCGTGCGCGTGGCCTGCATCACTTTGGTGAGTTGCGACGAAAGCGCCTCCGTGATGCCGGGCACTTTCGCCCGCACGATCTCCAGTTCCTTTTCCAGCGTTGGGTAATCAATCCAGTGGTAGAGGCAGCGCCGCCTCAGCGCATCAGATAAGTCGCGTGAACGATTGGAAGTCAAAACCACGTGCGGCCGGTGCGTCGCCTTAATCGGACCGATCTCCGGGATCGTCACCTGAAAATCAGACAGCACTTCCAGCAGAAACGCTTCAAACTCTTCATCACTCCGATCGATCTCGTCAATCAGCAACACCGGCGCACGATCGTGTTCCGTGATCGCCTGCAGCAGTGGCCGCTTCAGTAAGAACGCTTCACTGAAGATCATCGCTTCCTTTTCCGCTTCGGAAGCGGTGGACGACTCTTCGAGTTTGAGATGCAACAACTGTTTGGGGTAGTTCCATTCGTAGAGCGCGGTGGTGGCGTCCAGACCTTCGTAGCACTGTAGCCGAATCAGCTTCGTATTGAGCGCGCTGGCTAACGCCTTGGCGATCTCCGTTTTGCCGACGCCTGCCGGTCCTTCAACCAGCAGCGGCTTGCCGAGCGCCATCGACAAGTACAACGCAGTGGCGATAGCGGCGTCGGCAATGTAGATCTGTTCTTCCAGCAGGCGCTGTATTTGTCTGACTTCTTCTCTCAATTTTCTTTTCCAGTGGCTGTTGCCAGTCGCTCAAAGTCTTCGGGAGTGTTGATATCGTCAGGGTAGGGAAGATCGAAGTGAACTTCCTGCACGCGCGCTGCATTTGCGTCAACCAGCTTCCACGCAGCTTTGTCGCCATGTAGATCCACGAGTTGCGAAAACATCGAGCGCGCAAAGATCATCGGATGGCCCTTGCGCCCCTCGTAAGAACAGAGGGCAATCGGCGCGTCCTGCTCACGCCACGCTTCAGCCAACCGGTTGATTATCTCCGGCGTGATTCCCGGCAGGTCACCGAGGATGATCATGATTGCTGCTGACTCGGTGTTGAGTGCGCCAATGCCTGCGCGATATGACGACGAACAGCCTTCACCAAACACCGGATTCTCCACTACACGCGCCGCGCCAAAATCCACTCGTTCGCGTAGTTCTTCCGCGGCGCGTCCGAGCACAACCACAACTTCGTCGAGACCGGAGGCTTGTTGGGCCTGGTCCACAACCCACCCCAGCATCGTCGTGCCGCGAAAGGGCGCTAGTTGTTTAGGTTGTCCAAACCGCTGCGACGCACCTGCACCAAGCACCAATCCCGAGATGAACTTCATAAAGAGATTACGCAGATTACACAGACTTTCTTCCAATCTGTGTAATCTGTGGATGATCGAATATTTCCTTGCAACGCAGGCAGCAGAAATAGATCGTCTGGCCGTCAACCACCGAACTGTATTTCGCGTTCTCGATATCTACCGTCATCCCACAGATCGGATCGATCGCGGTGGCGACTGTTCGCGGTTGCTCCGCACTCGTCCGGCGAATGCGCGTGATTTCTGCGGCGACACTCAATGCGATCTCCGGCAACGTCTCACTGCCGATTTCGATTCCGGCCGGACACGTGATCGCCGCGATGTCCTCGTCCGTCGTGCCGGTTGTACGGACGTATTCAAAAAGCGCTTCTGACTTTTTCCTGCTGGCCACAAGCCCGAGATATTTTGGCCTCGTACCAATCACCGCCAGCAATCCTTCCTCATCGCGATTACCCATCGTCGCGACGACGACATAGCTGGATTCGTTGATCTGATCCTTGACTGAACTGAAATCCGTACCGGCGGCCACGACTTTAAAATCCAGCAGCGCGCCGAGTTGCGCGAGTGTTTCGGCGACAGGAGAGTTGCCGACGATCAGCAGTTGAGGTTTTGGCAAGAAAGGTTCCAGGTAAATCTCGAGCGAACCGCCACCCTCGCAGGTCATGCGGAACGACTCGACTCCTTTCCAATCGTCACGCGCGGCGTCGGGACTGATCGTCAAAAGCTTCGGCTGACCTGTTTCCAGCGCGCGCTTCGCTTCACGCAAAACGATCGGTTGCACGCATCCGCCACCGACCCACCCGATCGACGAGCCATCCGATTTGATAATCGCTTTCGATCCCGGCTTCGCAGACTGCGGACTCTTATAGGCGACGACCGTGGCAAGAACAAACGGCTCCTCCCGCGCCCGCAACTCATCGCATTGATCCTGAATGTTCATAGGTCCTATAAGTCCTGTAGGACCTATTCAATCCCGCACGCCCGCGTCGCGCAGCAACTTCCAAACCTTCGCCGACGTGATCGGGATATCGATGTGCCGCACGCCGAGATGCCAGAGCGCATCCACCACCGCATTCACGATCGCGGCCGGCGCGCCCACCGTCGCCGACTCACCCACTCCCTTCGCACCCAGCGGGTGATGGGGCGAAGGCGTGCAGGTCTTGTCAGTTTCCCAATTCGGTGTCTCCACCGCCGTCGGCAACAGATAATTCATGAAGCTGCCTTGCAGGATGTTACCGCTCTCGTCGTACTGAATCTCTTCGTAAAGCGCAGGCCCGAGTCCCATCGTCAAACCACCATGAATCTGTCCTTCGACGATCATCGGGTTGATAATGTTTCCGCAGTCATCGACCGCCACAAAGCGACGTATCTTGATCTCGCCCGTACCTTTATCGATATCAACAACACAGATGTAACTACCGAACGGGTAAGTGAGATTTGGCGGATCGTAGTAATTGACTGCTTCGAGTCCTGCTTCCATCCCGGGCGGATGATTCGTATACGCCGCAAGCGAGATCTCCTGAATCGTCTTCGCGCGATCGGGTGAACCCTTCACGAAGAACTTTCCGGGCTCCCATTCGAGATCGTCTTCGTGTGCCTCGAGCAGGTAAGCCGCGATCTTGCGCGCCTTGTCTTTGATCTTTCTGCAGGCGATCGCACACGCAGCCGCAGCCACCGGAGTGCTGCGACTCGCATACGTTCCCAATCCATATGGCGCCGTGTCAGTGTCGCCTTCTTCAACGAGCACGTTATCGGCAGGAAAGCCAAGCTCCTCGGCGACGACCTGCGCGTACGTCGTTTCGTGACCCTGCCCCTGCGACTTGGTGCCGAAGCGCGCGATGACCTTGCCGGTCGGATGCACGCGAATCTCAGCGCTGTCGAACATCTTGAGACCGAGGATGTCGAAATGTTTCGACGGTCCCGCGCCGACGATTTCAGTGAAACTGCTGATACCGATTCCCATCAACTCACCGCGCGCGCGTTTCTCAGCCTGTTCCTTCTTCAGTTCGTCATAACCAACACGGTCCATCGCGAGCTGCAGGGCAGCACCATAGTCGCCACTGTCATACTCCCAGTCGAGTGCCGACTTGTATGGGAACTGTTCCGGCTTGATGAAGTTTTTCATTCGCAACTCAGCCGCATCCATTCCCAACTCGTGGGCCATCAGGTCTGCCATGCGCTCGATCGTATGCACGGCTTCCGTGACGCGGAACGAGCAGCGATATGCAATCCCACCCGGAGGTTTGTTGGTGTAAACGCCGTCCACTTCGACGTGCGCGGCTTTTAGATCGTATGAACCGGTGCAGACGTGAAAGAGTCCGGCGGGAAATTTCGAAGGGTTCGCAGCCGCGTCTGTATAACCATGGTCGGCGAGCGTCTTGATCCGGAGTGCTGTCAATGTGCCGTCTTTTTTACCTGCCAGTTCCGCGGTGATGTGATAATCGCGCGCGAACGAATCTGCCTGGAGGTTCTCCATTCGATCTTCGATCCACTTGACCGGCTTGCCGGTCAGCACGGACGCCGCCACCGCGATCACATAACCCGGATAAACCGGCACCTTGCCGCCAAAGCCACCACCGATATCGGGAGAGATGATCTGAATCTTCTCTTCTGACAGACCAACGTGTCCGGCAACGAGCGCAAACACGGTGCGGATCGCGTGTGGCGCCTGCGTCGTCATCCAAACAGTTAACTTGCCTCTGACTTTGTCAAAGCTCGCAACGCAACCACACGTCTCTATCGAAGCAACGTGAATACGCGGAATGTAGATGTCTTCTTTGACGGTGACTTCCGCTTCGTTGAACAGTTGATCGGTCGCTTCGCGGTTGCCCCATTCCCAGTGCCAGATGTGATTGTCTTTTTTGCCTTCCTTATCAGTACGCAAGACGGGCGCATCGGGCAGCAGCGCTTTTTTCGGATCGACGACGACGGGCAGAGGTTCGTAGTCGATCTCGACTGCTTCGACGCCGTCCGCGGCGATGTAACGATCGGTTGCGAGCACTGCGGCAACTTCCTGCGCCTGGTACATCACTTTATCGACGGGCAGGACCATCTGCGTGTCAGACATCAATGTCGGCATCCAGTGCAGGTTGTACTTTTCGAGGTCCTTTCCAGTGATGACTGCGAGCACACCCGGAATGGCCGTGGCTTTCGAGATGTCGATGTTTTTGATCTTCGCGTGCGCGTAGGGACTGCGCACGATGTCCAGGTAGAGCATGCCCGGCAGATTCACGTCGTCGACGTAGTTACCAAGACCGCGCAGAAAGCGTGGATCTTCGCGACGTTTGACTGAGTGGCCCATGCCACCGATTTCGGGCGACGTTTTTGGCGCCATCTCTATGCACCTCCCTCGCGCATCTTTTGTGCAGCGTATTGATAAGCCTTGACGATATTTACGTAGCCGGTGCAACGACACAGGTTGCCGGAGATCGCGTGCCGGATCTCATCGTCACTGGGATTGTTATTTGTTTTAAGAAAAGCGATTCCGGTCATCAACATTCCGGGAGTGCAGTAACCGCATTGCAGGCCGTGCTCCTGAAAGAAGCCGTCCTGAAGCGGATGCAGTTTGCCGTCCTGTTCGAGACCTTCGACGGTAGTGATGGAACGCCCGTCAGCCTGGATGGCGAAGACCGTGCACGACTTGACCGCGCGGCCATCCATCACGACTGTGCACGCGCCGCAGTGACTTGTATCGCAACCGATGTGCGTGCCGGTGAGCCGCAGCGTTTCGCGGAGGAAGTGGACCAGCAGCATGCGCGGTTCAACGTCGGTGCTGTGTTCCTCGCCGTTGACCGTTACTTTGATTGGAACTTTCGCCATCGTCTAGGCTCCTCCTTTGGCGCGGTTCAGCGCAGTGTTGAGAGCGCGTGCAGTAAGCACACGAACGAGGTCGCGCTTGTAATCGGCTGAACCTCGGATGTCGTCCATTGGCTGCGACTCTGACGCGGCCATTTCGGCTGCCTGCTGGATCGTCGCTTCGTCGAGTTGTTTGCCCGTCAGATAGCTTTCGGTTTGCGTCGCCTTGATTGGAGTGAAGCCGACATTTGTTAGTCCTACGCCGGCGTATTTACAAGCACCGCTATCGTCGAGTGTGATTTGCACTGCCACGCCCGCGGTTGCGAAGTCGCCGACTTTTCTTTCGAGCTTGAGATACGCGCCTCCGCTGCGCGGCGGTGGAAGCGGGATCTTGATCTCGGTCAGGATCTCTTCCGGTTCGAGTGCCGTAGTGAAGAGTCCGGGAAAGAAGTCTTCGATCTTGATCTCTCGTTGTCCTTTCGGGCCGGTTGCAACTACAGTCGCACCGAGCGCCAGCATCGTTGCCGGATGATCGTTTGCCGGATCGCCGTGAGCAAGGTTTCCGCAGACCGTCGCCTGGCTGCGCACGAGTGGATCCGCGATGACTTTCGCGGTATCGCTAAGGACCGGGAATCTTGTTTTCACTACGTCTGACGACTCGAGCTCGTGTTCGCGCGCGAGTGCGCCGATGCGCAGATGACCGTCAGTTTCGGATATGTAATCGAGACCGGGTATGCGATTTATGTCTACTATGTATTCGGGAGATACGAGTCTCAACTTCATCATGGGGATGAGACTTTGGCCGCCGGAGAGCAATTTTGCGTCCGGGCCCAGCTTTTGCAGCAGGGCAATGGCCTCGTCGAGGGTGCGCGGAGAGAAGTACTCAAAGCTCCGAGGTATCATAGGGCGTCACCTTTCCTACATCGGAATCAATTTGTTCAACTGAGCGTTTCAACCGGGAAGGGCACGATGATACGAGGCAGGCGCAGTCACGTCAACATGGACCACCACGAGTAGTGGACGCCTCCCTGGAGTGCGGTGCCCTGGCACCGCTTTCGCCGAGACCAAAGC
>DASVGE010000012.1:0-8667 GCA_036379695.1 Pyrinomonadaceae bacterium | reverse complement strand
TCTGCCTCGCCGTTCATCTTAAAAACTCGGACTGGGCTGCGCCCTTGGTTCGGGCTCTGCCCTGAAGGTTTGCCGGCCAAAGGCCGAACCAGGGGCGTAGCCCCCAGGTCTTAGTGGAGCTCTTACGGCGAGGCAGAGCCTCGCCTCACATCCGGCGGCAAAGCCGGAGTGGATGGAGTCAAGTTCAAAAATCGTCTTGATCTTCAAGGCGGATTGAAGGAGTAACGAACGCGGATTGAAGGAGTAACGAGCGCGGATTGAAGGAGTGAACGAACGCGGATTGAAGGAGTAAACGAACGTGGGACTGCCAGCAGCGAGACTCGGTGATCAGACAAGTCATGGGACGGCGCTAACGCCGGGGATTGGGAGTGTGAATGTGTTGATAGGTAACAGACCTGCGTGGCGCGTTGGGGTTGATGTGCACGTTTGCCCTTTGGTTGATGGTTTGAAACCGCACGTGGGGGGCGTGGTGGCGGTGGGTAGCACGAGCGTCTTGATTAACGGACTGCCCGCCGCGCGCCAGGGAGATCTAGTGGTGGAAGCAGGCGCGCCCAACGCGATCCTGCTCGGCGAGCCAACGGTATTGATCGGGTAACGAGTTATGCCGAAATCGTTTTTAGGTCGAGGTTGGAAGTTCCCGGTGCAGATCGATCCGGCGACGGGCCGCGTCGCTATGTCGGAATTGGAGCAGGACATCAAGGAGTCGATCCACATCCTGCTCGCGACCGCGCCCGGCGAGCGCGTGATGCGTCTGGAGTTCGGTTGCGGAATTCACGAGCTGGTCTTTTCGAGCATGAGCACGGTCACGATGGGTCTTTTCGAAAGTCGCATACGAGAGGCAATCAATCGCTGGGAGCCGAGAGTCGACATCCTGAAGCTGGAGGTCTTCACGAAAGATCCCGCCAAAGGAAAACTGGAGATCAATCTTCACTGCCAGATTCGCGATACCAACACCGAATTCAACCTCGTGTTTCCTTTCTATCTCACTGAGGGCGCCGGATGAGTCCCAGGATCTCACCACCAAAAATCGACCCACGCAAAGCCAACGACCTGTTCCGGGCGTTGCGCGAAATGGCGCCGCACTACACGCGCGAGTGGCCCGCCAAGGACGACGACGATCCCGGCGTCGCGTTGCTGAAGATCTTTTCGTTCATCAGCGAAGGCGTGATCACGCGTTTGAATCGCGCGCCGGAAAGAAACTTCCTGGCGTTTCTCGACATGCTCGGCATTCGTTTGCTGCAAGCGAGACCCGCGCGTGGTCCGATCAAATTCGTCGTCGCGGACGGCACGCTGTTTCCGTTTCTCGTGCCGAAGGGAACACAGGTTTCAGCGCCGCCAACCGAGCAACACCCGATCGATCTGCCGTTCGAGACGATCAGCAACATGCTGGCCGTGCCCGGGACGATCACGTCATTGATCGCAGTCGATCCGGAGCAGGACAAGATCTACATACCGCCTCCCGGATTTCTTGAATTGACTCTCGCCGCCACGCCATCGCCACCCTTGCTGGTCAATGCCTTTTCAGCGGCGCAGTCGAAGTCCCTGCAACTCGATCCTCCCAACCAAGTGAAGCCGGGAGACTTCCTGCGCATCGATCAGACTGAACACCTCGTCGTCGCCGAAGTGAAAGGCTCGGTAGTGACAGTCACCGATCCGTTGACCAGTGACTACGTTGAAGGCACGCAGGTGCGGAAGGTCACGCAGTTTGAGTTGTACGAAGGAAAGAACTGGCAGGAGCACATCCTGTATCTGGCCCACGACAAGTATTTCGCGATCAAGAGTGAGGCGCAGTTCACTTTAGTGGTCGAGCACGCACCGGGCGTGAGCTCAAACCTACAACCCTTCGACGTCGTTTGGGAGTTCTTCGCGGAGATCGACAAAGTCGAGGGTTGGTTTGCGTTTCAGATCGATGCTGACGGTACGCAGGGCCTGAGTCGCGACGGGCAGATCCTGCTGACCAAACCCGAAGGCGAGATCAAAGAGACAGAGATAAGCGGCAACAAGAGTCGCTGGATTCGCGCGCGTCTCAACCAGCCGCTGCCGGCCACGCCGCCCACGCCGCTGCCAAAGATCGAGATGATCACGCTCGCAGTGTCTACTGGCGGAAAGAAACTGCGGCCCGACAACGCATTTCACAACGACACGCCGTTGACCACTGACGTCCCGTTCTTTCCTTTCGGAACCGAGCCGCGGATCTTCGATCGTTTCTCGATCGCGAGTGAAGAAGCGTTTTCCAAACCAAACGCCGAAGTGACGTTGAACTTCACTCTCGATGCTACGGACCTGCTCGCTGGTCCAGCCGCAACCGTCGTTGACAACGTGATCCGTGTGTTTGCGCACGCCGCTGCCGGCAAGCTAATTGAGTTCCAGATCGATCCGAGAACGTCGGCAGAACCAATCGTCAAGAAACACAACACGCCACAGGACACGCGTATTAAAGTCGGATCAATTCCCGCGGTTGTTACCGACGACTTCGAAGACCGGATCGGAGTTTTCGTAATAGCTGACGACGACAAGGTGTACCTGCGTTTCATCGTCGGCGAACTCGAGGCGGGGTGGTCATGGCTTCCACTCGAAGCACCGGTGGGTGAATTGCGGTTCAATCCTGCTGCCATCCTGATTAACAACACGTGGCAGGTGTTTGTGGTGGCGGGAAGCCAGCTCTTTTCTCAGGTTCGCAACACGATCTTTCCATTCTTCCCGAGTGGCTGGGTTCCGCATCTCGGTGGACCACAGTTGCCCCAGGTGAACTCGACTCCGTTTGTTCTGAACATCGCAAACCGGCCCGTGGTTTTCGTTACCGATGTGAACGGCAGAACGTGGATATGGGATGCCGTTTGGACAGATGTCACGCCGCTTCTCAACGGACAACCAGATCCGGCCTTCGTCGCGGCTGAGAATGCGCGACCATTTGCACTTCCGAATGCAGGCAACACCCACTTCAGAATATTTCTGAGAAGCGTCAGCAATCACCTGGTGGTTATCGATACTGATCCGGCGGGCAGCAACGACAGCTATGGTCCACCAACCAACGCGTTTGTCGATTCAAACCCGACGGTGTCGTCGTCCGCATTGGGCGTACGAGCCTACGTCAGAGGTACGGACGATCGTTTGTGGTCCATCGAAGACTCGCCTATGGGAGGTGGCTGGGAGCCTCATTTAAGTCCCTCGGAATTTCGGCTTGCCAGTGATCCGTTGGCCGTCGTCTATGAAAGTGGTCAGGGCGATTTCATTTCCATACTTTCCACCAGCGATAAGAACGCGCTCCTTGAATTTCGTGTTCAGGGCGACAGCGTTGATTCAGGCACACTGCGGGCCGGGCCACGTGACATCATCCTTCTCGAAGACGACCCGGACACGAACGTAACGTATTTCGTTCACGTCACCGATGGTCCAGGGAGTGGCGCGTCGGGCACTACTGTCCGGCGAATCAACACCACGTTGTCGCGCAACGAATTCACGGTCCTGACGCAGCCGCTGGACGAGCCGCCGACAACCGACACTGAATACGATTTACTGGTTCAGATCCTTAGCGGCAACGTTGTGTCTGCCACAGCGAACAGCGTCGAACTCGAAGCGGGGCATGGCGCCAGTGTGGATGACGGAGATTTCATTCTCGTTGACGACGAGTTGCGTCTCATTCCTTCAGCGCCTGCCGCCGATACGGTCACAGTCAGTGGCGTGTGGTCGAGCACGCCCAACGTCGGCGAAACCTACCGGATACTCAGAGTTGAGGATGCAGAAGCGAGAGCGCAGGCGAGATCGGCGCGCCTCGCAGTGCTCGAGGCTTCTGCCAGCGGTGCAAATAACGAATATAACGATCTCTTTCTGGAAATTACGGTTGGTCCAGGTCAATCACCGGGCGGTCGACAAATTGAAGACTATTTTGGCGCCACCCGCCTCGTAGTGATGGCGGAAGATTTTCCGTCGCCGCCGGATAACACTTCCGATTACCGGATCACCGTCAGCAGTGTTTCGCAGGGCTGGTTCACCTACAAGGAGCCGAACCAAACTGAGCTACGTCCGGAACTCTCCTGGGAATACTGGAACGGACGTGGCTTCGTCGGACTGCCTGTTGTCGACAAAACCGAGAACTTCCTCGTTGGCGGCACAGTCGAATTCACTCTGCCGGAGGACATAGGCAAGACCGAAGTCGCCGGGCAGGAAAACTTCTGGATCCGTGCGCGCATTGTTGGTGGCGATTACGGGCGCGAACTCTTCACTGTCGATCCCGACACGGGACGCGTCACGATCGAAAAAGATCCGATACGTCCACCACTGATCAAAGAGTTATCGATTGAATACCAGGTGACCGAGTTTCAGCAGCCGCAGTTCTGCCTGACGCTCAACAACCTCAATTACCTGGACCAGACGGCGGCAAACAGCACCGAGAACAAGAACTTTCTTCCGTTTGTTCCGCTCGACGATCAAAGCAAGACCTTGTACTTCGGCTTCAACCAGCCACTCAAAGGTGGACCGATAAAGATCTACTTCGCCGCGAAAGAGTTGCTGGTCGACGAGCGCAACAAGCCAAAGCTCCTCTGGCAGTTTGCCTTCGAAAACGACTGGAAAGAATTGCTTGCTGAGGACGGCACCGAAGCGTTTACACGGCCTGATTACGTTTCGCTCAACGTTCCTGACGGCATGCAGAACACACAGGAGTTTGGTCGCCCGTTGTACTGGTTGCGCACCGCGCTGGTTGAAGGCGACTGGTCGGCGTCGCCGTTGTTCAGCGGAGTCTTCCTGAACACGGTCGAAGCGATGCAGGTGCGCACCGTGCGCGAGGAAATACTCGGTTCGAGCACCGGCGTGAAGAATCAGAAGTTTAATTTCCAACAGACTCCGGTGATCGAAGGTGAAGAAGTGCGCGTGCGCGAGGCGCTGACTGAAGAGGAACGAGAGCAACTGGTGCTGGCGCAGGGTGAAGATGCTGTATTCACGATTCGCGATCAGCAGGATCGTGTGTTGGAGACGTGGATCAGGTGGACTGAGGTCATCGAGTTTTTCGATTCGGATGGGAACAGCAGGCACTACCGTCTCGATCGTCATACCGGCGAGATCGAGTTTGGCGACGGCATACACGGCCGCATTCCGCCCGCGGGTGGCGACAACATTCGCGCCTTTATTTACCAGGCTGGCGGTGGCGCGGCGGGAAACGTTGGGCCAGGCGAGATCAACACCATGGTCACGGCTGTTGCAGGTGTGGATTCGGTTCTCAATCCGGTGGCTGCCGGTGGTGGATCTGACGCCGCGACAAACGAAGAGATGCTGACGATCGGTCCGGCGCAGATCAGTCATCGCGATCGAGCCGTGACGCCTGACGACTTTGAACGGCTGGCGCTCGAAGCGTCGCGGGAAGTGCGAAAAGCGAGATGTTTGCCGAATCGCAACGCCGGCGGACGTCACGAACTCGGTTGGACCACCGTGTACATCGGTCCCGATTCACAGGACGCGCAGCCGGTGCCCTCGCTCCAGCTTCGTCGCGCCGTGCAGCGTTACCTTGCCGAGCGGGCAGATCTTACGGTCGTGGATCAGAAACACATTGTCATCGGTCCGCCGGAATACGTTCCGGTCACGGTTGAAGCGACTGTCTTTGCGAAGTCACTCGATCTGGTCGCCACCGCGGAGCAACAAGTGAAGAAACAGCTCGAGGAGTTTCTGCACCCGCTCAAAGGCGGGCCTGATCAGGAGGGTTGGGAGTTTGGTCGTGATCTTGCGGCGTCAGATCTGTACGCGCTGCTCGAAGCGATAGACGAAGTCGATCACGTCGGCCGGATCGCCTTGTTTTTGGGTGAGTCGCCGAGTGACGAACAGGTAGTGGTTGGCGCCGACGCGCTGATCGCAAGTGGTCCTCATCGCATCACGATGAGTGTCGGCAATGGAGAGTAAACGTGGCGTTAATACTGCCAAATCTTGATGACAAGTCCTTCGAGCGAATAGTCGAAGAGGCGCGGCTGCTGATTCCGAGCACGTCGCCCGAATGGACCGATCACAACGTTCACGATCCGGGCATCACGTTCACCGAACTCTTCGCCTGGCTGGCGGAGATCGCGCACTACCGTCTCAATCGAACATCGGCGGCGAGTTACGAGCGTTTCTTTTCGTTGATGGGTGTCACGCCGCTGCCGGCGCGGGCTGCGGAAGTGAGCGTTGCTTTCGAATTCAATCCGTTGGCCCAGGGTGTTCTGGCGCCGGCGAACTCGAAGATGTGGGCCATCGGAATCGAGACGGTGCCGTTTCAGACGTTGCGCGATCAGTATCTCACTAAGGCGAGGGTGAACCGCGTGGTCACAGTCGCCGGCGGTTTGGAGACCGTGCAAACAACCGCGGAGAAGAACGAAGTGGGTCACTACGAGGCTTTCGGACCAGCGCCGGCTGTCAATGACTTCCTGCGGCTCGAATTTGAAAACTGGTTCGAAGAGCCTCAGGGACAAATCGAGATCACGTTGTTTGAAGACGACCTGCCGGCCAGAAAACCTTTGCCTACGAAGGCACCCGCGTTTGAACCGTCGGCGATCATTCGCTGGGAGTTTCGGAGTGATCCTGTTGGCGCGGCGGAAGAAGCATGGACCGAACTGGATGTCTTGCATGACGAGACGCTCAGCTTATCCAGAAGCGGCTATCTTATCTTCCGCTCGCCGGCAGGAGGCGATGCGGCAAGACATCGAGAACTGCGCGCGGTGCTTGCTGCCGGACAGTTCGAGATTCCGCCGCGCATCGTCAGCATTCGCACCAACACCGTGCGCGCGCGCCAGGTCGAAACGATTGTTAATGAGGATCTGAAAGCCGGATTAGGGACGGCGGATCAGGTGGTGCGATTGCAGAAGTGGCCGGTGTTCGTCAATACACAGATTGACGATGGTCCATTCCAGGTTGGTGAAGTACTCGACTGGGAAGCTTTAGTCGGGCGACTGCGCGAAGCCGGCAACCTGTACGAGTCGCCGTTAAAAGAAACGGTTCTGTATCTGGTTGAAAAGCTCGGGAGCGTCGATCTCCAGAAACCACGCCGCGACGATCCTTTGCGGAGCCAGGAGTACTTTCTGGCCGAGGCTTTCGAAAGGCTCCTCGAAGATCAGGATCTTTATCAACCGTCGAAGTTCAAGGGCCTCGACGTGCCATCAGTGTTTGCGGAAAGCGGACGCTGCAAAAACACGAGCTCGACGCGTCGCTTGAACCGGCTGCTGCTTCAGTTGGTGTTTCCGGATCTGTTCCTGGGCGATCGCATCGAGATCCAGGTCGGTGTGCCGGCTCCGTCGGTGGTAGACGAAGTGAGGACGTGGCGCACGTGGAAACGAGTCGACGATTTCCAGAAGTCTGGCCCTGACGATTACCACTACGTATTTGACGCCGAGACCGGAACGATTCAGTTCGGCAACGGCCTGAATGGCAAAGTCCCGCAAACAACGGAACTGATCCGCGCGCGTTTTTATCGTCACTCGAAACTGGAGCAGGGCAATCTCACCGCCAATCACCAGTGGGTGCTCGACGCTGTGCCGCCTGG
This sequence comes from Pyrinomonadaceae bacterium, assembly GCA_036379695.1. Lineage (GTDB taxonomy): Bacteria > Acidobacteriota > Blastocatellia > Pyrinomonadales > Pyrinomonadaceae > PSRF01. The sequence goes on along the minus strand of DASVGE010000012.1, from coordinate 1,166 downwards.
CACGCCGACAACGAAGCGCGCGAACACCGCCCCGGCTGCGGGTGGGCGACGCAAAGAAACAATCGACGAAACGAAGATCCGAACGCGCGAGGTATTTCGCAAAGAGCGAGCAGTTCTCACTGGGACTGATTACGAAACGCTGGCGCTGAACACGCCCGGTCTGAGAGTCACGCGCGCGAAGGTCATTCCCAACTTCAGTCCGAAGTTTCCGTGTCTGAAGTTACCCGGTGAGGTGACGTTGATTGTCGAGCCACAGCCGCCGCCGCGCGCTGCGTTTCCGAGTGCGCTGCCGACGTTGGCGAGTGAGGGGTTTCTTTCGACGATTCAAAACGAAGTCGAGCGTCGCCGGATCGTGACGACCAACATACACGTGATTGGTCCGCGTTACGTCGAGGTCAACGTGTCGGGACGTGTGTTTCTGAAAAAGCGCGTGTCAGAGGCTGAGGCTTTGGAAAGTGTCAGGCGCGCCCTCGCGGAATTTCTCGATCCGGTCTTCGGTGGACCAGAGCGCGGGCAAGGCTGGCCCTTTGGCCGCTCGATCTTTCCTTCGGAGATTAGCCAACAACTCACGAAGGTCGCGGGCGTGGATTACGTCACGCAGATCGCCATCAACGATCTCGCGCCCGCCGAAGCATTAAAGATGCCATACGACGGTTTGCCGACCTCAGGTCGCCACGCGATCACAACCGTAGCATTCGAGAACCGCGGACAAACAACCGGAGGACAAGCGGTGCCCTAATTTAAAGATCGAAAGACCCCAGGTGGACACGACCCGACGCTGACCCGGACCCACCAAGAGGATAGAACAAGGTAAGAACTGTGACTGAGCCAGAATTTAAAGTTCAAGTTATCGAGACCGACGCGCAGTGGAAGAGCGGGTTGTGGAGTCGTCTGGATTTCGGCGCCGAAGGACTCTCGCTGTTTCTGAATCCGGCGTTCGAGACGTATCTGCTTGGGCAGAAGGCGGGCTTCCGTGGTGGCGATATCGTTGTCGACGAGTGTGGGCAAACCTATTGGACTGCACTGGACGGGCCAGACTGGACCCTGTTCCGTCACAATCCGCTCACCGATCAGGTCGAGCGTGTTCTGACTTTCTCGGGCTGCGACCGGATCAATCCGCGCGAACTCTGGCTCGACTCAAACTATCTCTGGATCTTCGATCAAGC
>DASVGE010000011.1:0-3897 GCA_036379695.1 Pyrinomonadaceae bacterium | reverse complement strand
GGACAAAACGCACTGTTCGGACATCGTTTCCGCAGAATGCTCGCGCCGATGATCTTTCGCAGCGTCGGCGACGATTTCAAGTGCTGGCACTTGGTGGAGTGGTCGTTTGGCTACAACCTCTCGTTCGGCAACAACGTCGTGGTTCATCGAAACGTCTTACTCGACGATCGCGGCGGAATCGAAATCGGCGACAACGTCTCGATCTCCGACTTCGTAAACATTTACTCCCACAACCACGACATCTACGACATCCACCGCGTTTACACACCCCGGACACGCATCGGAGACGGCGTGCGGATCACCTATCACGCGACCGTCCTGGCCGGCACAACGATTGGCGATAACGCCCTGATCGGCACCAGCGCCGTAGTCACGCGCGACGTGGAAGCGAACCACATCGTGGTCGGAATTCCGGCTAAAAGCGTAAAGGTTAAGGACCAAAACGCCGCATCCGCAAAACTGGAACCATAGACCCAGTTCTTCCAGAAACGATGCCTGGTCCAACACTTTTCTCCAGCTAACCCTTTGCAGTCGCAGAAGTTAAACGAAGAAAAATAGCGATTGACATTGTTTAGCCCATTAAGGTACTCTCACTCAGGTTGGCGGCATTAGCTTGCCGTTCACCGGGTGCCCACCTGGTTTTCAACAGCGGTCAGTCCCGCGAAATCTTTTGGAGCACGATAAAGGCACACTCCGCGTGAGCGGAGGTCGCAAAGCCTACAGAAGTTGGTACTCCAACTTGGCTGGGTTTCCGAATGAGCTTCAATCCTGCCGCACCGAACTTCTCCAACAGTACTCTGTTGACTCCCGCCGGGACCCTGCCTGTACACCCTGTTGTCATGTCCAACAATCCTTTAAAGAAACGGACCGTTACCTTGAAGCAAAGCGCCGACTCCCTGACCGCAAAGTTTTCTCGACGCCAACTACCCCGAGCACGAAAGGCGCGTGCTCGGCTTCGCCTGCAACACAAGTTGCGGATCGCTGAGGTGAGGAATAACTAACATGTTCAAAAAAGGCTCCGGAAAAAAGAACCTCGTTGGTCTCGACATCGGCTCGAGTGCGGTAAAGGCTGTTGAGCTCGGCAAAAAGGGAACTGCCTTGCAGCTTCTCAACCTCGGATTCGAAAACCTCCAGACAGACACCATCGTCGACGGCCAGATCATGGAGCTCAACAACGTCTCCAACGTGATCTCTCACATCTTCAGCGAACACCAGATTCGCACCACGCGGGTTGCCGCCGGTGTGAGTGGTCACTCAGTGATCGTCAAAAACATCGTGCTGCCGCAAATGAGCCAGGAGGAGTTGCAGGAGTCGTTCAGTTGGCACGCTGAAGAACACATCCCCTTCGACATCGGCGACGTGAATCTCGACTACGAACTCACCAGCAAGTCGTCTGAGTCGTTGCACGTTCTGATGGCCGCGTGCAAGAGCGACAAGATTGCCAACGTGAAGCAGGCGATCCAACTCGCCGGAAAGCAACCGGTGATTATCGATGTCGATGCGTTCGCGTTACAGAATTGCTACGAGGTGAACTATCAGCCACGCGCCGGCGAGATTGTTTGCTTGCTGAATGTCGGCGCGGCAACGATGAATATCAACATCCTCAACGGTACGCGTTCGATCTTCGCCAGAGACGCTTCAGTCGGTGGCAGCCAGTACACCAGTCTGCTGCAGCGCGAACTCGGTTTGAGTTTCGAGCAGGCAGAAGGCGTGAAGCGCGGCATGGCGTTGCCGGAAGGCGTGGAACCAAAGCCGATTCAGCCGATCATTGAAACTGTTTCTGAGAACCTCGCGCTCGAAGTGAAGAAGACTTTCGATTTTTACCGAGCGACCGCGCAGGAAAGCGAAGCGGCGATTCAGAAGATCCTGCTGGCCGGTGGTGGCTCGAAGCTGCCCGGTCTGCCCGACTTTTTAGCGAGACGTTTTGAGATTCCAGTGGATGTCTTCGATCCCTTCCGTCAGATTGAAGTTGATGCACGGAAGTTTGATCCGGACTACATGCGAGAGATAGTGCCGGAGATGGCAGTTGCTGTCGGTCTCGCCCTGAGAGGAGTTGAGGCATGATCAAGATAAACCTGCTCGAGTCGGTTACGGATCGGCCGCAGGGAGTCGCGGCGGTTGAAGAGAAAGTCGCGAGCCCGCGTATCCAGACCTTTCTGCTCGCGCTGACCGTGTTTGGCTTGATGGTGGTGGCAATGGGTTACGACTATGTGAGTACAAACATGGCGTACACGGCCGCCCAGAAAGAACTCGATCATCAAAAACGCCTCAACCAGCAGATGCTGGCGATTCAGAAGGAGCAGATGGAGCTCGAGAAGAAGTCGAAAGAGGTTGAGGCTCGCATCAACGCGATCAAGAAGTTGCGCGAATCACAGCAGGGCCCGAGCGCGGTATTACAGGAGATCAAAGCCCGCTTCGACGCCGTTCCGGGTCTCTACCTGACGAGCATCGAGAACAAAGATGGAGAAATAACGATCAAGGGTGAATCACCAAACGAGTACGCCGTCACAAAATTTGGACAGAGTCTCGAATTCTCAAACGGATTGTTCAGCAACCTCAATATCGAAACGCAGCGGGAAGACGCCAAGCAAGCGACGGCAAGTGCAGGTACGGGTACGCAAGCAGCCGCTGTCGATCCCAACGCGCTCAAGCCGGAAGTTATTGTCTTCACCGTGAAGGCGAAGTTTGGTTCTGACAAGAAGGATTCACAACCAGTGCCTGCTCCTGCGAACCAGGTCGCAAAGAAGTAGCTAACTAACGTGAAGCTCCACGTGGCAAGCCCGTGGCATCATTAACTGTAGAAGGTAAGAACATGAAACTCGGCAAGCTTCCAACTCTTCCATGGTACCTGCGACTGGTCGTGTTCCTGGCGATCGGTGGTCTGATGTATTTCGGCTTCCGGTACTTCGTCACCAATGGCACCCGCTCGGAAACGAAAACCATGGAGGACGAAATCGCTCTTCTGCGTCCGAAGAACGCCCAGGCAGCGATCGTTCAGCAGAACCTCAACAACTTCAAGGCTGCGTACAAAGCGCGGGAAGAGGAGTATGCCGAGTTAAAAGCACTGCTGCCCGAACAGCGTGAACTGACGATGGTGTTGCAGGGAATTCAGGATCGCGTACGCGGCAACGGTCTGGTGTTGACGAAGTTCAGTCCGAAAGAAGACATGCAACAGGACAACTACAGCGGCAAGAAGATCGAAGTCAGTGTGGTCAGTGGTTTCTCCGGGTTGCGAGCTTTCTTCGAACAGTTGGCCCACTACCAGCGAATAGTCTCCGTCACAAATTTCGAGTTGAGACAGCGCGACAAACAGTCGGCCAACAAGACGGTTGATGCCCGTTTCGATTTGACCGCTTATTACGTTTCGTCCGAGCGGTTGCAGTCGCAGACGCCGGCGCCAAATAACAAGCCTGCATCCGGCGGAGCTACTCCGGCTGCTCCTGCTCCGCAACCCGCAAAGTAACCGAGGAAAGCGAAGATGATGATGCAAGTCAAACAGTCAGCAAGAATCCGGTTCGCAAGTTTCCTGTCGAGTGCAGCGTTGCTGGTTGCGAGTGGTTTCGCGATCGGCGTGATGGCCCAGGAAACTCAGCCGCAGAAGCCGGTGGCAACAAAGCGATCTGTTGGCGGTGGTCGCGATCCTTTCAAAAAGTACGAACCACCTTCACCCAGAGTTAAGGTGGCTGCCGCACTGGCGAATGTTCCCTCGATTCAGGAAAGAATTGGCCAGTACAAGGCGCAGAAGGCCGCGGCGATGAACGCGCGTATGCCGGCACCGAAGCCCACCACCGCTCTGTTGCTCAGCGAGATTCAGGTAATCGGAATCTCTCGCTCGCCGCGTGGCTACGCCGCGATCGTCGAAGCAACACCTATCAAACTTTCCTACGTGATCTATCC
>DASVGE010000010.1:0-8559 GCA_036379695.1 Pyrinomonadaceae bacterium | reverse complement strand
TTTGGTCTTTACTCTCGAGGCATTGGCCAAAGCGGTGCCAAGGCACCGCACTCCAAGGAGGTACTCAAATCCGGTGGAAGCCTTTGAGGATATCGCGCGTTCTCAGGCGCAGGATCACTGGGCGCCCGTGGGGGCAGGTTGTTGGCGAGGAGGTTTGCAGAAGGCGATCGATGAGCCAGCGCATCTTCTCGGGAGCGAGCGGCATGTTGACTTTGATGGCCGCATGACAAGCCAGCGACGCCGCAATCTCGTCACGCAAAGTCTCACGGGCTGAATTTTTGTTCTCCGCATCAACCGTATCGAGCAATTCCGACAGCATGTTGCGCGCTTCGCCACCCGGGAGATCTCCGGGTATCGCTTTGATGGCGACTGTGCGTCCTGAGAGTCGCATTAACTCAAATCCATAGTTCTCCAGTTCCGGCGCCAGATCGTCGAACACCGCCGCCTGCGCCGGTGTGAGATCAAACGTCTCGGGCACCAGCAACTGCTGCGATTCGGTGCGTCGCTCCGTCTCCAGTGCGCGATATTTATCGAAGAGTATGCGTTCGTGCGCCACGTGCTGATCGATCAACAACAATCCTTCATCGTCAGTCGCGATGATGAAACTCTCATCGAGTTGGCCCAGCGGTCGAATGTTTGTCGAGAGCGACTCGGGCGTCACTTCGCGTGCCAGCTTCTCAGCAGAATTCAGAGGTGGAAGCGAGGCCGCGGATTTTACGGATGGCGAAGACGGGATTATCGCGGATTGGATCATCACGTCGATGTCGCGTGCGATCTCTTCGCCGGAGGGTTCGACGGGAATCTCAGGCCGTGGCGGAACTGGCGGAGGTGGGGGTGGAACGAATTCGATTCTGGGTTGAGGAGTGAATGAACTTACGGACGCAGTCGCCGTCATTGTTGGCTCGGGAACGGGCGGTGGTTCGGGCGCTGGAACGTAGCTCGCGCTCGCCAGGGCCAGCCTCACCGCTTCGCGGACCGCATCCGCAACCGCAGCCTGCCTGCGAAAACGGACTTCGGTCTTCGCCGGATGCACGTTGACGTCGACTTCCTCCAACGGCGTGTCGATAAATAACAGCGCCGCCGGATAAACCCCATGCGGCAGAATCGATCGATAACCTTCCGACAACGCACGTCCAATCATTCGATCGCGCACGAACCGGCGGTTGACGAACAAATACTGTGAATCGCGCGACGTGCGGCGATCTCTCGGCGCCGAAACATAACCGCTGACGCGCGCGACCTGCGCGTCGCCACTATTCACTTCCAAAAGATTTTCCAGAAACTCCTCGCCGAAGATCTGGTACGCACGCTCGCGCAGATCCTTCGCGGACGCCGCGCGCACCACTTCCCTGCCGTTGTTAACAAACGTGAAAGCAATCTCCGGATGGGCCAACGCGTAGTGCGTGACGAGGTTGGTGAGATGAAAAGTCTCAGTCGCTTCGGAACGCAAAAACTTGCGCCGTGCGGGAATGTTGAAAAACAGATCGCGCACGGCGATCGTCGTCCCACGCGGATGCGCGGCGTCTTTAACGTCTCGCATGCGGCCACCCTCGATGGTCACGCGCGTCGCGGCTTTCGCGTCTTCAGTACACGTTATCAGCTCGACCTTCGCTACGGACGCGATTGACGCCAGTGCTTCACCGCGAAAACCGAGCGTGCCGATAGCAGCCAGATCCTCTGTGTTGCGAATCTTCGACGTCGCGTGACGTTCGAAGGCAAGTATCGCATCGTCGCGCACCATGCCCTCGCCGTCGTCCGACACTTTGAGCAAGCGGCGGCCACCGGCTTCGATCTCGATCGTGATTCGTTTAGAGCCGGCGTCGATCGAGTTTTCGACCAACTCCTTGGCGACTGATGCGGGCCGTTCGACAACTTCACCCGCGGCGATTTGATTGGCGACGTGATCTGCGAGGACGCGGATTTTGGACATTTTGATTTAGAGGCCTATAACTTCACCACCTGATGCTCATTCGACCCGAGATTAATCGCGTTGAAGATCCACTCGATCACGTATGTGCCGTGGCGGGCCAGCAACGAAGTGATATTGATGTGGCGCTCCTGTAGATCTTTGTTCGGATACAGTTGATCGAACACGCGCAGCAACTGCCGGTGCGCCGCCTCGTCGCGCGTCAGTTGCGCGCGAACGAACCGCGTGCGCAGTCCTTCGAGTTGGTAGTTGATCTTCTTACGGCCCGTTTCGAGTGCGCCGGCGAGGGTCGGATCGATCGCCGCGAGATCTTGTCGCAAACGGTCGAGCTCGTGATTGACGTTCTGCTCGGCCGTCGAAAACAACTTTGCGGTATCGGCGCCGAGATACTCCTCGACCACCCGCTTGATCACGGGTTCCTGGCCTTCGAAAAGATCCTTGAGCGTCAAGTCGTATCTTTCGAGCACACGACCGGCGTGACGTTCGATCATAGTTAGACTCGAGCGCGGCAGGATGGGCGTGGGTGGTCGTTCCAGCACACGATAGACTTCGGCCGTCTGCGCAAAGTAAGCGATCTCCGCAGCGCCGCCGTAGTAAGCGAGTGTGGGTAACAGGTAATCCTGGACCACGGCGCGTAGCGTCACATTCGGGCTAAACTTTTGCGGGTTCTCCTGGGCCAGCGAGGCGAGCTCTTCCGCCGTGTACTCCTGATCGATGTCCTTCGCTTTGTACTTACCGTTGTCGACACGCACTACTGCATGTCGGCCGCCCTCGTCGTCATGGAGAAACAGCGGGAACGAATTCGACGAGGCGAGCACCTGCGCGTGATAGCCGTCGCGCTCCAGCTCTTTGCTGCGCTCTTCGATTGCCGACGCGATCTCGGGCGCGCGGCGAGCTGCTTCGGAGTAGAGGGGAGCGGCGAGTTTTTTTAACTCCGGGTCGAGCGGGTCGAGAAAGATCAGGCCGTAACGACCGAGCAGCGAAGTCATCATCGTCGCAAAGCTGTCGACGTAACCACGACCCGGTTGCCAGGCGTTCTTCACTAACGCCTTCATGTCGTCGGCGAATTCGGAATTCGGTAACAACTCGAAAAGCTGGTCCACCACCGCGTCGATCGACTCATTCAGCACGACCTGCCCGACCGGTTGTCCTTCGCGATGCAGATCTGCTGAGGCCTCGACCTCCTTGAGCTGGCAGTCACGACCGATGAACTCCGCCTTCGCGACTTCAGCAAAATCGTGATCCTCGGCGGCGATCCAGAAAACGGGCACGGCCTTCGTCTCTCGTTGTTGCAGACAGCCGGCGAGTTTCACTGCGGAGAGGGCTTTGTAGATCGTGTAGAGTGGGCCGGTGAACAAACCCGCCTGTTGGCCCGAAACAACTGCGATGCAATCCGATTCGCGCAGCAATTCGATATTCTTCAGCGTCGCTTCACCCGCGCCCCAGCGTTGGTTCATTGCCGCGAGCGCATCGCACACTTTGTTTCGATGAGCAGGGTACGCGGACAGCACTTCGGGGACGCGTTGCGCCAGTTCGTGATGATAACGAACGGCTGACGGGTAGTATTTTCGTAGTGCGACCGGATCCTTTAGATAATCGAGAAAGAGGCGTGTCTGCTGTGGGATCTCTTCGAACGGCAGCGCTTCGACGCGCAGTCCGGATTGTTCGGGGGTGCTATAACAAGCGGCTTCGGCTGTACTCAAGATAATTCGGGCTCCTGTGCAGCCATTCTACCTTAGGGCTGTACGAACGTCATTTGTGGACGCCACCTTGGAGTGCGGTGCCTTGGCACCGCTTTGGTATTGCCTTCTAAAGAGTTGGCCAAAGCGGTGCCAAGGCACCGCACTCCAAGGAGGTGCTCGTTACAACGATGTTTTCGCAGCTTCGAGAAGTGTCGTGAGCTCAGCGCGTGCTGTCTCGTCGGGAGGTTGTAGGGGCGCTCGGACTGAACCACCTCGGTAACCTGCCAGGTCGAGCGCGGCTTTTAGACCACCGATACCAAAGCGAGTCGTGACTGCGGCAGCAAGCGGGGTAAGCTTCGACTGAAGCATCGCGGCATGCTCGAGTTCACCGGCTTTGAAAGCGCGAAAGACCTCGACGCAGACCTCCGGCACCACACACCCGACAGCGAGAATCGCCCCCGTCGCTCCAGCTCGCAAAGCGTCGAGCAACACAGTTCCATTCCCAGTCATCACCGCAAAGTCACGGGGGCAAAGCCGAACCGTCTCGCTAAAACCGGCAACGTCGTTAGAACTATCCTTCACCCCGATGATGTTCGGATGCTCACTCAAACGCGCCACCGCTTCCGGCTCGATCTTAATGCCGGTAAGCGGCGGCATGCTGTACAGCAGCACCGGCACCGGCGCCGCATCGGCAACACTGCGGTAGTAATTAATAAGAACGTCCTGACTGATCGCGGAACGATAAAAATGAGGCGTAATAACAAGCACCGCATCCGCCCCAGCCACCGCTGCTCGCGTTATTTCCTTGATTGTTCCAGCGGTGCTTTGCTGACCCGCGCCCACAATGAACGCCATCGACCCTGGCACGGCCGCACGCGTAGTCTCAAGCACCTCGAGATATTCGCGCTCATCGAGGTGAACACGTTCGCCGGTAGAGCCGAGCACGACATAACCACTTATGCCGGTAGTGGCCCATCGGTCAATGTTCGATCGCAGCGCCGCATGATCTACAACATCAGCATGGAAAGGCGTGGTTATAGGCAGAAGAACGCCGCGCAAGTTTTGTTCAAGCGCGGCGTTCGTCATTCTTGGTGACAGGTTCACGCGACAAGTCTATCTCAACTTCTGCATCACACTAAATCATTGAGGCGCCCGAACGCTTTGGCGGTCCGAAAACGCCCACTTGAAGGACGTCAGGACAAACCCATTATTGCGTCCATCCTCCCGCCCGGTCTCGCCGCCTAGTGATAAGTTAAACCACGTATCGCCGGCAATTCTCCTCTCGAATAAGACAGACAGTCGCGATGAATTATCAAACTTGAGACCGTTGATTCGCGAACGAAGAAACGTGTATTCAAACGAGCCGTTGAACGTAGGGCTGCCAGTTCTAAACCGTGTGCCGAGGAAAAAACTGTCCTGCGATAAAAACGCCCCGGTCGTGGCGGGATCTGGCACCACTTCACGGTTGCGATAGCGCCCATGCAGGATCAGTTGAGATTTTTTCTCCAGACCTGGCACGCCTTCAAAGCCGTACGCCACCGAAGTCCAGAATCCGCCGCCATTCCAGCCTAGATTCTTCGTCTGTCCATCCATACTAATCCAGCTGGGAGCTGCTCCAATGATCCAACTCGAAGCGTTCCAGTTATCTTCTTTAGCTTTCTCACGACAACTGATTGAAAGAGCGTCATTGACTTCCTGGGCTTCTTGCCTTTTTCTTTCATTCCCTGCCGTGTCATTGAGGTCTATGATCCGAGGGAGTACCAAACGGCTTAGACACTTCAGCAGTGTCTGGTCCAAACGTGGATCACCGCGGTCCCACAACGTCATGTGCAACCCCAAACCCAGGCGAAGCGATTTATCGTCCTCTGTTGCTCCTTTTGCAGTGGCAAACGAGAACTGAGTACGCGCCAGTAATCGGGTTATCCGGCTGGTCTGGTATTTCCGAAGAGTTAAGTCATCTCCTGCAATCAGCAAATATGGAACAAAGTCCATCGCCAGCCCTGATTGAAAGTTTCCGTTTTGGTCGACGCCATTCAACAGAGACGTGGCAAACGCCCGAGGACTTGTGGGACGGATTACCGTTTCCGGCGTAATACCAAGCACCGTGAATGCAGGTGATTCGGGTACGGACAAATCCACGGCGGCTTGACCGACCGGACCACGGAGAACAGCGGGATCTACCACGGGGGGAGTGGGATTGGGTGTGGGTGACTGACTTGGCGTGACTGCTGATGTCACAGAGAGAGAACTCATACGTGCAGAAGGCGCACTGCCAGTTGATCCGTCACCGACGTGTCCGTTTCCGTTGCCGTTCGAACTGGCGGACGTTGCGTCCGTAGTCGATGGCAAACTTGGCGAGCCGGTCTCTGAGGTTGTTGCTGCTACATTTCCAACTCCCGGAACAAAGAAAATTTGCAGAACTGTCGCGCCTTGTCGCCAGACAGCCCTCGGCGATGTACCGGACTTAAACGGGAACGTATAAACGGTACGATCGTCCTTGAGCGTGACCTGCAAATTGAAATCTCGCAGAGACGGCGATTTTGTGAGCGAAGGAGTCCTTGCCGAAGGCACATCTACAATGTAGACGTTGCCTGCGGCGCTGTTTTGTGTTGCACAGTCTTCACACGGCGAGGTGAAGGTGAAGGTTACAAACGTCGCGTCGCTCGTGGTTTGCGCCAATACTATCGGCGCTTGCGACAGAAGTAACAAGTTTAAGATCAGTAACCGGGCTATGAATCTTCTTTTCATGGCGCTACTCCACAACAAACCGCACCGTATCCTGATCGATGACGGTGTTAGTGATCGAACCACGCCTATCGAAAACAGCTAACTCTTGGCCATCTTGAGTAATGATAGCTCTCATCAAGTAGGTCTGACCGGGCTGGTCATCGAAAACCGAGATTGCGGCTTGCCAGAAAAGAATTCGCTGGGCCAACGTCGCAACCGAGGGACCAACCGTAAAGATGTCTGGTTCGTCGTCCGAGTTAAACTGAGGGGTTGGTGTGACCGGTTGCGGATTCGTTCCGTTCTGGTCAAAAAGAGAGACTTCGTACTTGGCAAAGAGGGCGTTGCCGAATCGCAATTCAATTTTCGGTAAGCCCCCACTATTTCTTAACGTGACTGTTTTGTGTTCCATGAGAAGATCTCCAGTTCTAATAGATTGTTCAGGCAGCGTTCGCGAGTGGCAACGTCCGCGGCGAGCGCGTCAGAGATGACAAGGAGTGCCTGGGCGCACTCATCGAACTTAGAGTTCAGCGAGGCAGCCCTTATACGCTCCAGGGAAAGCACTGTCAATAAATATTCAGTACAAGCCGTGAGCGATTCATCTACCCCTTAATGCACGAAGACCGAAAAACATTTCATTATGGTGCCGCGTACTTGACCACACCTTTTCCACACTGGATCATGTGAATCTATCGCCATGCAAAATTTTCAATTTCTCCAATTCGACGTTTTCACGGACCGCGCCTTTTGCGGGAATCCGCTGGCGGTGTTTCCGGAGGCGGAGGGGATTAGCGACGAAAAGATGATGCAGATTGCGCGGGAGATGAATCTCTCGGAGACGGTGTTTGTGCTGAAGCCGGAAACGGATGAAGTCCTCCGTCGCCTGCGCATCTTCACGCCGATGCGGGAAATTCCGTTTGCCGGGCATCCGATTGTCGGCACGTGGACCTGTCTGGCGCAGGAAGGCGTGGTCCCGCTTCCCGACGGCGGCAATGGATGGCAACGGATCTTTCATGAAGTCGGAATCGGAGTCCTGCCGGTCGACATCGAGTTTAAAGACGGAAAGCCGGTCCAGGTGGTGATGACTCACGGCGAGTTTCAAGTGCTCGACGAGATCGACGACGCGCACGAACAGGCGGAAGTCGCGCGTGCGTTGGGACTCGCGCGCGAAGATCTCGATGAGAGTCTGCCCATCCAGGTGATCACGACCGGATTGGCGTGTCTCGCAGTTCCCATTCGCTCCCTCGCCGATTTGCGCGATTGCCACGTCAATACGTCATTGCTGTCAGACATCTACACGCGCCACGGCGGAACGGGCTGTCACGCGTTCACCCGCGAGACGCTCGAAGTGGGCGCGTCGCGCGCGCACGCACGCTTCTTTGCGCCCGCCGATAACATCCCCGAAGATCCCGCGACCGGCAGCGCCTGCGGTGCGTTGGGCGCATATCTCGTTCACCACGGCGGTTTGAATCTGGAGCCGGAGAACGGCAGGTACAAGTTTGTCATTGAACAAGGCGACTTTATTCACCGGCCCAGCCGCATCAACCTCGACGTGAAAGGCGAGCGAGGCCGTGTTGAGGAAGTAAAAGTTGGTGGACCAGCAGTACTGGTCGCACGCGGGGAGGTTGTTTACTAAGACTCGATGCTCGATCTCCTCATCATCGGCGCCGGTCCGGCTGGTCTATCTGCTGCTGAAGCGGCGGTGCAGGAAGGTCTCACCTATCTCGTCATTGAAAAGGGAACCATCGCCAACACCATCCGCCAGTACCCCGTGGGCCGTACCATGTTCTCCACGCCCAACGAAGTGGAGATGCACGAAGGCACGCTCAAACCCGTGCGCGAAAAACCGACGCGCGAGGAGATGCTGTCTCACTACATCCACTTCGTCCTCAACCTCGACCTGCACATCAACACTGACGAAAGAGTCATCGCAGTAACCGGAAACATCGACGACGGTTTCGTTATCAAAACAAATCGCAGTGAATATCACGCAGCACGTGTGTTGTTTGCTATCGGTGCGATGGAGATACCACGTCGCCTGCAGGTGCCCGGTGAAGAATTGCCGAAGGTGCATCACCTCTTCATCGAACCATATGCTTATGTGCGCAAGGATGCGATGGTTGTCGGTGGTGGCAACAGCGCCGCTGAGGCTGCGCTTTTTCTGTCGGAAGAAGGCGCCCGGACCACGCTGGCCATCTGGCGTGAAGACTGGGAGAACCGCGATCC
>DASVGE010000009.1:0-7665 GCA_036379695.1 Pyrinomonadaceae bacterium | reverse complement strand
TCAGCGTCCTTTTTTATGGGCTTTCCTGGGGCTTGCGCCCCAGGCTTTATGCTGTCGCCCGCTTCGCGGGCTCAGCGTCCTTTTTTATGGGCTTTCCTGGGGCTTGCGCCCCAGGCTTTATGCTGCCGCCCGCTTCGCGGGCTCGGCGCCCGATTCTGTGAAACGCGTCGTTCTTTAGCGCTCAACGCTTAGCTTAGTCCTTTAGCAGTCGACGCTTAGTGGTTCAACGTTCGAGTGAGGTGCGGTCCCAGTTTGCGAGGTTGGCGCCGGCTTCGTAGGTGCTCTCGCAGAAGTCCATCAATGCTGTATGGGGATCGGGGGCGGTGCGGAGGTCGTCGTAGAGCAATAGAAACAAAGACGTGTCGTTGCTGTAGAAGGCCTTGTCGGGGCGGATTTTTGCGGCGCTCAGGCCTTCGGGCGCGGGCGCGGTGTAGGAATAGAACGCCGGCTTGCCCAATGGTCCCTGGCCCGGCCACCAGCCGTGACTGATCACCTCGTGTGAATATGCCTCGCGCGTGATCGTGTCGGCATCAGCTCGCGGGGGCGCGGGGCGTCCTGAGAAGCGCGTGACGGCAAGATCGAAGCTGCCCCAGAAGAAGTGTACCGGACTGCTCTTACCGATAAAGCGCGAACGAAATTCCTGTAACACACGATCAGACGATTGCAGTATGCGCCAGAACCTCTCAACGGGCTCGCGATCATAGGACGCATGCTGCTCGTCCTGGTCGAAAGGTATCGGATCCGGAATCTCAACCGGCATCTTCCAGATCCTCACGTCCAGCCCGAGCGCGTTCAGCGCCGCCATGGTTTCCTGGTAGAAAGTGGCAACGGACTTCGGCTCCAACGCGACATTCGTATTCGCGCCGTCGCTGCTCCTGATCACGAGCAGGTGATCGATGAAATCAAACTCCATCTCAAAGAACCTTTCGTCGTGCGGCATAGCGGTAGTTGTTAGTCCCCGCGCCGAGACGTAAAGCGGCACGTTCCACCAGTGATTAACCAGCGGCGTCTGCGCCAGGCGAACCTTGCCAACGACCTGAGTCCACATGTGCAGGGTCGCACACGTGTCCTTCCATTCTTCGAGCGGTAGTGACGGCCATGTTTGAGACATGTACGACAGATTAGCGCGGTTAGGATGGATTGGCCAGCTTGACAGTAAAATTGGCCGAGCCTATAGTTTTCCGGCAATGTCAATGAAGGCCTGCGCATGTTGTCTCTGTTGTCAGTGGTGCTATTACGGCACCGCGACCGAGAGGCCGTATGCAGGCCGGAGTAGCGCTTGAGCTAACTGACCAGCAATTTTTAACGGCGAAACCGGTCGCACTTTTGAGAAGTGGCGGCCGGTTTTCCTTTTGGGTGGAATATGCAAGTAGACGTTTTAGAAGCGCCTCGTGCCGCGGTTGAGCGGGGTACGGTAGAGGCAAACATCGGGCACACGCCGCTGCTGCGGATGCGATTGCTCGATTTACGTGAAGGTGTGCAGGTGTTTGCGAAAGCCGAACACCTGAATCCGGGTGGGTCGGTGAAAGACCGCGCGGCGCTGTCGATGATTCTCGAAGGCGAACGCAGCGGCAAACTGAAGCGGGGAATGACAATCCTTGACGCCACCAGCGGCAACACCGGCATCGCCTACGCAATGATCGGCGCGTCGCGTGGTTACCGCGTGAAGGTTTGTTTGCCGAAAAATGCCAGCCTCCCGCGCAAACGAATCCTTCGCAGCTACGGAGTTGAGATCGTCGAAACGGATCCGATGCTCTTGACTGACGGGGCGCAATTGGTTGCGCGTGAAATCTATGCCAGCGATCCTGAGAAATATTTCTACCCGGATCAATACAACAACGACGCCAACTGGCTAGCCCATTACGAAACCACTGCGAACGAGATCTGGGAACAGACTGGCGGTCGTGTCACGCATTTCGTTGCGGGGTTGGGAACGACGGGCACATTCGTCGGCGTGGTCAGACGTTTGCGCGAATTGAATCCGACGTTGCAGGCCGTGGCGGTGCAACCGGAGTCGCCTTTGCACGGTATCGAAGGTCTGAAACACATGGCCACTGCGATCAGGCCGGGCATCTTCGACGAGTCGCTGGTGGCGGAGACGCTGGAAGTTAGCACCGAAGATGCGTTATTAATGACGAGTAAATTAGCCCGAGAAGAAGGATTGCTGGTAGGCCCGAGCTCCGGTGCAAACGTTTTTGCGGCTGGGCGGGTGGGATCGTCGTTGCGCGAGCCGGCGGTGGTGGTGACTGTGCTCTGCGACGGCGGCGAGCGCTATCTGGCTGATTAAGATGCCCGATAAACCAAAGTTAGACATCACAACGAAGTTCGTACACAGCGGTGAGCGACAGGCGCAGCCCGACGCGAAGCCGGTGGCGACGCCCATCTATGCGAGTGCTACGTTTACTTACGACACGATGCAGGAGATGGATGAGGTCTTCGCCGGTGAGAGGGAAGGTTTTGTTTACACGCGCTATGGCAACCCGACGACTGCCGCACTCGAAGAGGCGCTGCGCGACGTGGAAGAGGGTGCTACGGCCTGCGCCTATGCTACCGGCATGGCCGCCGTTCACGCTGCTCTCCTCGCGTGCGATCTGAAGTCGGGTTCGACGGTTTTGGCGTCGCAGGATCTCTACGGCGCGACTACCAACCTGCTCAATACGATCTTCATTAACTTCGGCGTCAAAACAGTCTTCGTAGACTTCAGCGATCTATCAGCCGTGCGCGAAAAAGCGCGCGAGATCAAACCACAGCTCCTGATCGCGGAAACGATCTCGAACCCGCTGCTAAAAGTTTGTGACATCGAAGCGTGCGCCGAGATCGCGCACGAGAATGGCGCGCGCCTGATCATCGACAACACGTTCGCGACGCCATACCTGCGCCAGCCTCTGAAGCTCGGCGCGGACATCGTGGTCCACAGCGCGACGAAGTACCTGGGCGGCCATGCCGATGCGATGGGCGGCGTGGTGATCTCACGCGACGAGATGGACAGCGCCGCGCTCGTCAGCGTGATGAAGCTTGTGGGCGGCGTGCTCGGTGTTTGGGACGCGCACGAGATTCTCAGAGGCTTGAAGACGCTGCCGGTGCGGATGGAGCGGCAGTGTGAGAACGCGCGAAGTCTAGCCCATCACCTGAACGAGCATCCGGCGATCGCTCGCGTGCATTACCCGGGCCTGGGCGCGCTGGTTTCGATTGAGCTGCGCGACAACACTCAAGAAGCTGCATTTCGTTTTATGGACGCGTTGAAGCTGTGCGTGCGTTCGACGAGTCTGGGCGACGTTTTTACAAGTGTGTTGCACCCGGCGTCGTCGTCGCACCGCGATCTGCTGCCGGCGCGACGAAAAGAGTGGGGACTTGTCGACGGGTTGATACGCATCTCGGTAGGGATCGAGAAGCTCGACGACATCATTGCCGACATCGAACACGGATTAGACGGATTAGGAAACGGATGATCACTGTTAGCGAACAGTTGCTGGATGAAGTAAGGGAGCATGGGGTACGGGATTATCCGTACGAGTGTTGCGGGCTATTGCTTGGTAGATATACCGCGGAAGGGAAGATCGTTAGCGAGACGTATCCGATCTCAAACGCGCGTGAGGAGAGTGCGAAGCGAAACCGGTTCTTGATCGAGCCGGTGGAGTTGATGCGTGGTGAACGATACGCGCGTGAGCACGATCTCGAGGTGGTGGGGTTCTATCATTCGCATCCCGATTCGCCCGCCGTGCCGTCGCAATACGATCTCGAGCACGCGTGGCCGACTTACTCGTACATCATCGTTTCGACAAGCCCAGGCCAGGCGACCGATCTGTTCTCGTGGGAACAGGAGCCGGATCGTTCGCGGTTCAATCGAGAGGAATTAAGAATTTCCGAATAACGCAGAGGTTCAATTATGCCAGTCACAATTTCGATACCGGCGCCGCTGAGGCAGTTCGCCGATGGACAATCACAGATCGTGGTGGAAGCAAAAACTGCCGGCGAGGCGCTCGAACGCCTAACCTCCACTTATATCTCCCTGCGGCGTCACCTGTTCAACGAACAGAACACATTGCGCAACTTCGTCAACGTTTATCTCAACGACGAAGACATCCGCCACGCATCAGGGCCTGAGACGCCCGTGAAAGACGGCGACACGATCATGATTGTGCCTTCGATCGCAGGCGGCGCGGTGGTCGAGTCGGAAGTAGCGCAGTCGTTGCCGGAGCTATCGAACGAAGAGATCCTGCGTTACAGCCGTCACCTGATCATGCCGGAAGTCGGCATGCAGGGGCAGCGAAAGCTGAAGGCTGCGAGCGTGTTGATGATCGGAACCGGCGGACTGGGGGCGCCCGTCGGGATGTACCTCGCCGCCGCCGGTGTGGGCCGGATCGGTGTCGTAGATTTCGACGTCGTGGAAGAATCAAACCTGCAGCGACAGATCATTCACGGCACCAAAGATCTCGGCCGCCGCAAGATCGAATCCGCGCGCGACCGCCTGCGCGACATCAACCCGCACATCGAGATCGAAACTCACGAGACGCGCCTGACCAGCCAGAACGCGATGCAGCTCTTTCGAAACTACGACGTCATTGTCGATGGCACTGACAACTTTCCCACCCGTTATCTGGTCAACGATGCGTGCGTGTTGAGTGGAAAGCCAAACGTTTACGGATCGATATTCAGGTTTGAAGGTCAGGCGAGTGTCTTCTGGGCCGAGAAGGGCGCGTGTTACCGCTGCCTGTATCCGGAGCCGCCGCCGCCAGGGCTGGTGCCGTCGTGCGCTGAAGGCGGCGTGCTGGGCGTGCTGCCGGGCATTGTCGGCGCGATCCAGGCGAACGAAACGATCAAGATCATTCTGGGCGCTCAGGATCTGATGATCAATCGTTTGCTGCTTTTCGATGCGTGGTCGATGAAGTTTCGGGAATTTAAACTGCGTAAAGATCCGAAGTGTCCGGTTTGCGGTGAAGAGCCGACGGTAAAAGAGCTGATCGATTACGAACAGTTTTGCGGGATCACTCCGCAGCACGCCGCGCCGCCCGAGCCGAAGCTGGAAGAGATCACGGCGACTGAGCTCAACGCGCGCCGATTGCGTGGCGAGCAGCTACAAATCATCGATGTACGCGAGCCGCACGAGTTTGAGATCGCGCAGATACCGGGAACGAAACTGATCCCGTTGGGCCACGTGGTGAATCGCATGAACGAGATCGATCCGGGTGTTGAGACTGTCGTTCACTGCAAAGGCGGCGTGCGTAGTGCGAAAGCGATCCAGGCGTTGAAACGCGCGGGCTTTCAGGGGCGGTTGATCAACCTGAAGGGCGGGATCTCGGCGTGGTCAGACGACGTCGATCCACGTGTGCCGAAATATTAGCCGCGGTTCAATTCATCCCACAATAAAGGCAGTTCACGTCGCTCTCAAGTGAAATAGCCACAAAAAGGCACAAAAGGCACAAAAATAGTATTTTCCTTTATGTGCTTTTTGTGCCTTTTTACGGCTAATGGCTGATGCAAAAGTTCCAACGAAGTGGCTGGCGGTCGTCGCCGTCTGGGCGGCGCTCGGGGTGATCTATGCTGGGCCGATCTATTTTGAGTTGCGTGCTGAGGGGCACGGTCATGCGGCGTGGCGCATCTTTTCGTGGGGCATCCTGACGTGGCTGGTGTGGGCGCCGTTGACGCCTGCGATCGCCTGGCTCGCGCGCAGGTTTTCGCTTGTCGGCAGCACGTGGAAGACGAGTCTGCTGGTCCACCTGCCGGCCTTCCTGCTCGCGTCGATAATGCACAGCGCCGCCGCCGTCGCGATCATGTTAACCATTCGACCGTTCGACAACATGGGCGAGAGCCCGGACGAGTTTTGGCCTCGCTTCCTCTCGCGCATGAAAGGAAATTTCGGTCCTGACCTGCTGGTTTATGGCGCCGTGATCGGTATCTATTACGCGCTCGACTACTATCGCAAGTATCGCGAGCGCGAGGTTCTGGCGAGTCGACTGGAAACACAACTGGCACAGGCGCAACTGGACGCGCTGCGAATGCAGTTGCATCCACACTTTCTCTTCAACACTCTCAACAACATTGTAGGTCTCGTTCGCGATCAGAAGAACCAGGCCGCGGTGAGCATGCTTGTCGGACTGAGCGACCTCCTGCGCCATACACTCGATCATTCCGCGCGGCAGGAAGTTGAATTGAGGGAAGAACTCAACTTCATTAAGCTGTATTTGAGTATTCAGGAAATGAGGTTTTCCGATCGGCTTCAGTTCAAACTCGAAATCGATCCGGCGACGACCAAAGCCATGGTGCCGAACCTGATCCTGCAACCACTCACCGAAAATGCACTGCGACACGGCTTTGGTCGCAGCGCCGACTCAGGCCTGGTCGGAATTAGTTCTGCTGTTGAAAATGGTAATTTGCGATTGATTGTGTACGACAACGGCGCGGGCCTGCCCGACGACTGGCAACTTAAAGGCAGCGCGGGCATCGGTCTCGCAAACACCGCCGCGCGCCTGCAACAGCTCTACGACGACAACCACCAGTTTGATATCCGCAATCGCGATGGTGGCGGCGTCGAGGTGTTGATCGTGATGCCGTTGAGAGTTTCGTCCTGATGACCGAGAAGATCAGAACACTGATTGTCGATGATGAGCCGCTGGCGCGTCGGAATCTACGTGTGTTGCTCGAGAAGGATCCGCAGATCGAGATCATCGACGAGTGCCGGAACGGGCGCGAGGCAGTGAAAGCGATCAATGCGCTGTCGCCTGATCTGATCTTTCTCGACATTCAGATGCCGGAGATGGATGGGTTCGATGTGCTGGCCCACGTTGGCCCGGAGCATATTCAGGCGATCATCTTTGTGACGGCGTTCGATCAATATGCGCTCAAGGCGTTTGACGTTCATGCGCTCGACTACTTGTTGAAGCCGTTTGACGACGAGCGTTTCGCTCACGCACTGCGACGCGCGAAGGCGCAGATCGAAGCGCGGGAGATCAATCGTTTAAGTAAGCGGCTGCTGGCGCTGCTTGAGGAACGTGAGAGTGAACAGAAAGTAGATCAGAAAAGTTATCTGACGAGGCTGATGATCAAAGACTCCGGCCGCGTGCGGCTGTTGAAGGTTGACGATATAGATTTTGTCGAGGCAGACGGCAATTACGCGAAGCTGCACGTCGGGCGCGCGACGCATTTGCTACGTGAAAAGATGAACGACCTGGAGGGGCGGCTCGATCCGGCGAGATTCGTTCGCATTCATCGTTCGATCATCGTGAATCTCGACCGGATCAAGGAAATGCATCCACACTTCAATGGCGATTACATCGTGGTGCTCGAAGACGGCAGACAACTCAAAATGAGTCGCACCCGTCGCGAGCACTTAGAAGCAAGATTAAAAATCAACCACGGATGAACGCGGATCTTTTACAGATTGTCCTCTGACGTCCGGTACCTCTCCTTTTCTTTTTCACGCTGCAGGAAAGGAATACCTTTTTCCATCCACTCCGGAGCGGGCGCGCCCTTCAGGAAGTGATCGAAAAACTCCTGTAGTCGACGCGTGTAGTCTTTTTGGTTGATGCGCTTCCGCAGGCCGTGCTTCTCGCCGTTGTAGTTAAACATGTAGGCTTCTTTGCCGAGCCGGCGCAAAGCGAGGAAGTACTCGATTCCCTGGTACCACGGCACCGCATCGTCTTCGTCGTTGTGAAGCATCAACAACGG
>DASVGE010000008.1:0-31196 GCA_036379695.1 Pyrinomonadaceae bacterium | reverse complement strand
GACAACGCGGTACAAACCGAAACCGGACAGGTCACCCTGCGCGCGACGCTGCCAAATCCCGGCCACAGGTTCTGGCCCGGGCGCTTCGTCAATATTCGGCTGTTGTTGGGAAGAGTGCAGGGCGCGGTGCTGGTTCCTGCTACAGCGCCACAGATGTCGGCTGCCGGTTCATACGTTTATGTCATCAAGCCTGATTCGACTGCCGAGCAACGCACTGTTTCTCTTGGCCAACGACAAGGCGATCTGATCGTCGTCGAGAAAGGCGTCGTGGCTGGAGAAAAGGTAGTGGTAAACGGACAGCTCGGCGTGACTCCCGGTGGCAAAGTAGTGGTCGAGCAACCGCAGAATCCGGCCACAGCAGAAACAGACGGATCGAAGTCATGAATCTTTCTGAACCATTCATCCGGCGGCCGGTAATGACCGCGGTGCTGACTCTCTCAGTGATCCTTTTCGGAATGCTGAGTTACTTTCAGTTGCCCGTAAACGATCTGCCCGCGGTCGACTATCCCGTAATTCAGGTGACTGTCGGTTACCCGGGCGCGAGTCCGGACACGATCGCAAACAACATCGCCACGCCGCTCGAGCGCCAGTTCATGCAGATCAACGGACTCGAAGTAGTGACGTCGCAGAGCACCCAGGGCGTCGCGACTTTCACGCTGCAATTCTCGCTCGACAAAAACATCGACGCCGCCGCAACTGATGTGCAGACGGCGATCTCGCAGGCGACGGGCAGCTTGCCGGCAGATCTTCCATCGCCGCCGACTTACACCAAGACGAACCCCAACGATCAGCCGATCATGTACATCGCGATGACCAGCGATTCGGTCACGCCCGGACAACTCTACGACTACGCGAGCACGCAGGTGGGCCAGCGGCTGAGCATTCTGCCGGGTGTGTCGCGAGTCGCCGTTTACGGGACGAAGTCGGCGATCCGCATCAAGGCGAATCCGGCGGCGATGTGGGCGCGCGGGATCTCGATCGACGATCTCAACAACGCGATCAAGCAAGGCACCAGTTATGCCGGTGCGGGTCAGTTGGACAGTCCTTCACAAACCGCGGTACTGCGTCCGCGTGGTCAACTCGAAAGCGCACAACAGTACGAGAATTTAATCGTCGGCGGCACGAACAACGCGCCCGTTTACCTGCGCGACGTTGCGACTGTCAAAGAATCGGTGCAGGACGAACGCGTCAACATGCGTTTCTGGGTACGTGGTGTTTCAGTGCCGACTGCAACTGTCATCGTGGCGGTCAATCGACGCGCCGGCGCCAACGCTGTCGAAGTGTCCAAAGCCATTCACGGCATCATGCCGCAGGTCAGCGCGGAGTTACCCGGCTCGATCCGGATCAGGCCGATCTACGATCGTTCGGCCAGCATCGTCCACTCGGTTGCCGACGTGCAAATGACGCTCATCATCGCGTTTGTGCTGGTGGTGATCGTGATCTTTGCATTCCTGGGCAGGGTGACTGACACGCTTATTCCGGTCGTCGCGCTGCCGTTGTCGCTGCTGATCACGTTTATTGCGATGCGTTTTATTGGTTACAGTCTCGACAACCTTTCGCTGATGGCGCTGACACTCGCGATCGGGTTTCTCGTTGACGACGCAATCGTATTTCTCGAGAACACGGTGCGACGCATCGAACGCGGCGAACCACCGTTCGAAGCAGCGATCAGCAGTGCGAAGGAAATCAGTTTCACGATTTTGTCGATGACGGTTTCACTTGCGGCTGTGTTCATTCCGCTATTGTTCATGACGGGACTCGTGGGCCGCATCTTTCGCGAGTTTGCAGTAACGATCGTGATTGCGATTCTCGCGTCGGGATTGGTTTCGTTAACGCTGACGCCGCTGATGTGTGCGCGCATGTTGAAAGAGCGTGGCGAGGGTCATCTGAAAACGTGGGTAGAACGCGTTATCGGCGGCATCGAGAAACGAGTGCTCGGCGTGTATGGCAGCTCGCTCTGGTGGTTCCTGCGTCATCGTTGGATCTCGCCTGTGATCTGGGTGATCTGTTTGGCGGGCACGATCTGGCTCTTCATGCTGGTCCCGAAGACCTTTCTGCCTCCGGGTGACAGCAGCGTGATCTTCGGCGCGTTTATCGCACAGGAAGGATCGTCGCCGAAGCAGATGCAGGAGTACCAGAATCGCGTCGATAAGATGTTGCAGCAGGATCCGCACGTGATCACTGACTTCACCATGACCGGCGCTACCGGGTTCCTCTCATCGAATATGGGCATCACGTTTACCTTCATCAAACCGCCGGAGGAACGCAAGCCGATCGACGAAGTCACGGCGGAGTTGATGGGCAAGCTCAACACGATCCCGGGCATCATGGCGTTTCTGCGACCGTTCCCGGTGCTGGAGATCAGCACGGGTGTTACGAACCAGAATCAGGGGCAATACGCATTTACTGTTTCAGGCGCGGATCCGAGTCAGGTGTACGAAGTGGGCCAGAAGCTGATGGGCAAGATGATGGAGTATCCCGGCTTCCTGAGCGTCTCATCTGACTACTACAACAACACGCCGAACCTGAACATCGACATTCGCCGCGAGCAGGCCAAGACCTATGGCGTTTCCGAAGCGCGCATCCTGACGTTGTTGCGCAACGCTTATTCGCAAAACTACCTGTACCTGATCAAGAAGCCTGAGGATCAGTATCAGGTGATCCTGGAAATGGACGACTCCGTACGCGAGAAGCCTGAGGATCTTTCGCTGCTGTACATCAAGTCTGACGACGGCAGCAAGCTGGTGCCGCTCAGCGAACTGGTGACGTGGAAAACCGTGCTTGGTCCACAGGTCGTTAACCACTTCAACCAGTTCACCAGCATGACGTTGTTCTTCAATCTCAAGCCGGGCGTGGCGTTGGGCGATGCGACGAATTTCATAACCCAGCAAGCGGCGCAGGTCGTTCCGACCGGAGTGCGCGCGGAGCTGCAGGGCGAGGCGCTGACGTTCAGCCGGACGGTTACGAGCTTGACGATCCTGATGGGACTGGCGGTGTTTGTGATGTACGTAATTCTCGCGATCCTTTACGAGAGTTACGTGCACCCGCTGACTGTGCTTTCGACGTTGCCGACAGCGCTCGTCGGTGGTCTGTTGACGTTGATCCTGTTTGGGGAAGTGGCGTCGTTGTATGCGTTTGTCGGGATGTTCATGTTGATGGGCATCGTGAAGAAGAACGGCATCATGATCGTGGACTTTGCGCGTCATCGTGTTGAGCAGGGTGAGGCTGCGGATAAGGCGATTCACGATGCGAGTATGGATCGTTTCCGTCCGATCCTGATGACGACGCTGGCGGCTGTGTTTGGCGCGGTGCCGATCGCGCTTGGTTATGGTGCTGATGGATCGTCGCGGCGGCCGCTGGGCCTGGTCGTGGTTGGCGGGCTGATCGTTTCGCAGTTCATCACGCTTTACATCACACCCGTCATTTATCTCTACCTCGAGCAATTTCAGGAAAAGGTCCTCGATCGCACCTCATTCTTCCGCTCACGGCGCTCACAAAAGCCCGTCGTGGTCGAGTCGTAAATACTTTAGCCACGGATAACACGGATGACACGGATTTTTATCTGTGTTATCCGTGTCATCCGTGGCTAAAATACTCCCATGTCAAATCAAGACCCTGAAGTTAATACAATCGGAACAGCCACTCTCGTCGTTGGTCCACACGATCTGGCCAGCTCGATATCGAGCCAGACTGGCGACGAGTTTCCTCCGGTGCTGGCAACGGCGCGCATGGTGGCGCTGATGGAGATTGCCGCCGCGCGTGTGCTCCAGCCTTTGCTTGGACCAGGCGAGCTATCGGTTGGCGTCACCGTCGACGTAAGTCACACCGCGCCCACGCCGCTGGGCGCCCAAGTTACCGCAACCGCACGTTACGCCGGACGCGAAGGCAAGCTCTTTCTTTTCGAAGTCAGCGTTGAGGATCCCGGTGGCGAAGTCGGTCGCGGCTGGCACAAGCGCGCGATCGTGTCGAGTGAACGGCTGCAAAGCGGCGCGGCCAAACGAGTTGGTTGAGGTGTCCCCATGCGAAAAAAGACTGCGAACGTGGGCCACGTGTTTGAGGAACAGTTTGCGCTCGAGAGTCTCAAGAGCGATCGGTTGCGCGTCAGAATTTTGATCGGAGCGGTCGTCAGTTCAGTTGCGATTCTGCTCCTGCTGACGCCGCTCTTCTTCGATCAATTCCAGGCAGTTTTCCGCGGTAACTTCACTGGTTTTATCCTCGCTGCCGTGGCGCTCTTTGGAGTGAACATCTGCTACCTGCTGAGCGAATACATTGTTCTGGGTCGCATGATCAAAAAGCGGCAGCGGCCTTTCCCGGCTTTGAAGTACCTGAGCGCGTTCGTGGAAACGAGCATTCCAACGGTGGGCATAATCATCGGATCGTTTTTCCTCGGCCCGATCTATACATTGTTCACGCCGGCTTCGTACGTCTATCCGTTGTTCATTTCATTATCGGCGCTGCGACTGAATGTGAGGCTCTGTATCTTTACGGCGCTGTAGCGGGATTGCAGTATTCGCTACTCGCGACCTACTACATCCGGAGTGCTTCAGGCACCGCGCTGGAACCGATCCTTTTAGGTATTCCACAACATCTCTTCAAAGGTTTTCTGCTGTTCCTGATTGGAGTGGTGACCGGACTCGTGACGCTTCAGATCAGAAAACGCATTCTCAACTCCTTCTCCGTGATGGAAGAACGTAATCGCATCTCCCGAACGTTCGGCGAGTACGTTTCACCGGAAGTGATGAGCAAGCTGATGGATCTGAAGCCCGACCTGAGAAGCGAGAACAAGAACGTGTGCGTGATGTTTCTCGACATTCGGGATTTCACCGGGTTCGCGGAGAAGAGAAGTCCGGAGGAAGTGGTTGAGTATCTCGAGTCGTTGTTTGAGTTCATGATCGAGATCGTGAATCGACATCACGGGATCATTAACAAGTTTTTGGGTGATGGGTTTATGGCGGTGTTTGGCGCGCCGTTGTCTGACGGTAAAGATTGTGCAAACGCAGTCGGGGCGGCGCGGGAGATCCTGGCGCGTGTGCAACAGGAGGTCGATGCCGGGACGATCCTGCCGACCACAGTGGGCATTGGGTTACATGCGGGAGAAGCTGTGACAGGAAGCATCGGATCTGCGCTGCGGCGCGAGTACACGGTGATTGGCGACGTGGTGAATCTCGCGGCACGGATTGAGAAGCTGAATAAAACGTTTGATTCGCAGCTTCTGATCTCGGAGATGGTGTGGCAGGCGATCAACGACGATGGGAGAAACGCGGTGCCGATGGGCCAGGTGCAGGTGAAGGGAAGGGAGCAGTCGATTCAGGTTTACCAGGTAGCGTAACCGCGGATTTACGCGGATTTGTTAAAGCGATTTTAGCGTGAGTTCGAGGGTTTGTGTGATCTCAGTCGGGGTGGTATCGCGAGGGAATTGGATTGGGTCGCCGAAGGTGATGGAGACGGTGCCGGGGCGGACGAAGAATTGGCGGCGCTGTTTGAGGTCGAAGAGACCGCGCAGCATGATTGGAATTACCGGGATGTTGAGTTCGGAGGCGAGCAGTCCGATGCCTGCCTTGAAGGGTTGGAGTTTTCCGTCCTTCGTTTCTGCTCCTTCCGGAAAGACCAGAATACTCCAGCGGTGGTCCACTGCTTCTCCGGCGTAGGCAAAGCTCTGGCGAAAGCCACTCTCTCGCGGCAAAGAAAAGACGTTGAAGAGAGCCGCGCCCAGCGCGTATGCAACTCTTCCTTTCAGCCGCGCAAACCCTCCTGTTCCTGCGGGTGGATAACGCCAATCACGCAGGTACTCACCAGACATCGCAATGGCTAAACGTAATCGCCAGCGCCAGGGCAATGCGGAGAGGATCAATCCTGCGTCGGCGTCAGTCACGTGGTTTGAGATCAACAACACCGGTCCCTTCACTTTTGCCAGCCGCTCTGCGCCAACCACTCGTACGCGGCACATGATCAGCGTCAAGGGATACAGAAACAGGTGATAGACAACGGGACGTATCCACGTCACCGGCCAACGCATGGCCCAGCGCGGATATGGATATCTGACCGCTTCTGATTTTCCTCGACTTACGATCTGTTCGATGTCGCCGATCGTTGTTGCTTCAGTGATCGCTGCTTCATCAAGTTCGATCTGGTACTGATCTTCCAGCGCGCTCAACAACTCGACTCGACCGAGTGAGTCGAGTTTGAGATCGTCAGAGAGGTTCGTTGAGAGATCGACTCGGGCAGCGCCGGTGATGCGCGTGATTACTGGAAGGCTCAATGGTGCTAGCGAGTTCTGTGCATTTGCAGACATCGGCGTCTTGTCAGAAAGAATGGTTTTGAGTGCTTCGGCGACCTGTCCCTTGATGACTTTTCGCGTACCCGTCGTGCGTGGAAAATCGCTCTTGGGCCAAACGACCCAGTGGCGAATGCGTTGAAACTCCGCCAGCGAATCATTGCTCCGCCGCACAGCCGCATTCAGATCGGCGCGCTCGTCGCGGGGAATGAGCACCGCCAGTGCCTCCGTGCCTCCGTTGAGTGGAATAACGGCGCTCTCTTTTATCTCGGGTTGACGATCGAGGGCGGCCTCGAGATCTACGGGGAAGATCTTCAGACCAGCCGCGGTGACGATCGTGTCTTTGCTGCGGCCACGAAAATAGATGTTGCCGTCGGGTCCAACTTCCCCGATGTCGCCGGTATGAATCCAACCCTGCTCGTCAGTGAGCGGCTTGTTTGCTCCGTTCCAATATCCGGGCGAGACGTTGTCGCCGCGCACGAGGATTTCGCCGTCCTCGCTCAACTTTACTTCCTGCCCGCTAACGGGTTTTCCGATCGAGCCGTGACGTATGCGAAACGGATGCGAAAGACTTGTCAGCGACGCGGTCTCGGTCATGCCGTAGCCTTGAATGACCGCGTAGCCGACATGGCGCCAGAAGTCTTCAGTGTCGGACTCCAGGGTCGCGCCCCCCGTGATGAAAGCCCAGAAACGCCAACCGAAGCGGCGGTGTATGTTTCGGAAGGTCCACCAGTTTCGTAGAAAGTGCCGATCTTTAGCGGCGGCGAGTTGAGCGACGGAAAGTCTCTCGTCGTTTGTGATTTTCTCACGGAGCGTTTCGAGCACACGTGGCACGGTCACGACTACGTTGATACGTTGCTTCTTTACGACGGTGATGATCTCGGATGGTTTGTACGACTCGCGGAAACACACTTCGCCGCCGATGAGTTCGGGAATAAAGATTCCCATCATTTGTCCAAAGACGTGGCTCAGTGGCAACAGGCAGAGGAAGCGCAGTGGGTGAACGAGACGTTCCCAATGAGAGTATTTCTTGAATTCCTTTTCGATGGGCGCGATGTTCGCGAGGAGATTGCGATGTGTGAGACAGACGCCTTTGGGTTCGGCAGTCGTTCCTGAAGTAAAGACGACCTCGACGAGCTCGTTGGGCTCGGCTTTGTACGGATCAGCTGAATGGTGCGCTATGACATCCGTGAGGTTACTGAGCGAGAGACGAGGTACGTCGAGTTGGGGTTGCGGGTCGTCTGCCAACAGCAGCTTTGCGGAGACCTGCTGCTGTACTCGTGCGGCAAAATCCGGCGCGGATTTTAGATCGAGGGGAACGACGACGGCGCCACGCAACAAGCAGCCGTAGAAAGCGACAATCCACTCCGGACAGTTCTCGCTCCAGAAGAGCACTCGATCGCCGCACCCAATGCCACGCCCCTCCAGCTCGCGTGCGAATTGATAGGCGGACGAAGCGAGGCGTGCGTACGACCAGCGCGAGATTCGCAGCCCTCGCCAATGTACGACCGCCGTCTGCTCGCCACGGGCGAGGCAGTCATCGAGAAAACTGAGCAACGTCTCACGCATATGAAGATTCTCGCGCAAAGACGCAAAGGCGCAAAGAAGACGTAGGACAGTTTCGAAACCTAGCCACAAAAAGGCACAAAAACGAAATTAGCCACAAAAGGCACAAGAAAAAAATTAGCCACAAAAAGGCACATAAGGCACAAAAGTTAATTAATCTTTTTGTGCCTTATGTGCCTTTTTGTGGCTAAAGATCTATTGTGCCGCTATTGCCCGATCGGTGGATCGGTGGCCGTCGCCGGCTGCGAGTCGTTGACGTGAATGATGTTCGTATCTGAGTCGACGTAATAGTGGTTCTTGCCGGTGGCCCCGACGCCGGTGGCGACCTGCGGGTCGGCGTTGATGGTGTAACCCGGCTGGGCTGACGTCGACTTCGGAATGATCTTCATCGTGTAGACGTAACCATCGACGACGGGCGTGGTGCCCTCGAAACGGCTGTCGAGCAGATTCTCTTTCCGCATCTCCTCGAAAGTGCCAAACGAACTGCGCTGGTGCGCGTTGAAATAGAGCATCTGCTGTTCCGCAATCGAGCGTAGCGTCTTAACGGCCGCCGCCTCGTTTGCAGCTTTAATGGCGGACCGATAGCCCGCGATTCCGACTCCGATCAATATGCCGATAATGGCGATAACGATCATCAACTCGATCAGTGAAAAGCCGCGCTGATTCTTTTTCTTATTATTATTAAGGGGTTCCATAGGTCTCTCTCCTCGGGCGATTACACGTAGCTGCAAGTATTCAGTTCCGATTTCTGCTGCGCTTGCCCATCCTCCAAACGGGCTTTAGTCTACTACAGGAGTGCGCGAAGGTCACATTGCCGCAACGGCCAACTTTTCCGTGCCTCGCGTGCTCTTAGCATGTAGAATGCAGGCCAGTTAATGCGGAACCTCGAACCCATCAGCAGCGGTCAGATAGCCAGCGCCAACGCGGTCGAACAGATTGAGCGACTCCAGAGCGCCGTCGAAACCGTTATCAAAGGGAAGCCGGAAGCCATTCGACTGGCCATTGTCACCCTGATCGCCGGCGGTCACCTGCTCGTGGAAGACGTTCCGGGAGTTGGCAAAACAACGCTCGCCCACGCCCTCGCTCGTGCCATCGATTGCACTTTCCAGCGTATCCAGTTTACTTCCGACCTGCTGCCGTCTGACGTCATCGGGCTTTCTGTATTTAACCAGCACAGCGGGCTTTTTGAGTGGAAACCAGGCCCGGTTTTTGCCAACGTAGTGCTGGCCGACGAGATCAATCGCACCACGCCGAAGACGCAATCAGCGCTGTTGGAGGCGATGGCTGAGCGACACGTGACGGTGGAAGGAATGACGCACAATCTGCCCGCTCCGTTCATCGTGTTGGCGACGCAGAATCCCATCGAGCACCACGGAACTTATCCGCTGCCGGAGTCGCAACTCGATCGCTTTATGCTGCGGTTGCGCATCGGTTATCCCGCGCCTGCGGACGAGCAACGAATACTGCGCGATCGCGAGTATGCCGATCCGCTCGATGATCTCGGGCCGGTGATGACCGCGCCGGAAGTGGTCGAGTTGCAACAGGCTGTTGCCGGTGTTTCCGTTGACGATGCGCTGGTTCAGTATCTGATGCGTATTGTCGCCGCGACGCGTGATTCGGAGATGCTCGATCTCGGAGTGAGTCCGAGAGGAACGCTGGCGCTGTTTCGCGCCGCGCAGGCACTCGCGCTCGGCGAGGATCGAAACTATTGCATTCCCGACGACATCAAGCGACTGGTGGTGCCGGTTTTTGCTCATCGCATCGTGGTGAGTTCGCGATTCTCATCGTCGCTCCGCCGCAGTGAAGAAGCAGAAGCCGTGCTGAATGAAATCCTGAAAACCGTCAGTGTTCCGCTGTGAAGCCAGAGCCAAAGTCTGATCGCGCCGCTCCGAGATCTCAAAAAACATCCATGCTGCGCATTGTGCTGGGGACGCTGCTCGTTCTCGCCGGGCTTACGTCTGCGCTCGTCACGGTGCTGGCGCGTCGTGCAGACGAAAATGGGTTGGCGGGTGCCGCGGCAATTCTGTCGCTGCTGATTGCGTTGCTGCTCACGATCTTCATCGTTCCACCACTGGCGCGCTCTGCGAGAGTGGAAGTTGCGAACCTCGATTTTCCTTTCGAGCCGACGAGCGGCGGCGGCGTGTTTCTCGTGATCATTATCGTGGTGGGGTTTGCGGCGTGGAACACGGGAAATAATCTGCTGTTTCTCGTGTTTTCAGTGCTTGTTTCGACACTGTTTGTGGGCTGGATGGCGGCGCGTACTTCGCTGCGCGATCTGACGGTTTCGGCACGCTTTCCGGATCACATCTTTGCGGCGGAAGCGGCGCCGGTGATCGTGACGCTGCGTAACAACAAGCGTGTGTTGCCGTCGTTTTCGATCCTGGTAGAAGCGCGTGGTCCTGGTAACGAGGATGAAGAGAATCCGAAACGCCGTCGCCGCCACCTGAAGCGTTTACTCGCTTACTTTAGTTACGTGCCGCATCATGCGGCGGCAGAGCAGCGGGTTGAGCAGCTTTTCCCGAAGCGTGGTCATGTGTTGATTGACGGGTTTGAGTTGTCGACACGTTTTCCGTTCGGGTTCTTCCGGCGGCGACGGCGTTTGCGCGCGCGCAATGTCGATATCATTGTTTATCCGAAACCGGAAGTCATCAGTGATGAGTTGCACTTGTTGCCGATGTATGCCGGGCGCATGCCGGCGATGCGACGCGGGGCGGGACACGATCTGTTTTCGATGCGCGACTATCAACCGCAGGACGACTTGCGGCACATCGACTGGAAGGCGACCGCTCGATCGCGGCGACTGACGGTACGCGAGTTCACTTCCGAGGATGAGAGACGGATTACGATCGTGCTTGATACGCGTCTGCCACGGAATGCGGTGGGAGATCTGGCGGAGCGGTTTGAACGTGGTGTGGTCCAGGCGGCGTCGTTGATCAAGCACTTTATTGACGAGCGTGCGGAAGTGAGGCTGGTGTTGGGTGAAGAAGTTGGGCCGTTTGGTTCGGGAACGGATCAGCTTTATCGCTGCCTGCGGCGGCTCGCGCTGGTGACTCCGGCTGATGGTGATGGTGTAGAGATCAAAACTACGCACAACGTGGTGGAGCACGACTACGCGATCCTGCTGACCGCAGCGGCGCCGGGATCGATACCCGCGAATATCTGGCGCACGAGCCACGTTATCTATCTTTAGCCACCAAAAGGCACAAAAAGCTTTAGCCACAAAACAGCACACAATGAATGCAGTGATCGAACGTACGGAAGCTTTTGACCAATCTGCTTCTTACACGTCGTCTACGATCTTCCTGACTGGCGTCTGTTTCGTTCTCTCGGGGGCGACGGGGCTGATTTATGAAGTGTTGTGGGCGCGCATGTTGGGACTCGTGTTTGGCGCGACGACGCTCGCGATCAGCACTGTGCTGGCGGCGTTTATGGGTGGGTTGGCGCTGGGAAGTGCGCTCGCAGGGAAGTTGGCGTGGCGTATCCGGAAGCCACTTAGCACCTACGGGTGGATGGAGATCGGCATTGCGATTTACGCGTTACTGGTTCCGTTTCTGTTTCGGTGGATCGATCACGTCTACGTGTTGATCTGGCAGCAGCTTCAGCCGGGATATTTCACGTTTAGTTTGTGGCGTTTCGTGCTTTCCGGACTGGTGCTGCTCGTGCCGACCACGCTGATGGGGGCGACGCTTCCGGTGCTCTCGGCTGCGTTGGTCCACTCTTCGGGGAGAGACTCAAATTCCGTTACCAGGCTTTACGCGTGCAATCTTGCGGGCGCGATTCTGGGAACTCTCGCAGCGGGTTTCGTATTGCTGCCGTTCCTTGGCGTTCGCGCCACGATTGCAGTTGCGGCGGCGATCAATGTTGTCGTCGGTGTGATCGCGATCGTTTTGCAGCGACGGACGCAGGTTACTTCAGCGAGCGAACAGCCTCGCGTCGAAGTCGATGAGTCGAGCGTGGCAGTTGATAACGGTCCGTTCTGGGCGTTCGCGGCATTGGCTTCGGGGTTTGTCACGATCAGTACGCAGGTTTCATGGACACGCATCCTCACGATGATTATCGGGTCGAGTACGTATGCGTTCAGCATCGTCGTGGCGCTGTTTCTGATTGGGCTTGCCGGTGGCGCGTGGTTTGTGGCGCGAAAGGATCGGGCTCGCAACCTGCGCTCGACGATCTTGAAAGTCGAAGTGCTTACAGCGATCAGCTTGCTGCTCAGTCTGTTTGTGCTGAACAAAATTCCTGCACTGCTCATCTATCTCGGTTTGCGTTTTCAGACATCTTCATGGCTTGGTTTGCTGTCACTGCAAATAATTTCCGCGACGTTGTTGATTCTCGTGCCGGCGCTGTTGATGGGCATGGTGATGCCGCTGGTGCTGGTTTGGGCCGGCAGCGAACAAGCGAAAGCAGTGGCGCGGGTGGGCCGCAGTTATGCCATCAACACTATCGGCGCGATCGCCGGCGCGTTCATTACGGGCTTCATCCTGATCCCGCAGACGAGTACGCGGTTCACGTTGTTACTGACGGCAGCGGTCTGTTTGATAGTGGCGGGCGTGGCTTATCGACCGGCTGAAACAACCCGTGACCCGGCGTTGAAACGCAGCCTCGCGATCGGATTGTCGCCGATTCTGGCCGTTGTGCTGTTTATCATCGCGCCGCCGATGAACCTCGCGGACCTGTCGATCGGTGCTTACGACAGCCTCGTGCGAGTGTTGGCTCAAACACGCGAGGGCACTACTAATCAGAATGCTGAAGGACCAGACGTTCGTGAACTGTTGATGTACGAGGAAGGTCCGACTGCGACTGTGTCCGTGCGTCGCGATCAGAACACGGTTTCAATGGCCATCAACGGGCGCACGAATGCGTCTGACAGTAATTTTGACATGCCGACGCAGGTCATGTTGGGCCAGCTCCCGCTCCTGGTAGCGCCGAAGATCGACACGGGTCTCATCATCGGTTATGCGACGGGCATAACTGTCGGCGCGATGCTGCAGTCGCCGGTTCAGTCGGTGACGTGTGTTGAACTCGAACCGGGAACAGTCGAGGCCTCGAGCTTCTTCAATCACATCAACAATCGACCGCTCGACGATCCGCGCACGCATCTGATCATCGACGATGCGCGCACGTTTCTGCGTGTCACCCCGAACCGCTACGACATGATCGTGAGTGAGCCGAGCCATCCGTGGGTGCCGGGTGTTGCGAACCTGTTTACGCAGGAGTTTTTCGAGCTCGGGCGCGCGCGTTTAAATGACGACGGGATATGGGTGCAGTGGGTGCAAATCTACCAGTTGTCGACGGAGAGTTTGCGATCCGTTCTGGCGACGTATCACAAAGTGTTTCCGCACGTGCTGGTGTTTCGTGTTGGTGGGTTGAATAAAGGAAAGGACCTGCTGCTGATCGGAAGCAACCGCCCGTTGAACCTCGATCATGTAGGCCAGCGGCTCGCAGATCAACGCATGAGCGCAGAACTCGCTCGCGTTGATCTAAAAACGGAAGCAGACATTCGCGGTTGGTATGTTTGTGATGAATCGAAGCTTGGTCCAGCGGTAGCAGGCGCGAAAATCAACACCGACGACAACATGCACATCGAGATGACTGTCCCGCGCGAAGCCTTTCAGCCCTTGATGCAGACTAACGCGGAGTGGGTGCAGAATTTAGGAAAGTGATCATCGCTTCTGCGGCAAACTCGCCACTGCGAATACAGTCCGGAATTCCAGCGCCGCGATAGGAATTACCGGCGAGCGTGAGACCAGGCAATTGGTTCACTAGTCTTTCTATTTCGTTCACTCGATCGAGATGGCCTACCTCGTACTGCGGCATCGAGCGTTCCCACTTCGCGACCTCAATGAACAGCGGCGCCTCGTTGATGCCCAACAACTCGCCCAGATCCGCTTCAACGCGAACCGCCAACTCCGATTCATCCAGCGCGAAAATCTCCGGCTGCAACGCGCCGCCTGCAAACGCTCGCAACAGCACGTGCCCCTCCGGCGCGCGTCCCGAAAACTTCACGCTGCTAAACGTACACGCAATCAAAGATCTCTTTTCCACAAACGGCACAACAAAACCAAACCCATTCAACGCGTGCCCAATCGCCGCTCGTCTGTAACCAAAGTTGATAGTCGCTGTCGAGGCATATGTGATCCGTCGCAGCTTGTCAGCGAGCTCGCCCGTCAACAGTGATGCTGCGATATAAGCCGGCACAGCCAAACACACAGCATCTGCTTTAAACACCTCGCCTGTATCTGTGCTTATCGTCCACCCGTGATCGTAGGTCAACCTCTGCGCCCGCGTCTTCACGCGAAAATCCGCGTTCATCCGCGTTAACGGATCGACCAACACCTGCACGCCTCGATCGAACGACAAAAACAAACTATAACGCGCGCCGCTCGTGCCACTCTTTTGCGCTCGCCCTTGCCGCAACATGGCGAGTATGAGACTCCGATGCTCTCGCTCCATCTCCAAAAAGCGCGGCAGGGTTGCGCGCAGGCTGAGCGTTTCCGGATCGGCGGTGTAAATGCCACCGACCATCGGTTGGGCCATGCGTTCGAGTGCCTCGACGCCCAGCCGTCGTCTCACAAAACTCGCGAGGCTTTCATCCGTCGTGCCGTTCGTGTTCCTGCGCGGCAAAAACAGATCGGCAGCCATCCGCGCTTTGCCAGTGAGACTAAAAATATCACTGGTAATAAACGGCCACATGCGCGAGGGCGCCAGCAACTGAAACCCTTCCGGCACCGGTCGCAGCCTGCCGTTTCGCACGATGAAACTGCGACGATATTTTTCGTTCGTCTCGATCAGTCGCGACTCGAGCCCCAATCGCTTCGCAAGGGCGACGGCTTGTGGTTTTTCGGAAATGAAAGAATCGGGCCCGCGTTCGAGTAAAAAGCCGTCGCGAAATTCTGTGTGAATCGTGCCGCCGAGTCTGCTTGAGGCTTCGAGAACCGTGACTTGTGCTGCCGGATTGAGTTCGAGAATGCGATGCGCCGCGGCGAGACCGGAAATGCCGCCGCCGATGATGACAACTCTGGCAGTCATGTAACCTCTAACTGAGACGACAACAATCCGGCGCGCAGATGTTTGCTGGTACCTCGTCGTTGATTCGTTCCAGCAGCAACTCCCTGATCATCCTGACGAACGATGGATGCGTTCCCGCGGTCGCGGCGCGCACCATCTTCATCCCGAGTTCGTCGGCCACTCTGCGCGCCTCGACATCCAGATCGTAAACAACTTCCATGTGATCGGAAACGAATCCGATCGGCGCGATCACGACCTGCCTCACACCTTCACTGTGCAACATCTTCAGGTGATCGCAAACATCCGGCCCGAGCCATGGCTGCATCGGTGAGCCACTGCGACTCTGGTAAACCATGTGCCACTTTTCGACCTGGAACTCGCGCGCAATCAAAGCGCCGGTATGCGCAAGTTGGGATGCGTAATCACAGTTTGCAGCCATCGACTCGGGAATACTGTGGGCCGTAAACACGAGGTGTGCTGAAGCCGGATCGTCGAGTTGATTCAAAGCGGCGCGGATGTGATCGATGTTCGCGTCGATGAACAGCGGGTGATTGTAGAACACTCGCAACTTCTCAACTCGTGGCGCGTCTGGTCCAACCTGAGCCTGGGCGTCGCTGATGTTCTGAAGGTACTGACGGCAACTCGAATAAGAACTGTAAGCAGCCGTCACAAAGGCCAGCGCGTTCTTGATGCCATCCTTCGCCATTTGCCGCAGTGTTTCCGGCAATAACGGATGCCAGTTTCGATTGCCCCAGTAGATCGGGAGTCGTGGTCCGTTTCTTTCCAGTTCCCTTTCCAGCGCCGCAATCAAATCGCGGTTCTGTTGATTGATCGGACTCACGCCACCAAACAACTCGTAATGATGCGCCACCTGGAGCATACGCTCGCGCGGCACATTACGACCGCGCAAAACATTCTCGAGGAACGGAATCACATCATCCATCCCCTCCGGCCCGCCGAACGACACGACTAACAAAGCATCATAATTCATGTACCATCTCGACTAAGGCAATCACATTCTCCACCGGCGTCTCCGGCAGAATCCCATGTCCCAAATTGAAAATGTGCCCGGCACGCCCACCAGCCTGCTTCAGGATCCGCTTCGCCTGCTCGCGAATCACATTCTGCTTTGCAAACAACACAACCGGATCGAGATTCCCCATCACCGCCACGTCGTGACCAACCCGATCCCATCCTTCATCCAGGCGCACGCGCCAGTCGAGCCCGATCACGTCGCCACCGGCTTCACGCATCAACTCCAGCAGCGTCGCGGTTCCAGTCCCGAAATGAATCACCGGCACGCCCGGCGTTATGTTGCGGATCACATTGCGCGTGTGCGGCAG
Source organism: Pyrinomonadaceae bacterium (assembly GCA_036379695.1). Classification (GTDB taxonomy): domain Bacteria; phylum Acidobacteriota; class Blastocatellia; order Pyrinomonadales; family Pyrinomonadaceae; genus PSRF01. The sequence goes on along the minus strand of DASVGE010000008.1, from coordinate 15,008 downwards.
CACAAACTCACGATAATCATCCGGACTCAAACAGCCGACCCACGAATCAAACAACTGCACCGCCTGCGCTCCGGCAGCAATCTGAGCATTCAAATACTTCGCGAGCCCTCTTGAGATCAGCCCCAACATCGCGTGCCAGGCGCCCGGGTCGTCGTACATCAATCGCTTTGTCTGCACATAATTCTTAGACCCACCGCCTTCGATCATGTAAGACGCGAGGGTAAACGGTGCGCCGCAAAAACCAATCAACGGAACATCAGGCTTCAACGCACGCCGTGTTTGCCGGATCGCTTCATAAACAAACTCCAGCGCACCAGGGTCTTCGAATTCGCGTAATCGATCGACATCCGAAGCATTCCGAACCGGATTGTGAATCACTGGCCCTTCGCCTTTTGCAAACTCCAACTCCAGGCCGAGTGGCTCCAGTATCAACAGAATATCCGCAAAGATTATGGCCGCATCGACCCCGAGTCGCTCCACCGCCGTCACCGTAACCTCAGCCGCCAACGCCGGGTTCTTGCAGAGTTCGAGAAACGTGGTCTTCGCGCGCACCTCGCGATACTCGCGCATATAACGCCCCGCCTGCCGCATCAGCCAGACCGGCGTATAAGGCACCGGCTCCCGCCGGCACGCCCGCATGAATGGACTGTCGTGTAGTGATTGAGTCAAAGGAAGGGGATTATATCTTTTGTTTTGGAAAGAAGGTAAGCCGCGGATTTACGCGGATCACCTCACTCTTTCCTTCGCCTTATTGCCCGGTGTTTCCGCACAAAGCCAGCCGCAAACCCGAGACCCGAGACCAGCAGGAAGACGCTTGCCGGTTCTGGAACTTCACTCTGTGCTGCCCTTGAGTTGGCGATAACGGTTATGGAAAGACCGTATTCCTTATTGAATTGGAGGGTGAATAGCTCTGACAGTTGTCTTTCTATTTCTGTCGTTGACGAGTTGGTGGGCGGCCGGATAGCGACCCTCGAATCGAAAGAAAAACTGTGGACGGTGGAAAAATCGGAAGCATCGAACACCCGAAGGCCCACGAGAATAGTCGACCCCGCAGACAAGCTAAACTGGTCTGTCATTAAAGTCTGCATCGTCGTCAACAACCCCGACACATTCACACTAACGTTTCCGTCACCGCCAACGATCATGAAGTTCTTCCTTAGAGATGCGAAACCTTCGGCCTCCCATGAGCAAAGGCAGCCGGAAAGCATGACGTTGCTGTTTGCGCTGAACGACATGTTGGTGAAATTTGAGTCCGCAGCCGCACTTGCAAAACCCAGACTGATACTCGCCTGCGCGTGGGTCGGACTTACTGATTGGTTTGAAGGTCCGTCGAAACCATCCGTCAGGACCGCATTGGCTAATGTTGCCGGAAACGATTGCGTTGTGAACACGAGGGTTCCCGCCGTGGGAACGATCTGAACGTTAGTCACGCTCGCGGAGGTGATCGATATCGCATCCGCATGAGCACTCGAAGATGTGCCGAGCAGCAGCCCCAACAGCAGAACACAGGTGCCAAGTGATGTACGTTTCACAGTTTTATCCTCCTTGTAAGTAACGCAGTCGCCGCACGGCATTGGGGGTGGGAATTCGGGGGCTCAGGGAGACAGCCTACACAGTTGAGGAGAGATTTCTTGCTACTAAGGTGATTGATCAGCTTATACGCCCGCTCAGATAAGCGAGTCAAGAAAATAGAGAGCGACAATCATGGACTTTTCGTCACGCAAATGTTTGTGGTTTTGTTTTTGAATGAATCGCAGCCCGCTTGTAAGATAATCCAGTAGTGCGACTTCCTTCGAGGGTAGGCCTCCATGCCCAGTTCAAAACCCACCACGGCACGCAGCGGCGTCTTCATCTCGTATGCGCGCAGCGATGGTGAAAAATTTGCCAACGTCTTACGTCAGCGACTGGAAGCCGAAGGCATTCCACTCTGGCAGGACCGCGTCGGCATGGAAGGTGACGTGACTGGTGGTTGCAGATCACGGAAGCGCTCGATCGCGTTGAGTTCATGGCGCTTGTGATCACGCCGAATGCGTTGAAGTCCGATACGGTGCGCAAGGAATGGCGCTACGCCCGGCAACAAAGTGTTTGTGTCTATCCGATAAAAGGCACACCCGATCTGGACATCGACAGTTTGCCGCGCTGGATGCGAGAGGTACATATCTACGACTTAGAACATGAGTGGAATACGTTCGTAAACGATCTCAACAGTCGCTGCCAGACGCCACGCGTGCCTTTCATGGCCGGCGATCTTCCGGAAGGTTTCGTGCGGCGACCCTTCGAGTTTGATCAACTTCTACGACTGCTGGTTGATGAACGTCGTGAAGAACCCATCGCAATTACAGCTGCATTGAAGGGGGCAGGTGGTTTTGGAAAGACCATTCTCGCAAAGGCTCTGTGTCACGACGAGCGGATTCAGGATGCTTTTAACGACGGCATACTTTGGGTCACGCTCGGTGAAAATCCCGGGGATTTGACGGGTCGAGTCGAAGATTTGATCGTCACGCTCGGCGACGAGCGACCAGGCTTTACAACGCAGGATGCAGCTGTCAGTCGCTTGAAAGAACTGCTCGCCGATCGCGACCTCCTGATCGTAATCGACGACGTCTGGGATCGCGCTCATCTCAATCCATTTATTCAGGGTGGCCCCCGTTGTGCTCGACTGATAACAACGAGGAACTTCGACACGCTACCCGCAGGCGCTGCAAAGGTACACGTTGATGCAATGCAGCAGGCAGAAGCGACAGCTCTGCTCGCGGCCGGTTTGGATCAGGATGACGGAGTACGACGTGCTCTGCGAGAGCTTGCATCGCGTTTGGGTGAGTGGCCACTGCTGTTGCGTTTAGTCAATAGCGCCTTACGGAATCGCATCGAAAACGATCGTCAATCGCCGCGCGACGCAGTTACGTGGATTAATAGAGCGCTCGATAAGCGCGGACTCACTTATTTCGACGCGCGCAATTCGGATGAACGGCATCAAGCTGTCGTAAGGACTATTGGAGTCAGTCTTGATCTCTTAAGCGCGCAAGAGCGCGAACGCTACGCAGAGCTAGCTATCTTTCCAGAAGATGTCGAGATTCCCCTCGCTACGTTGGAAAAGCTGTGGGCTAGAACCGGCGGGTTTGATGAATTCGACACTGAAGAATTATGCAGCCGATTGAATAGCTTTTCTCTCGTATGGAGCTATGATGCCAACCAGCATCGGATACGTCTTCACGATGTCGTGCGAAAGTTTCTGATCGAGCAACAAGGCGACAAGCTACCTTCAATCCACGCACAACTGCTCCACGCTCATCGCCCATGCGGTTGGGCAGAAATGTCTGCAGAGGAGCCCTATCTTTGGGATCAGCTCGCATATCACCTGATAGAAGCGGGTTGTGGTGATGAATTGGTGACTACGGTCAAAGAGTGGCGTTATCTGGTTGCGAAAACACTTATCCGCAAGTCGCTTGCTGTCGAGACAGACTTTCTAGCAGCAGAGAAGGTTGCGAGTGACGACGATCAGCTCCGGCTGCTGCGGCGCAACTTTGTAAATTCCGGACATCTTTTGAATCAGTGTGCGACGAGGGATGACATCGCGCGGACCCTGTTTTCGCGCCTTCTACATCTGGACGAGTTGAAGTCGCTAACGACGGACTTGAAAGAGCATCTGAAACGACCATGCGTTCTGCCTTTCAGCAAGTTGCCCGACCTGCCACATCCAGCTTTGGTGCGTACCCTGACTGGCCATGAGGGTGCGATGTTTGGCTGCTCGATGAGCGCTGATGGAGCAACGATAGTCTCCGCTTCCTATGATAAGACGCTGAAGGTGTGGGATGGGCGGAGTGGTGCCGAGCGCTTCACGCTGAGAGGCCATGGGGGTGAGATGACGGGCTGTGCGATAAGCGCGGATGGAGAGACCATAGTCGCTCGTTCTCGTGACGGGACGCTGACGGTGTGGGATGTGCGGAGCGGGACGGAACGTTTCACGCTGAGAGGCCACGCGGGTCGGATTAATGGCTGTGCAGTGAGCGCGGATGGGGCGACGATTGTTTCTGCTTCTGCTGACAAGACGCTGAAGGTATGGGATGGGCTGAACGGAATGGAGCGCCTCACTTTGAGAGGCCACGCGAGTCGGGTTAACGGCTGTGCAGTGAGTGCGGATGGGGCGACGATTGTTTCTGCTTCCGATGACCATACGCTGAAAGTGTGGAATAGGCAGAGCGGAGCGGAGCGCCTCACTTTGAGCGGCCATTCGAGCAGAGTGAATGGCTGTGCAGTGAGTGCGGATGGGGCGACGATTGTTTCTGCTTCCGCTGACAAGACATTGAAGGTGTGGGATGGGCTGAGCGGAGTAGAACGCTTCACGCTGAGTGGTCATGCGGGTGTGGTGTTAGGCTGCGCAGTGAGTGCGGATGGGGCGACGATCATCTCAGCTTCCTATGATAGGACGTTGAAGGTGTGGGATGGGCTGAACGGGGCGGAACGCTTCACGCTGAGTGGCCATGCGGGTGTGGTGTGGGGCTGCGCGGTGAGCGCGGATGGGGCAACGATCGTTTCTGATTCCGGTGACAGGACTTTAAAAATCTGGGATGGACGGAGCAAGGTTGAACGCTTCACACTGAGTGGCCATGCAGGTCGAGTGACAGACTGCGCGGTAAGCGCAGATGGGGCAACGATAATCTCGGCTTCCGTCGACCAGAAGTTGAAGGTGTGGGATGGGCGGAGTGGTGCCGAGCGCTTCACACTGAGTGGCCATGTGGGTCGGGTGACAGGCTGTGCGGTAAGCGCGAATGGGGTGACAATCATTTCGATTTCCGCTGATGGGACGTTGAAGGTGTGGGATGGGGAAAGCGGAGCAGAACGCTTCATGCTGAGTGGCCTTGCGGTGAGAAGCTGCGCAGTGAGCGCTGATGGAGCAACGATAGTCTCCGCTTCCTATGATAAGACGCTGACGGTGTGGGATGGGGAAAGCGGAGCGGAACGCTTCAGGTTGAGCGGCCATGTGGGTCCACTGTTTGGCTGTGCGGTGAGTGCGGATGGTGCGACGATCGTCTCTGCTTCTGGTGATGAGACGTTGAAGGTGTGGGATGGGTGGAGTGGTGCCGAGCGCTTCACGCTGAGCGGCTATGCAGGTGCGGTGCTTGGCTGCGCGGTAAGCGCGGATGGAACGACGATCATCTCAGCCTCCGCTGGCCATAAGTTGAGGGTATGGGATGGGCCGAACCGAACTGCGTGCCACACACTGACCGGTCATACGGCTGAGGTAAGAGGCTGCGCAGTGAGCGCCGATGGGGCGAGGGTCATATCGGCTTCCGATGATCGGACGCTCAAGCTTTGGAATGCGCACACGGGAGAGTGTTTGTCGACTCTGCACGTCGATGGGCGACTATACGGCTGTGCATGTTCGGCTGACAGTGAAGTAATTGCGGCTGCAGGGGCTCGCGGAATTTACTTCCTGCGCCTCGTTCGCTAAGTCAGCCACGGATAACACGGATTAACAAAACAGATCCGCGCGGATCTGTTTACAAATCCGTGCAATCCGTGGCAGCTGTTAACACTCGAACTTTCCACAACGTCCTCACGTTAACCGCAACGGATCTCCCCCGTACGGTCACTAACATTCTGTCACCGCTCGAAATATTGGTGCAAAACGGGGATCGGGACTACAATACCCGCCCGAATACTACAGATCCGGACTCCCAGGCAGATTCTTGCCACAAGTCCGCCATTTGTGGTGTTTTCACTGTTGAGAGAGCGGTGATCGATGAACGGACAAGCTAGAGCTTTGATCGAGTCCATGCCTAACGACATCGGGACTGAGGCGGTAGGTCCGCTCAGTTTCGACGAAGCGTTTACCCTCCATCACCGCGCCGTTTTCAGAACGGCAAGAGCTGTCGTACGCGATTCGGCCCTGGCCGAAGACGTGACGCAGGAAGTGTTTTTACGCCTTTATCGCAATCTCAACGCCACGCCGGGGGAGGAACTCCTGCGGGCGTGGCTTTTGCGCGTGACTCTTAACGTGGCGCGAAACACCTTGCGGGGTCAAAGCCGCTCGATGGTTCGCGATAACGAGTATCACAAGAGCACGACCGAAAACGGCTTTTTTGCCGAAGCGCCAGAGGAAGACTACGAACGCCGAATGGCAATCGAGGAAGCCCGCCGCGCTTTGGACAAAATAAAAGAGCCGATGAGAAGTTGCCTGCTGCTCAAACAACAGGGACTCTCATACCGCGAGATCGCTACCAGCTTGTCGCTTAAAGAGACAAACATCGGTAGCCTCGTCGCACGCGGGCGCAAAGAGTTTGCGAGGGTGTACGGGAAGATCGGAGGCAAACGATGACACGGTGTTTGGATGAGGCAAAGCTGCAGTGCTATTTCGACGGTGAACTTTCCCTCGAGATGATGGAAAGCGTCACGTCGCATCTGGCTTCATGCGCGACTTGCGCCGCAGCGGCACGCGAACTGGAAGAGGAGTCGGCACTCCTCATGACGGCTTTGGCGCCGGAGTTTGAAGCGAATGTGCCCACGGAACGGCTGCGCCAGCGCATTGACGAGGCGGTTTTGGGTGAGCGCCTCGCAACTGCCACGTCATCGGAAAAATCCCGCGGTCTCGCCGGTTTCTTCGCCGGTCTGCTCAACTTTGGAACACAGCGAACGTTGGGTTATGCGAGTTTAGCGGTGGTGCTGGCGTTTGCAGCCATCGTCGGCGTCGTAAAGCTGAGAACTCCCGAGCAGGTTGTTTCAACACCTCCGCCACAGCAGCCCGCCAATGTTGAAATTGCCAAAGCGGTCACCCCTGGTGAGGCTGGCGTTCGACCGGCGCCAGTTGAAATCTCAACGCCCGTAAGACCTAACATCGAAAGTAAAGGAAGTTATCGCCCAGTTAAATCTACCGCGAACTCAGCGCCGAAAGCTGCTCCCGCTCCCGTAAAATTAATCCCGGGTGAGCGCGCCTACCTGCAAACCATTGCACGGCTCGACTCCACCATCAAATCGAACAAACAGGGCATGAGACCGGCACTCCAGGTTGAATACGAACGCAACCTCGCAGTTGTCGATCGGGCCATTGCCGCTACTCGTAGCGCAGCGAAGAGTAATCCGAATGATCCTGACGCGGCCGATTTCATGTTTGCTGCTTATCAAAGCAAAGTAGACCTCCTCAATACGATCGCCGACGCGCGAGTCGGAGGTCCGCGACACTGAAAGGGCCGGGTTCTAAGTTGACAAAGAAGTTGTTCGCAGTTTGTGTAGTAGCCGGCCTCATTCTCTCTCTGGCAGGTTCCACCCTCGCTCACGACGATACAAAGTCACGACAACCGGGCGAGAAGATCGAGCGCTCGCTCACCGTCGATCCGCAAGCCGTTGTGACTCTTTGTGTTGCCTCCGGCACACTGAAAGTCCGCGGCTGGGAAAAGAGTGAGATACGCGTCCGCTCAATCGACGCCGTGGAGCTCGATTTTCGTCGTATCGACAGGACCAAAGACACGTCCAGGCCCGCCACGCGCGTTGACGTGATGGTGATGGCAAAAGGTTCCGCTTCGCATCCGAGGCGCGATTGCCAGGCGCTGGCGGACGTCGAGATGGAAGTACCATCCGGTGCGACCGTTCAGGTGCAAACGCGTGATGGTGATATCTGGATCGCGGGAGTTGCCGGAGCTTATGCCGGTTCTCAAAACGGCGACATCAATATCGAACGGGCCACTAAACTGGTTGAGGCGGGAAGTGTCGGCGGCAGTATTTCACTGCGGGATTCGAGTGGGCGCGTTCATTTGAATTCGGCCGGTGGTGGTGTTGAGGTTTTTAATGTTCGCGCGATGTCTGAGGACGACACGTTTGAGGTCGGGACTGTCAGCGGCGATATTCAGTTGGATCGGGTCAGTACGCCGAACCTTTTAGCAAAAACAGTCAGTGGAACGATGATGATGTCGGGGCCGTTGGCGAAGTCCGGCAATTACGGCTTCACGAGCGTTACCGGCAACGTGGTTTTAGCGATGCCCGCTGACTCGTCGTTTCAATTGAATGCGAAGGTTTCGGAGAAGCGCGTCATCGTTTCTGACTTCACGTTGAAATACCTCCCGGATGCGCCAGCGCTGGCAGCGCCGCCTACGACGCCGCCCAGGAAGGCTCCGGAAACCAGGGCCACACCGCCGGGGCCAAAAGACAAGGCGCCAAAAGCCGGACCAATCGTAGCTCCGATCAGGGTCGAGAGGCCTCCGGTGGTCGTTCCGTACGTTCTGCGACGTATCACCGCCGTCTGCGGCTCCGGCGACGCGACTATCTCCGTTAACTCCTTCGGAGGCACCGTCCGCCTGAAAAAGATCTAGCCACAAAAAGGCACAAAAGGCGCAAAAGAGTTGGATCTGCAAGGATTTATCTTTTGCGCCTTTTGTGCCTTTTTGTGGCTAAAAATTGTTGTCACAACCCTTCATAGGTCGGTGTTCTGACTATAGAGCAACGCAGAAGGGCCGAGGGCGGTTGGAACTAGTTACTTCAGAACTGACGGCTCTCGGCCTTAAAAGTAAGGGGTCAAGGGAATGAAAAGCACGGGACAGAACAACGACAAGGCGAGCTACAGGATAATCCTGCTTTTGGTGGTCGCGTTGGCCGCATTCTCGAGCGCCATGAAGGAGTTGAACCAGATTCAGCAGCTCGGTCTGGACGCCAGTCGCCTGATCGCCGATTGGTCCGCCACGATTGTTCCCGTTGACGTCCCGCAGCCGCCGGCGCCGATGATTGTTAAAGCCGAAAGTTGCGAATCAAAGCAGTCGATTCCGGCTGTTGAACTTCCCTGGCTGACAGACGTTGCCGAAGCAGTGACGCCCGAGATCGAAGCGCCCGTGATAGTGAAGCGATCGAACAAGGGCGACGTGATCAAAGTGAAGAAAGTGCGACGTATCGATCTTGATCCGGTGCAGTTTGAAGTGCGGATTCCTTCGGTCCACATGGCCGACGATGAAACGGATGAAACGTTCGTTTCAACTTTTCCGGTAAGGTCGTTCACAATGGCGCCTTTACCACCGACTCCGTCAAAAGCCAAGACCCGCAGAAACGGCTCATTCAGAATTAACACTCGCGATCGGGAAATGATTTTGAAGACTTTAAATCGTAGTATTAATCTACGCATCGCCGGTTAATAAACCTTCTTTTATAGGAACGAGAGAACAAATGTTAACGAAAAGCCTCATTAGTGCGGTTTTGCTAATCGTCGCTTTGGCCAGCAATGGAACTGAGCCAGTAGCAGCAAGCGGAACCGGTCAGGAACAGCGGCCCGTGCCGTCAGTTCCGACGACGATAGATACCACCGCTACCGGTGAGCAGCCGGGCGAACAACCCGGCGACGAGGTGCGCGAAGAATTTCATCAAACTTATCCACTGTCGCCTACCGGTCGCGTCAGTCTCGAAAACATCAATGGCGGCGTACAGATCAAAGTCTGGGATCGATCGGCAGTCCAACTCGACGCCATCAAACGAGCTTATCGCAAAGAACGTCTGGCCGAAGCCAAGATCGAAGTCAACGCCACTGAAGAAAACATCAGAATCAAAACCGAGTATCCGGAAGAGAATCAGAACTTCTACAAGGACCACCGGCGCTACGACAATCCCGCGATCGTTGATTACACGTTGACCGTGCCGCGCAAGGCAGTGCTCGAGTCGGTCGAACTGATAAACGGCTCGATCGATATCGACGGCGTGGAAGGCAACGTCAAAGCTTCTTCGATTAATGGAAAAGTTATCGCTAAAGGTCTTGCGGGTGAGGCCAGGCTGTCAACCATCAATGGACCACTGCACGCTACGTTTACGCAACTCGATGCGTCAAAGGCCATCGAACTGGGCTCAGTTAACGGCAACGTGACGCTGATCATCCCGTCGAATGCTAACGCTTCGATTCGTGCGGGTACGGTTCACGGCGGCATCTCCAGCGACTTCGGTTTGAAGGTCAAACACGGCGAGTACGTTGGACACAGTCTCGACGGCCAGATCGGTACCGGTGGTCCACGCATCAAACTCGGCAACGTCAACGGCGCGATTAAGATCGGTCACGCACAGGACGGACTTCCGCTGAGCCCCGGCACCTCGGTCGGGACCGAAGCTGGTAACGCGGATGTGGACGTAGATGTCGATGTGAACGTGGATGTGCCCGCGACACCGCGACCGCGCGTCAATACCGCGCGAATTGCACGGGAGGTTAATAACGCGATCCGTGAAGCGCAGCGTGAAATGGAGCGTGCGCAGCGACAAGTGGTGCGTGAACAGGCTCGAGTGCAGCGGGAAGTTATTGTCAAATCGAGAGGCGAAGTTTATAGCGAGCGGTTCACCGCCAAGGAAACACGGACGTTTGCGGTGAGTGGCTCGCCGCGAGTAACGATCAATACCTTCGATGGACAAGTGACCATTCGTGGCTGGGACAAACCTGAAGTGATGTACAACGCCGTCAAGGCTTCCCACGATGAAAACAGTCTCAAAGAGATCAACATTCAGGCGCAACAGGTGGGAAGCGCCGTAACAATCACTGCCAACAACAACGATCAGCATCACGGCAGCGTAAAGTTCGACGTTTACGTGCCCCGGCAATCAAGCCTGCACGTTTCCTCCGGTGATGGCGCGCTGAATCTCGAAGGAGTCACGGGCCAGATCACGCTTCGTTCCGGTGATGGTCCAATCGAAGTGGCGAATGGCGGCGGACAACTTCAGCTAAACACGGGCGACGGTCTGATCCGCGTGATCAAGTTTGACGGTCAGGTCGATGCTCGCACCGGCGACGGCGAAATCGCACTGGATGGCAACTTCAACTCGCTTTCAGCACGAACCGGCGACGGCACCATCTCGCTCACCGTGCCGGCTGGTTCCAGCTTCACCATCGAAACCAACGCCCCAGACGAAATCAGCAACGAGGGGTTCAACGTTGCTGAAGACATTACTCCTTCTCCGCGCGTCAAACGCTGGCGCATCGGCAACGGCGGCAAGATATTCGTTCTCAAGACTGGCGACGGAAAAATTCTTCTGCGCCCCCAGCAGTAGTCCTTTAGGCCGCAGATTTCAGGGATTAAAACGGATCGAATCCGCGTCTTATATCCGTGAAAATCTGCGGCCAGATAAACCCAATGAAAATCGGCACGCATCTCCCGCGTAGCATTCTGTTCATTGTGAGCCTTGCGTTTTGCGTGAGTGCTCAGACGGCCTTCGTCATCCCGCCGGAAAAATCCAATCCCATCGTCATTCCAAAGTTTGATAAACCACCGGTCATCGACGGCAAACTCGACGAAGAAATCTGGCAAAAGGCGGTCGTGCTGAAAGACTTCTATCAAATTCAGCCCGGCGACAACACGCCGCCTTCCAAACCGACCGAAGTTCTCCTGGGTTACGATCCGAAGTTTCTCTACATCGCGTTCAAAGCCAGCGACGAGCCTGACAAAATCCGCGCCACCATCGCCAAGCGCGACAATATCTGGCAGGACGACTACGTCGGAGTCATGCTCGATACTTTCAACGACAAGCGCAAAGCGTTTGAACTTTTCTTCAACCCACATGGAATTCAGGGCGACGGCATTATCACGGAAGGCCGTGGCGAAGACATGAGTGTCGACCTGTTGCTGGAATCCAAAGGCATCATCCACGAGACCGGCTACAACATCGAGATTGCGATCCCTTTCAAGTCACTGCGTTTCGAGGCCGGAAAAGGAAAACTCTGGGGCGCGCACTTCTTCCGCCGCATCCAGCGCTTCGAAAGGGAAATGGATTCGTGGATGCCGTTCTCCCGCAGTATCGACAGTCAACTGAGCCAGGCCGGACACCTGACGGGACTCGAGGACCTTTCCGTCGAACGTACCATCGAGTTGATTCCGAGTGTGACCGTCTCCCAGAACAGCCGCTTCGTTGGTAACTTTGGAGTGCTTGATCCTAAGACCGATCCGGGCCGCATCGTGAACGAGCCTGTCGGACTCGATCTCGGATTGACAGCCAAGTTCATCCCGAGCTCGGCCGTTACGATCGATCTGGCAGTCAATCCTGATTTCGCGCAGGTCGAAGCGGATCAACTGGTGGTCACGGCGAACCAGCGTTTCCCGATTTTCTTTCCCGAGAAGCGGCCATTCTTCCTCGAAGGCATCGACATCTTTCAGACGCCGATCACTGCCGTACACACGCGCTCGATCGTCGATCCGGACGTGGCAGTGAAGACGACGGGAAAGTTGGGCCGTAACACGTTTGGATTGATGGTCGCGAGCGACAATGGGCCAGGAAATCTCAGCGCCGACGATCGTGGCAACCTGAACGGCTGTATCGAGAAGCGTTTTCTTGATTCAAAGACTGTTTGCAACAACGAACGAATTCTCGACAAGAACGCTTACATCGGCGTGTTGCGACTCAAACGCGACGTCGGCAAGGAAAACTCGCTCGGTATGGTCGCGACGAGTTACAACTTCATCGACAAGCACAACCAGGTGTTGGGAATCGATGGTCGTTTTCGTCTGGACAAGCAAACCACCTTAACCTTCCAGACGCTCGGAACAACTTCGCGTAACTTCTTTTTCGATCCCAACGACGGCGAGACTCGTTACCGCACCGGCAACGGCTTCGCTTACACCACGAGCTACAACGTTTCGGGTCGCAACTGGGGCTGGGAAATCTACGGCGAAGGATTTACGCGCGATTACCGCGCAGACGTCGGGTTTGTCCAACGCACCAATTCAAACTTCAATTACGGCTTCCTTCGCTACAACTCCGATCCGAATCCCAGGAAGAAGATCATCTCGTATCACGTTCACACGTTGACGCACTTCGATTACGACTGGCAGGGACGGATGTACGCGTGGGAAAGCGAGAACCTCGTCGAGTTGCAATTACCACGGAACAGTTGGGCGGGCATGTGGTGGGAACCGGGTTACGAGCGCCTGTTCGATCACGAGTTTGGTCCAACACGCGAAGCGAAACCGTGTAATCCCTTTGCGGTCGAGAACAAGTGTACCTTCTTCGGCCAGAGCACCGAGCGAGCTTCGGACAAACAGCACCTGTCGTTTTTTGCAGGCTCCAACTACAGCAAGAAGATTCAGTTCAACGGCCAGGTGACGAACCGCTGGGGTCACTTCGATCTCGACTTCGGTAACGGCGACAAGTATCCGCGTGTGAGTCCGGCGGCGTTGCTGCTGGGAGACAAAGCGCCGCTCGATCCAGGTCGCGGCAGCCTGTTTCAATTCAACGCCAACATCACTTATCAACCTACCAACGAGTTGCGCACCCAGTTCAGCATCAACAGTCAACGCCTGCGACGCTACGACACCGATCGCGTCGCGTACAAGATCAACATCATGACGTTGCGCGGCACTTACCAGTTCACCAAGGCTACCTTTGCGCGCCTCATTCTCGATTACAACACCCTGAACTCTCGCATGCGAGCCCAGGCTTTGTTTGGCTGGACGCCGAGCCCCGGCACAGCGTTCTACGCCGGGTACAACGACGATCTGAACTACGACAGCCTGCATCCTTTCACGCGAAATGTCGTCCCCGGTTTTCGCCGCAATTCACGGACAGTTTTCATCAAGATGTCGTATCTGATCCGGAAGGGTTTCTAGCCAAAATTTACAATTGCTTTACGTAACTTTACATAACTTTACCTGATTGCCTGTGGCTTTTCGGGACTCGCTTTCGCGCGCGTGATAAACTGCACAGGATGTTTCAGTTAAGGATACCTTTACTAGGGGTGTCGCTCTTGCTGGCGGCGCTTTTTTTGACTTCCTGCAAGAGTGATTACCAGGCTTCGACCAGGCAACAGCGGGGTGCAGATAATCGGCCCGCGCGCCAGGTCAAAACCGCAGTCGTTGCTGAAACTCCGTTTGGCGAAACTGTGAAAGCCAACGGCACCCTCGCCGCTTACGATCAAACAACTGTTAGTGTGAAGGTCCCTGGACGGGTGCGGATGATCTCCGTCGATCTCGGCAGTGTGGTTTCACGCGGTCAGGTGATCGCCACCGTTGATTCGGAAGATTACCGGTTGCGTGTGCAGCAAGCCGAAGCTTCGTTGGCGCAGGCTCGTGCACGGCTTGGCCTCGCGCCGGATGGACCTAACGACCGCGTCGATCCTGAACAAACTGCGACAGTACGACAGGCGCGCGCGGTGCTCGACGAGGCTCGACACAGCCGTGATCGCGCGGCGCGCCTGGTTGAGCAGGGCGTGATCGCAAAGGCGGAGTTTGATTCGGCTAACGCAACCTTCAAAGTTGCGGAGGGACGTTATCAGGACGCATACGAAGAGATTCGAAATCGTCAGGGCATTCTGGCGCAGCGCCGATCGGAGTTGGCGCTGGCGCGTCAACAATTAAAAGACACTTCTGTAGTTGCTCCATTAGACGGCGTTGTTCAGGAAAAGCTAACGAGCATCGGTGAGTTTCTTGCGGCGGGCGCGCCGGTCGTCAATATCGTGCGGATGGATCCGTTGCGATTGCGTGCTCAGATACCGGAGCGCGAGTCGCTTACCGTGCGTACGGGTCAGGATGTTCGTGTAACTATCGAGGGTGATCCGGATGTCCATGTCGGCAAGATCATGCGGCTCAGTCCCGTGATTGCCGAGCAGAACCGGATGCTGGTAGTTGAAGCTGACGTGCGAAATAATGGAAAGCTGCGTCCCGGTTCATTTGCGCACGCCGAGATCGTGACCAACGATGCGAAGATGGCGGTGACTGTTCCGAATAACGCAATCGTTACGTTTGCGGGTATTGAAAAAGTGATCGTGATTCAGAATGGGAAGGCGTTGGAGAAACCGATCACGACCGGCCGGCGCAGCACGGACTTCACGGAGATCGTGTCGGGAATCAGTGTCGGAGAAAAAGTGATCGTCGATCCGGGCAACCTGCAATCGGGGCAGGCTGTCGAAGTGGTTGATTAGTCGAAGTGGTTGATTAATAGTCAGGTTTGTGCTCCGTAGGAGCACGATGTTTATAGCCATCGTAAACAAAAGTTTCTGCACTCCGTCAGGAGAGCAATGTTACATGGCGCTCCTCACGTAGCGCGTGAAAATTTTGGTTGTGGTGCTATAA
>DASVGE010000007.1:0-14471 GCA_036379695.1 Pyrinomonadaceae bacterium | reverse complement strand
TGCCGGTAATTGCGACGGATCGGATGGGTGCGGCGCTCGAGTTTGTTGAGACGGGTCGGAATGGGTGGTTGATTCCGGCTGGTGACGAAGAGGCGTTGCTGAGTGCGATGCGCGAGGCGGCGTCGATGCCGTTGCGTGAGTTGGGGCAACGAGCGCAAGAGAGTGTGAGTGGGCATACGTTGGAAAGTGGTGCGGATCGATTCTGTCGTTTCGCGCAAGAGACGATTGGAGCATGGGCCGCGGATTAGACGGATAGATGTGTAGCATCGCCGGCGTCTTTGGTGCAGAGCAGATTTCCGCTGATCCGGTTGTGCGGATGAACCGCGCGCAGCGGCATCGCGGGCCGGATGATGAGGGGGTCGCGGAGCTTGGGAAAGTCGTGCTTGGTAATACCAGGCTGGCGATTATCGATACTTCTGCTGCGGGTCATCAGCCTATGCACGATCCGGAGACAGGAAACTGGATTACGTATAACGGCGAGACTTACAACTTTAAAGAGCTGCGCAATGAGATTGGCGGTGAGTGGATCTCAAATACTGACACTGAAGTTGTGCTTCGTGGTTACGGCAAGTGGGGTGTCGATGTTTTTCAAAAACTGCGCGGCATGTTCGCCATGGCGCTCTGGGACAATCAGAAACAGCAGTTGCTGCTGGCGCGCGATCCGCTGGGTATCAAGCCGCTTTATTTTAGCTACACCACAGACCAGTTCGTTTTTGCTTCAGAACTGCGTGCGCTGCTGGCCAGCGGGTTAGTGCCGCGTCGCATTGACCATGCCGCTGTTGCTTCGTATCTCGCTTGTGGCTCGGTCACTGCGCCGCTCACGATTGTCGAAGGTATTAAACAGTTGTTGCCGGGACATTATTTGCAGGTCTCAGCAAATGACAGGCGCGACGTTGAGTTTGCGGTTCCGAGGCGCGAAGCTGTCGCGGTTAACAGGAAAGATGCGGTGGCGCGGCTGCGCGCCGAGCTGGAGGAATCGGTTCGACTTCATCTCGTAAGCGACGTGCCGCTCGGCATCTTCCTTTCGGGCGGGATGGATTCGAGCGCGCTGGTCGCCCTGACGAGCCGTTATCAAACTCCACAAACGTTCAGCGTAGTCTTTGATGAACCCGCGTTCAACGAAGCGCCATTCTCACGCGCGGTCGCCGAAAGATTCCGAACCGAACACCACGAGATCCGGCTTACTGAAAATCAGTTGATAGAGATGCTGCCCGAGGCGATCGCCGCCCTTGATCAGCCGACGATGGATGGCATCAACACCTTCGTCGTTTCGAAGGCAGTAAAGAATGCGGGAATCACGGTTGCTCTTTCGGGTCTTGGTGGTGACGAATTATTCGCTGGGTATCCGAGTTTTAGACGCGCAGTCAGACTCGCATCAGCAATGTCGCAGGTGTCGAAGAGAATTTTAAGTGCTGCGTCGGGGATAGGACGGATCGTTGTAAATGGCTCCATAAAGCGTCAGAAATTCTGGCAGTTGGCAAATAGCGAAGGCACTGCGGAAGACGTTTATCGCATTTCCCGTCAGCTCTTTTCGCCGGAGGACGTGGAGCGAATCACGCGGTATGTTTATGAAGAAGGCAAAGGGCATCACCAGGACACGGACATCGTGAACGCCATTTCGCAACTCGAGTTGAGCGGCTACATGACCAACACGCTGCTGCGAGACACAGACGCGATGAGCATGGCCCATTCGCTTGAAGTTCGTGTTCCATTTGTCGATATGAAAGTTGTCGATTACGTGCTCTCGGTACCCGGTGTGTGGAAACTACGTGAAGGATCCGCAAAGCCTTTGCTCGCCGATGCGATTGGAGATCTGCTGCCGCGAGATTTTATGGCTCGACCTAAAATGGGGTTCACACTGCCGTTCGAGAAGTGGTTACAGCAAAACTTGCGACACGAGGTCTCTTCAGTACTGGAAGAAGTCGGCCCTGCATTCTATACCGGGGCAGTAAGAAGGATCTGGCATACCTTTCTTCGGAGGCCAGACGCCATTGGCTGGTCGCGCCCGTGGTCGCTTTATGTGCTTGCTAAGTGGTGTGAGATCAACGGCGTCACCTCGGCATGAGAGTCCTGCACATCATTCCCTCTGTTTCCGAACGTTCGGGCGGGCCGGCCACCGCGATCATTCCGATGTGCCGCGCGTTGCTGCGAGAGGGAATCGAAGTCTTGCTGGTTACTACCGACGCTGGATTGCCGGGCACGAACGGCAATGTTCTCGACTACAAAGGCGTGCCCGCAAGGTTCTTTCATTCGCAATGGGGCGAGTCGTTCAAGTACTCGCGAACGATGGCTTCCTGGCTCAGCGCAAACATAAAACACTTCGATCTCGCCCACATTCATGCGATCTTCAACCACTCGTCCGTGGCCGCTGCGCGTGCTTGTCGTGACGCCGGTGTTCCATACGTCATTCGGCCGCTCGGTACGCTGGACCCCTGGAGCATGACGCAGAAGTCTGTGCGCAAGCGTCTGTTTTGGCAGGTCTCCGGCAAGACAATGCTTCAGCGAGCAGCGGCGGTGCATTACACCAGTGAAGTAGAGAAGCTTTCGACCGAAAGACTGCTGGGGTTGAATCACGGAAAGGTGATCGCGCTCGGTATCGAAACTTCAACTACAAGCGAGAACCTGGCGGATCATTTTCCCGAGCTCGCTCGTGATCCTTACGTGCTCGTATTGTCGCGTCTGCATCCGAAGAAGGGTTTGGATGTTTTGATCGATGCTTTTCAGTCGTTGGACGAGACGTTTTCGCGCTGGCGACTCGTGTTGGCGGGAGATGGGCCAAGTGAGTATGTCGCAAAGCTTAAGAGTAAGGTTAAGGGAGACAGGATTCTGTTCACGGGTTGGTTGGAAGGCGAACGGAAGAATGTTGTGCTTAGTCGTGCGTCGTTGCTGGCGTTGCCGTCGCATCAGGAGAATTTTGGATTGTGTGTGATGGAAGCTTTGGCCTACTCGGTGCCGGTGCTGGTGAGTCCGAACGTGAACCTCGCTACTGAGATCGCATCCGCCAAGGCCGGCTGGATTTCAGCGATCGACAAAGAGTCGTTAGCGGCAAAATTAGCTGAAGCTTTACAGGGCGAAGAAGAACTCGCCAGACGAGGCCGAGCAGGCAAACAACTCTCGCAAAAGTACTCGTGGGAAAACGCCGCCCGAGACTTGACGCAACTTTATACGGAAATTCTTCGTGCTTGATCAGATCACGCCACTGATACTCACCTACAACGAAGCGCCAAATATCGCGCGCGCGTTGGCGGGTTTGAGTTGGGCCAAAGAGATTGTCGTGGTTGATAGTTTTAGCGATGACGAGACGGTGGAGATTGCTCGTTCGGTTCCAGGGGTGCGAGTTGTGCAGCGAGCTTTTGATTCGCATCGGAATCAGTGGGAGTTTGGGCTGAAGGAGACGGGAATCGCGACGCCGTGGGTGCTGGCGCTTGATGCTGATTACGTCGTGACAAAAGAATTGGTCGCGGAACTCGAGAAGCTGCGACCGGATGCCAGTATTGCCGGGTATCGCGCGAACTTCATCTATTGCATCAACGGAAAAAAACTCCGTAGTGGCATCTATCCACCAGTCACCGTGCTCTACCGTCGCGATGCGGCTTCATACATCCAGGACGGGCACACGCAGCGAGTCGCGGTTGAAGGATCGATCGAGGAACTGCAAGCGCCGTTGCTTCATGATGATCGCAAGTCGCTGCGGCGTTGGTTCGCCTCGCAAAAACGCTACACGGAGATGGAAGCACAAAAACTGCGCGCAGCGGATCGGCTCGAGCTGAGCCGGGCCGATCGATTGAGACGCTGGCGGGTTGTGGCGCCGCCGGCGATGCTCGTTTATTGCTTGATCGTTCGTGGCGGGATCTTTGATGGCTGGCAGGGGTTTTATTATGCGTTCCAAAGGACGGCCGCGGAGTTGATGCTGGCGGTCAATCTGGGCCGCAGATTTACGCGGATAAACGCAGATGTATATTCTCGGTATTAATGCGTATCACGGCGACGCCGCGGCGGCGATTGTTCGTGATGGGAAGTTGATCGCTGCGGCGGAGGAGGAGCGCTTCAACCGGTTCAAGCACGCTGCAGGCTTTCCGCAGGAGGCGATTCGCTACTGTCTACACGTCGCTGGTATCGGCGTTGAGGATCTGGACCACGTTGGGATCTCCCGCGATCCGTCGGCGCACCTGCACAAGAAGATCCTCTTTGCCGCCACACGGATTACGAAACTGAATCAAATTAAGGACCGGCTCGGTAACGCTGCGAAAGTGCGTGACCTCAAGGATGAGCTTGCGCGGGTCTTTGGTGTCTCGAAGAAACAACTGCGCGCGCGCTTTCACAACGTCGAACATCATCGGGCCCATCTCGCCAGTTGTTTCTTTGTCTCACCGTTCGATCGGGCCGCGCTTTTGTCGATCGACGGCTTTGGCGATTTCATCTCGACCATGTGGGCGCTGGGTGAGGGAAATTCCATCGATGTCCTGGGCCAGGTTGAGTATCCACACTCGACGGGCATCGTTTACACCGCGACCACGCAGTTTCTCGGCTTCCCGCATTACGGCGATGAGGGAAAGGTCATGGGCCTGGCGCCGTACGGCCAACCGCGGTTCATCAACGAGTTTCGCGAAATCATTCGCACCGAAGAGAACGGACAGTTTCGTTTGAATCTCGACTACTTTCGTCATCACGCTGAAGGCGTCGAGATGACGTGGGACGAGGGCTCGCCGGTGATCGGCCGCGTCTTCTCGGATGAGTTTGCGCACCTCTTCGGGCCACCACGCGTGCCCGGCGCCGCGCTTTCGGATCGAGATCGTGACATCGCAGCGAGCCTGCAATTGCGGCTTGAAGAAGTCGGCTTTCACATCCTGAATCACCTGCACGAGAAAACCGGAATGACTGATCTGGGTCTTGCTGGCGGCGTAGCTTACAACTCGGTGATGAACGGAAAGATTTTGCTGAACACTCCGTTCAAGCGCCTGTTTATTCAACCTGCAGCGGGTGACAGCGGAACGGCGCTTGGCGTTTGTTACCAGATTTACAATGGCATTCTGAAATCCGAACGCGGCGAGGTGCTGACTGGCGCTTACACCGGGCCGCAATTCACCGGCGACGAGATCAAAAAGTCATTGTCCGAAGGTGAATTGCCTTTCGAGCACTACTCTGATGAAGAGCTGACAAAGCGCGCGGCACAGGACATCGCAGCGGGTTTAGTCGTAGGATGGTTCCAGGGGCGCATGGAGTTTGGTCCACGAGCGCTTGGAAACCGCTCGATCGTCGTCGATCCACGGCGCGCTGAGATGAAAGACATACTCAACGACCGGATCAAAAAGCGTGAGCCGTTTCGTCCGTTCGCGCCGTCTATACTGGAAGAGCGCGTGGGCGACTATTTCGAGCAGACGCATCCGGCGCCGACGATGTTGATGGTCTATCAGGTCAAGCCGGAGCGTCGCGGAGAGATTCCGGCAGTGACACACGTCGATGGCTCTGGACGCCTGCAAACCGTCACGCGTGAAGTTAACGAGCGCTATTATCAGTTGATTTCGGATTTCGCGGCGTTGACGGGCGTGCCGGTAGTTCTGAATACTTCGTTCAACGAAAACGAGCCGATTGTTTGCACGCCGCAGCACGCGATCGAGTGTTTCCAAAAGACGAAGATGGATGTGCTGTATCTCGGGAATTATGCGGTGAGGAGAGAATAGGATAATGCGGATCTTAGTCACGGGTGGCGCGGGGTTCATCGGGTCGCATCTTTGTGAGCGGCTCGTCGGCGAGGGACACGAAGTGCTATGTCTCGATAATTTCTTCACCGGCAGGCGCGAGAACATCTTTCATCTGCTCGACAACCCGCGGTTCGAGTTGCAGCGCCACGACGTCACTGAGCCGATACTTCTCGAAGTGGACCAGATCTACAACCTTGCGTGCCCGGCGTCGCCGGTTCACTACCAGTACAACCCGGTGAAGACGGTCAAGACCAGCGTGATGGGCGCTATCAACATGCTTGGTCTCGCCAAACGCGTGCGCGCCCGTATCCTGCAAGCCTCGACTTCCGAAGTTTACGGTGACCCCCTCGTCCATCCGCAGACGGAAGATTACTGGGGCAACGTCAATCCCATCGGCCTGCGCTCGTGTTACGACGAAGGCAAGCGTCTGGCGGAAACGTTGATGACTGACTATCACCGCCAGAACAAAGTCGACATCCGCATCGCGCGCATCTTCAACACGTATGGTCCAAGGATGCTGGAGAACGACGGCCGCGTGGTTTCAAACTTCATCGTGCAGGCGCTACGCGGGCAGCCGTTGACGCTGTATGGCGAGGGTCAACAGACGCGCTCTTTCTGTTACGTTGACGATCTGATTGAAGGCCTGATTCGCTTGATGAACACCGAGAACCTGCACGATCCGGTGAATCTCGGCAATCCCGGCGAGTTCACGATCCGGCAACTGGCGGAAGAGGTGATCAAGACGTGCGAGTCGAAGTCGAGCTTCACTTATATGCCGTTGCCGGCGGACGATCCGCGCCAGCGCAAACCCGACATCACCCGCGCGCAAACCCTGCTCGGCTGGAACCCGACAATACCCTTGCGCGAAGGACTGAAAAAGACGGTTGACGACTTCAAGACACGAGTCGCTGTGTAGCCGCAAAAAGGTTTTAGCCACAAAAAGGCACATAAGGCACAAAAGATTTAAAGCAGAAGGCAAATTCATTTTGTGCCTTATGTGCCTTTTTGTGGCGATCTGATTTGAAAATTCTGCTGCTGAATCAGTGC
Organism: Pyrinomonadaceae bacterium; assembly: GCA_036379695.1. Lineage (GTDB taxonomy): Bacteria > Acidobacteriota > Blastocatellia > Pyrinomonadales > Pyrinomonadaceae > PSRF01. The sequence goes on along the minus strand of DASVGE010000007.1, from coordinate 7,722 downwards.
TTTTACCCTGATGTGGTCTCTACGGCACAACACCTCACCGATCTTGCTAACGCACTCACTGAAGGCGGGCATGAAGTAACCGTCGTCGCGAGCGATCGAGGTTATGACGATCCGGCGGTGCGCTTTCCGCGACGCGAGCGGTGGAACGGTATTGAGATCATTCGCATCCGTTCGGGCTCATTCGGCAAGAGCAGCAAGTGGCGGCGTGCTTTGAACTTCGGAACTTTTCTGCTGGCATGTTCGCTTCGTTTGCTGACGCTCGGACGTTTTGATCTGGTCGTCGCGCTTACTTCACCACCACTAATCTCGTTTGTCGCCGCACTCTTCGTGAAACTCAAAGGCGGTCGTCTTTGTTTCTGGGTGATGGACCTCAACCCGGACGAAGCGATTGCCGCCGGATGGCTCGACGAACGATCAGCGATGACGCGTCTGTTTCAGCGGATGTTGCGTTACAGCTTCCGTGTTGCCGACCGAACGATTGTGCTGGATCGCTTCATGAAGGAACGTGTAGTGGCTAAGAACGTCGACCCGGGGCGAGTAGCAATTATTCCGCCGTGGTCGCACGACGACCAGGTCGGCTATTCGGCTGCGGGAAGGGAAGCGTTTCGCCTGAAGCATGATCTGTCTGACAAGTTTGTGGTGATGTATTCCGGCAACCATAGCCCTTGTCATCCGCTCGACACACTGCTCGACGCCGCACGTGCACTCACAACCCAAACCGAGATCGTGTTCTGTTTCGTCGGCGGCGGAAGCGAGCAGTTGAAGGTGCGTCAGTCGGGGTTGAGCAACGTGAAGTGTTTGCCTTACCAACCGCTGAACGAGCTTTCGAGTTCTTTGTCCGCGGCGGATCTGCATACCGTCGTCATGGGTGAAAAATTTGTCGGCATTGTTCACCCGTGCAAGGTCTACAACATTTTGTCTGTAGGCGCGCCGGTTCTTTACATTGGTCCCGAGCCGAGTCACGTCACCGACATCGCAACACAGCAAGGCAAGTTCTTTCTCGCACGCCATGGTGATGTTGACGCTGTCGTCACAGCCATTCTGGAAGCAAGGCAGTTCCGTGAACGCCAACCCGTAACGCCCTTCGCAAAACAACACCTCTTACCGCAACTGATCGAAGTCATAGAAGCAGGAAACGATTTACAGGATTTTTCATTGCAAGTTTTGCCTCATAGCTCCGGGGGAGATTAACCTTGAAAACCTACTTCGCCCTCTTTTCAATCGCGACCATCGCTTCGCTGATCACGACGCCACTCATCCGTCGTCTCTGCGAACGATACAAACTACTCGACGTGCCGAGCGATGGCCGCCGCATTCACCGCAAGGCCGTGCCGCGTCTGGGCGGTGTGGCGCTGTACCTCTCGTGCCTGGCCGCGCTCTCGTTGCTGCCGTTTGTCGACAACCTGCTCACGCAAACGTTGAGTGGTTTCAAGCCCGAGTTTCTGACGCTGTTTGTTCCCGCAACGCTCGTGCTGCTGCTCGGTGTTTACGACGACTTGCGTGGCACGAACGCAGTTGTGAAGTTTGCTGCCCTCGGGCTCATCGCGACGCTGTTCTACGCGATGGGCGGACGGATTGACGCGCTGTCGATTCCGTTTTTCGGCTCTGTGCAACTGCCTGTCGTTGTATCGTTTGTCATTACCGTCGTATGGCTTGTCGGGATCACCAACGCCTTTAACCTCATCGACGGTTTAGACGGACTGGCCTCGGGCGCCGCCCTCTTTTCGTCGCTCGTAATTCTCGGCGTTTCCGTCGCGCAGGAACGGACGTTGATGATCGTGGTGTCCCTCGTGTTGTGCGGCGCGCTCGCAGGTTTTCTTCGTTACAACTTCAATCCCGCTTCGATCTTCCTCGGCGATTCGGGCGCACTGTTTACAGGTTTTCTGCTGGCGGCTCTGTCGGTGTTGGGAACGCAGAAAGCGACGACCGCGGTTGCCATCGTCGTGCCGATTCTCGCGTTTGGTTTTCCCGTAGTCGACACCGCGATGACAATGGGGCGCAGGCTGATTAGTCGCAAGCCTGTGTTCCAGGGCGACAACGAACACATACATCACATGTTGCTGGCGCGAGGCTGGTCGCAGCGGCGTGCGGCGCTCGTGCTTTATGGTGTTTGCGCGTTGTTTGGTTTAGTGGCGCTGATCTTTCCGGCAACGGGATCGAAGCTGACGGGATTCATGTTGTTCGTGATTTCGGTGGCGGTGATCATTGCCGTGGGACATCTGCGGTATCACGAGGTGGATGAGTTACGGGCAGGCGTGAAGCGTAATGTTGTCGATCGGCGTTTGCGAGTGGCGAATAACATCCGGGTCAGGCGCGCGGCGCTGGCGTTGTCGAAGACGTCGGATCTTGACGAGATGTTTGAGGTCACGCGCCACTTGCTGGAGTTTGGTGAGTTTAGTTTTGCGAGCGCGGAGGTGGGCCAGCCGGGACGGCGTGTGGAGTGGTCGTGGTCCAGGGAGGCTGGCGGCGATTCTCATTCAACTTCGGATTGGAGCATCCATCTGCCGCTGGTTAAGGATGGGGTTGAGTGGGGCTGGCTGAATCTCTACCGCAGCGTTGATCGTGAGCCGCTATTGGTGGACACAAACTACCTGAGCGATCTGTTCCGGCGTGAGTTTACGGATGCCGCAGCGCGGATTCTTGCGTCGCAGGATCAACCACTGGTTCAGAGTTCAAGTTTTGCTTTTGTAGCCACAGATGGACGCAGATAAATCCGGATTTTCGTCCGTGTCATCCGTGGCGAATAAGACGGTCTTTGGCGCGCTACTTGGACTCATCGTGATCGCCGCCATCCCGTACGGCACGGTTGAGCCGTGGTGGAAGGCGGCATTTGTTTGTGCTGTTTTTGCGATTTGTATTGTGGCGCTCGTGAGTGGTTCCTTCAGAGTTGAAGGTGGCTCGATCTTGTTGCCGATGCTCGCGCTCGCGGGACTGGCGTTTGTGCAAACACTTTCACTTGGTTCACTTGAAGTTGCCGGCTTTTCTGTTTGGAACACGATCAGCGCCGATCCATATCAAACACGCTTCTTTGCTCTTCAACTGCTCGCACTCACCGCGTGTCTCGCGCTCTTTTATCGCTACGCTAACGATGAACGCCGGCTACGTGTGTTGGTTTACACGATCCTCGCAGTCGCAATTGCCAGCGCGGTCTTTGGAATACTGCGCCACACAACGCAACAGCAGATCGGCTTTGTCCTTCCGCTGCTCAAACCAAACCAGGGGTACGGCCAGTTCATCAACAAGAACCATTTCGCGTATTTGATGGAGATGGCGTTAGGGCTCGGACTCGGGCTCGCTCTCACCGGCGGCGTCCGAAAGGATCGTCTCCCGATCTATTTCGCACTGTTGCTTCCGATCTGGACCGCACTGGTGCTGTCGAATTCACGTGGCGGGATTCTGGCGATGCTGGTCCAGATTGTCGTCGCGGCTTTGTTTTTAATGAAGCGGCAGTCTATTGCGTTGCGGGCAGCGCTGGTAATCGTGCTGGTTGTCGGAATTCTTTTTGGAACGCTTTGCGTTGGTGGCGATCGACTCGCGAGCAATCTCGAGGCTGCGACTAACGAATTCTCAACTACACGCGCAGGCGCGAGCCGGAACGAGATCTGGCGCGCGACTTTGAAGATGTTTGCGGCACACCCGATCCTCGGCGTGGGCCTTGGTGGTTACTGGATCGGCATCACGGCTTATCACGACGCTTCCGGACTCATGACGCCACAGGAAGCGCATAACGATTATCTCGAACTGCTCTCGAGCGGCGGCGTCATCGGGTTTGCCATCGGTGTTTGGTTTGTGGTGGCGGTTGTTCGCGCGGCGCGTCGCAATACAAATCCGGTTCAGTTGGGTGCGATACTGGGAATCGCCGGCGTCGCAGCTCACAGTCTCGTGGATTTCGGATTACACATCTTAGTCAACGCCATTGTATTCGTTGCGTTGATCATGATGGCAACAACGAGAATCGATACATGTCATCCGCGTTCATCTGCGGCTTAACCTTCGTTATTGCATTGGCGGTGTTCCTGCAGGACATCGGTGGCTCGCTTGCCTTCCAGGGCCAGGACATCATTGGCGGCGCCGCCGTGATATTCAAGACTCCGAAGCGTGTTAAAGATCTGGTGGGCGGCGCGTCTGCAATGCTGGCCGTGAAACGACCGCCGAGATCGGGTCGCTCATCGGACGTCGCGCGAGCCAATAGAACAGACAGACAACCACCTGCAACCGTCGCAACTGCAAGCGAGCAAGCTGAGACTCTCAAGAACGATGGAGACGCACTCTACGATCGCGGCCAATATGCACAGGCCCTCGAAGCCTACCAGAAAGCACTCAAGCTTACGCCGCAGGATGCCGAAGGACATGCCGCAGTAGGCGATACTTACCTCACACTTGGTCGTTTTGCCGAAGCGGCCGCTGCTTACGAACAGACAGTTCGCCTGCAAGCTGACAACGCCGGCGCTTACAGCAATCTCGGTTATACGTACGACAAGCTCGGAAAAACGACTGAGGCGATCAACGCTTTGAGAAACGCGGTCCGGTTGAAACAAGACGACGCGATTGCTTTCAACAACCTCGGAGCGACTTTGTACAAGGCCGGGCGCTACCAGGAAGCACTTGAAGCCTTCAACAATGCCGTCCGGCTCGCGCCCAACGATGTTGATGCCTTGAACAATCTCGGCGGGGTGTTATACATGCTCGAACAATATCCGCGCGCGGTCGACAGTTTCCAAAAAGCCGTAGCCGCTAAAACCGATTCCGCCGATGCGCACTACAACCTCGGCAACGCTTATTACATGACGGGCAAGCATCGCGAAGCCACGGTTGCTTATCGACGCGCGATTCAGTTGCGGAGTGACTACGTCGAGGCACGAACGAATCTCGGGAGTTTGTTGATCTCGCTCGGCGATCTGCGCGGTGCGATCGCTGAGTTGCAGGAGTCGATCCGTCTTCGCGCGGGTAATCCGGTGGCGCACAACAATCTCGGTTACGCATACGTGAAGCTTGGCGAGACGCAGAATTTACGCCAGGCGGTTGCGTCGTATCAGGAAGCTTTGCGACTGAAACCCGATTACGTGAAGGCGCAAAACAATCTCGGCGCGGCTTACAACAAGCTGGGGCAGTATCAGGAGGCGGCGGAGCTTCTTTCACGCGCCGCGCGCGCCAAGCCCGACTTTGCTGAAGTGCATTACAACCTCGGCACCGCGCTCTATAACCGCGGTCAGTTCAAGGATGCAGTGGCGGAGTTTCAACAGGCAGTACGACTGAAACAGGATTATGCGGACGCGTACAACAGTCTCGGTACTGCGCTTTATCGAGATCAGCAGTTCGATCCCGCGATCGCGGCGTACAAGAAGACGCTTGGGCTCAAGCCTACGAATGCGGAGACGCACAACAATCTCGGCACTGTCTATTTTCGGACCAGGCGTTACCAGGAAGCAGCGGCAGCGTTTAAGGAAGCGGTCAGGCTCAAGCCGGATTACAGTGAGGCGCATTTCAATCTCGCGCTTGCGTTTGTGGCGTTGAAAGATCGTAAAGGCGCGTTGGACCAGTACAACAAGTTAAAGAAACTGGATGCAAAATTGGCCGAGGAGTTTTTCCAGCGGCACATGAAGAAATAAAAGGTGGTGACCTAATTTGAGGGTTCTTATCCGCAGACTGCACAGATTTTATTAATTAATCTGTGTAATCTGTGGATAAAAAAGGGAAACCAGGGCACTACCAAATAAAACAAATCGTTGACCCAAACATTCAGGAACAGTAGACTTAGCTCCCGAGGACACTTTGATGAACACAAAACGACGTAATGGTTCCAGAGCAATTGCGGCGTTACTGCTTTTCTCCATCGCGCAGATTGGTCTCGCGACCAGAGCCACCGCGATTCCGCAACAGTTCATCGCCAGATTAACTACCAGAAACAATCAGCCGATCACCGTCAATGGTCTGAGTGCCAGTACGGGCGCGTCGATCGTGACGGGTGCGACGATCGAGACTGGGGCCGATCAATCGGCGACGGTTAATCTTGGTTCACTCGGTTCGCTCGACATCGCGCCGAACACGAAACTCGTGCTCACGTACGATGACCAGGGTAACGTGAAGGCGTTGATTCTGTACGGCTGCGCGATCCTGACGGCGAAGAAGAAGACGACGGGTGAGATCGCGACTGAACAGGGCTCGGCAGGAAAGACTGATCCAGCCGCAGGTGGCGTGCTGGATGTTTGTTTCCCACAAGGCGCGACCGCTCCGACAGTGAATCAGGGTGCAGCAGCAGCCGCGGGTGCAGGAGCGGGAGCCGCTCCGGCAGTGGCTGGTGGCGGCGGCGGACTTTTCGGTCTGGGAAGAGCAGCCACCATCGCGATCTTCGCCGGCATTGGCGCTGTAGCGCTGACCCCACTCGCGTTTCAGGACAATCCCAGCGGCTCGACGCCGTAAGAAAATTTTCATTCAACATCAAGAGCGTGACGTTCAATCAACAACGTCACGCTTTTTTGTATGAACCCCACCATTGGGCGGGTAGCGCTCACACTTCTTGCGATCGGGTTGTGCTTGTTTCTTATTCAAGCCTCCGCGCGCTTTGGCTTTACACGATTACTCACACGCTATGCACTGATCTCCAACTCCGTCTCCGTCGCTGACGAAGCCGTTCTACTCAGCCCTTCCGATCCCGAAGCACACCGCGCGCGCGCAACCATTCTGAACCGCCTGCAAATGCCCGGTGAAGCCGTCAAATCACTCGAGATCGCAACGACCTTGCGCTATCGCGACGACTATCTCTGGATCGAACTCGGCAACACCAAAGAAGAACTCGGCAATACCACCGGCGCGCTCGCCGCCATGGACCAGGCAGTCCGCTGGGCGCCTTACTACGCCCATACGCATTGGCAACGCGGTAACCTGCTGCTGCGCATGGGCCAACCTGCTGACGCCTTCGCCGACTTGAAAAAAGCCGCCTCCGCGAATCAAGCTTACTTCCCGAACTTGATCGATCTCGCCTGGAGCGTCACTCGCGGCGACGTTAAAGCCACTGAAGATCTGATCGGTATCACCAACGACACCGAGCGGCTCGCTTTGATTCGCTTCCTCGCCGGCAAAGGGGAGGGAAACGAAGTCCTCCATCAACTCCGTTTCGTGTCGAGACCACTATTCCCGGAGGACAGCAAAGAAATTGTTCGTCTGCTGCTGTCTGCAAAAGCTTTTCGCCAGGCCGCTGAACTCTGGGACGGATCCGGTTCGTCCGTCCTGCTGAACGCAAGCTTTGAAGATCCGTTAATTCTCAACGACACCGGTTTCGGCTGGATCGTTTCTCCTCACGAGACGAAAAACCGTCTAGCCGTCGATGTTTCAGAAGCGCTCGACGGCGCGAAGAGTTTGCAGATCAGTTTGGACGGCAACTGGACTCCGGGCACACCGCTGTTATCTCAAACAATCATCGTCGAACCCGAAACGACGTACCGGCTCTCATTCAGTGTCAAAACAAAAGATCTGGTCACTGGTGGCGCGCCGGTAATGATCGTTAGCGATGCTACCAACGGCCAGTTGCTGGGCAAGTCAGAAAACTTTCCCACCGCCACCAGTCCTTGGACGAGTTTGAACTTCGTTTTCACCACACTTCCCACCTCGCAAGCCGCCGTCATTCGTCTCCAACGAAACAATTGCGACTCCTCAACCTGTCCGATTTTCGGTACTCTATTGCTCGATCAGTTCCATATCGAGCAGACCAAAGCCACCAAAAAG
>DASVGE010000006.1:0-3714 GCA_036379695.1 Pyrinomonadaceae bacterium | reverse complement strand
GCCTACTACATCGGACAGCTCTCCGCTGCAGAACCCTCTGCCTACTTCCACATCATCTCTAAGGACACAGGCTTCGATCCGTTAATTCAGCACCTGAGGTCGAAGAAGAAATTAGCTGGCCGGGTCGAGACCGTTGCCGATATTCCATTTGTGAAGTTGTTAAATTGTAAATCGCCGCAGGAGCGTATCGCAGTCATCGTTGCCAGGCTGCAACAACTCAAGACGGCGAAGCCAAAGACCGTGAAGAAGCTCAGCGGCAGAATAGCTTCATGGTTTCAGAACCAACTTCCTGAGGCAGAAGTGAGATTGCTTGTTCAGAACCTTGCGAAGCAAGGCTATCTGCAAGTTGCAGGGGCAAATGTCACATACGCGCTACCCGCTGACGGTCAGCAGCTTTGATTAACACGGGAGCGTTATCCAATCGGCAGCCGAACCTGGAAACAGGTATCCCCGGGTTTTGATTCGAAACGGACGTTGCCGCGGTGTTTGCGGACGATGCGGGCGACTGTGTCCAGGCCCAGGCCGGTTCCCTCGCCGACGGGCTTGGTGGTGAAGAATGGTTCGAAGATGCGCGACCTTGCCGCGGCGGGTATGCCTGCGCCGTTATCACGGATCTCAACCAGAATATCTGTTGGCTCGCGCTTGGTGCGCACCTTCAACGTTCCACCTTCGCTCATCGCATCTACTGCATTGACGATCAAATTTGTCCACACCTGATTGAGCTCACTGCCGTAAGCTTTGATTCGCGGCAGCGATTCAGCGTAATCACGAGTGACGGTGATGTCTTTCTTTCTCAACTTGTACTTGAGAATAAGCAGCGTGTTGTCGAGACCTTTGTGGACGTCCAGTTCCTGGACCGACGCCTGGTCCATGTAACTGTATTCCTTGATCGCGCCCACCAACTCGGATATGCGTGTCGTCGCGGTCTTGATTTCTTCAGCTAATTTCGCCGCTGCGAGTTGACTGTTAACTCGGGCCAGCACGTCGGCGATCGCGGTCGGCGGTATCTCGCCAAGAAGCTGTTCCAGCGCCGGTGAATCCATTCCCGCTTCGACGAGGTTGGATGAAAGCTTCCACGGATCCGCTATGTCATGTGCTTCGAGCCACGCCGAGACTTCATCTTCCCGGTCACTCTGTTCGAGCGAGTTCAACTGCTCCGCCGTGGCGGTGTGATCGATGGCCCTGCTTTCGAATGCATCGATCGATTCCTGTTGCTTGTCCGTAAGATCATGAGAGCAGAGCCTCATGTCCGCGGCGCGCAGCTCCTTCAAAGTCTCGATCAGATCGTTGGCCGCACGCGTCGCGCCCGCCGCCGGATTGTTAAGCTCGTGAGCGAGTCCGGCTGATAGTTTGCCGAGCGCCATCAGTTTATCCTGCTGCTGATCGAGGGTGGTTGATTCGCGCACGCGATCACTCATGATCCCAACCAGACGCTGGACCAGCACCGGCATACGCTGCATCATCTCGGGGAAAAGACTGACCGGAAACCATAACAGCCGGACGTCAGTCACCGCGCACCCGGTCACCTGAAACTCTGTCATGCGTGAAAACGGAAGCATTCCGCTCACTTCAGTTGAACGCTCGCCCGCTCGACCGATGTAAACAATGTCGTGATCGGTCTCGTCCCAGTAAGCGTGTACCTCGCCTTCAAGATAGACCACCATTCCATCGGCCTTATCGCCTTTGCGAAACATCACATCGCCGGCCGCATAACGGCGGTCTTCAGTGTTACCGGCGAACCATTGCAACTGGTCCTCGGGCAGATCGGCAAACACATGTACGCGCCGAAGTGCCTCGACTTTATCCGGCGGTGACGAGGTAGTTGGAACGATCGCTTCAATGCCGCCCGAAATTGTTTCTTCCATCTGTCACACGACCTTGCTTAGATATTGATGTACAAAAGAGATCGCCACCGAGCCCTCGCCGACGCCCGACGCCACGCGCTTCACAGATCCGTGCCGCACGTCACCCACGACAAAGATGCCGGGAACATTCGTCTCCAGCAGCCCCGGATCACGATCGAGCTTCCAACCGTTCGGCCGTTTGCCTTCGCGGGTGAGATGTGGACCGGAATAGATGAAGCCGCGTTCGTCGCGTTCGACGATGTTCGCAAGCCAGTCTGTATTTGGCGCGGCGCCGATCATGATGAATAAAGAGTTAGCGGGAACTTTACTGATCTCATTCGTTTCCGCGCAGTGGATTGAAATGGCTTCGAGATGATCTTCGCCGTGCGCTTCCACGACTGACGTGTTGTATTCGATTTGAATGTTTGGAGTCGCTTTCAATTGATTGATCAGGTAGTGAGACATTGATGCCGCCAGCGACGAACCGCGTACGAGCATGACAACGCGCCGCGCGTACCGGGAAAAGTACATCGCAGCCTGTCCTGCACTATTCGCGCCGCCGACCACGTACACATCCTCGCCCTGAGTCGACATTGCCTCGGTCATTGCCGCGCCGTAATAAATGCCTGCCCCAGTTAATCGTTCCACTCCCGGCGCATCGAGCTTCCGCCACTGCACACCAGTCGCGACCAGCAAGGCATGACAACTGAGCTCCGCGCCGTTTGCCAGCTTGAGAAACCGGTATGGGCCATCTACTCGAACTTCCGTAGCCTCTGCCGAAATGATCTCGACGCCAAATCGCCTCGCCTGGACCACAGCTCGTCGCGCAAGGTCCGCGCCGGTTAACCCGCTTGGGAAACCGAGATAATTCTCGATGCGACTCGACATGCCGGCCTGGCCACCAGGCGCTTCACGCTCGATCATTACGGTGCGCAAACCTTCGCTGGCGCCATAAACAGCCGCGGCCAGCCCCGCCGGACCACCGCCGACGATCGCGAGATCGTAGAACGCTTCGGTAGCGCGGGTTTTCAGTCCTGCGTGCTCGGCAAGTTCTGCTTGTGTCGGCTGTTTCAAACGAACGCCGTTTGGAAGAATGACTACCGGCAGGTTTCGCGTCTCTTCATCATCCAACAACTCGACGAGCGCGCGCACTTCGGAATCAGCTGTTTCGATATCGAGCCATTGATACGGAACGTGGTTGCGCGCCAAAAAATCTTTGATGTTATGTGAGGCAGGTGACCAGCGGTTTCCCAACACACGAATGCCTTCAAACTGTGGCGGGAACGCTGCCTCCCAGTCCTCGAGCAGTTCGTCAAGCACGGGATAGAGATTCTCTTCCGGTGGGTCCCACGGTTTGAGCAGATAATGATTGATGCCCGCTTCGTTGATCGCGGCGATCGCGGCGTCTGTGTCTGCGTAAGCAGTTAAGAGCACGCGTTTCGCATCCGGGAAGAGGTTGATCGCCTGCGCGAGAAACTCGACTCCGGACATTCCGGGCATTCTTTGATCGATCAGAAAGAGTGCGATCGAATTATTTCTGATTTTCAGTTCCCGAAGTATTTCCAGGGCCTCCCGCCCTGAACTGGCGCGCAACACACGATAGTCGCTGCCATACTTCCGTCGCAGATCGCGTTCGATCGCGCGCAACACCTCACGGTCGTCGTCCACCGTTAGCAATGCCGGTTTAGCCATACGTATTAGAACTCCACTTAAGAAAGCGCCATTCTGCCACGTATGTCCAATCGGCGCATCACAGCATCGTGGATCTCTGATCTAACCCGATCGAGGTATCAGGCTTATCGCATTAGAACAAGTCAGGAAGAGGGGCTTGCCCCCGCTCCAGCTTGTGCCACGGGATCTTGCCGAAGCT
>DASVGE010000005.1:0-4291 GCA_036379695.1 Pyrinomonadaceae bacterium | reverse complement strand
CATCGATAGTCGTCGCCTCGCTCGGGCTTACGTGGCACTTGCGTTTGCGCAGGACGTGGCGAAGGGATACGTGAAGGAACACGCGTCAGCGCATCCGATCTTATCGGCGTTGGATATGTCGGCGAAGTTGTTGGAAGAGATTTTGGAAGACGTGCTTCCGAAAGTGGAAGAAACAGAACCACAGATTACGCAGATTATGTAAAAACAAATCTGCGTAATCTGTGGATTAAGTTTTACATGCCCATGCCGCTCATGCCGCCCATACCGCCTGGCATTGCGGGGCTACCCTTTTCATCATCAGGAATTTCAGAGACCATCGCTTCAGTGGTCAACATCAGACCTGCGATTGACGCTGCATTCTGAAGTGCAGTGCGCGTGACCTTCGCGGGGTCGATGACGCCGCATTTCACCAGATCCTCAAACACCTCAGTGGCTGCGTTGAAGCCAACGTTCTCATTCTTCTCAGAACGAACTCGCTCGACTACCACCGCGCCTTCTTTGCCGGCGTTCTGCACGATCTGACGCAGCGGCTCTTCCAACGCGCGACGAACGATGTTGACGCCAATCTGCTCGTCAGGATCGCCCTCACCGTCCTTGTTGATCTCGTATTTCTCGAGTGCCTTCGCCGCTCTTACCAGCGCGACGCCGCCACCCGGAACGATTCCTTCCTCGACCGCAGCGCGTGTCGCATGCATCGCATCCTCAACGCGTGCCTTCTTCTCTTTCATCTCGGTTTCTGTCGCAGCACCGACCTTGATCACTGCCACGCCACCGACGAGCTTGGCGAGCCGCTCCTGAAGCTTCTCGCGATCGTAATCGGAAGTCGTGTCGTCGATCTGCGCGCGCAGTGTCTTGACGCGGCCTTCGATGTCGGCCTGCTTGCCGGCGCCTTCCACGATCGTGGTGTTGTCTTTGTCGATCGTGACTTTCTTGGCGCGGCCAAGATCTTCGAGCTTGACGTTTTCGAGTTTGATACCGAGATCTTCACTGATGACTTTGCCACCGGTGAGAATCGCGATGTCTTCGAGCATCGCCTTGCGACGATCGCCGAATCCCGGAGCCTTCACGGCAGCGATGTTGAGTGTGCCGCGCAGCTTGTTCACAACCAGAGTTGCGAGCGCTTCACCTTCGACGTCCTCGGCGATGATGAGCATCGGTTTGCCGAGTTTCGCAACCTGCTCGAGCAGGGGCAGCAGATCCTTCATCGAGCTGATCTTCTTTTCGTTGATGAGGATCAGTGGATTCTCGAGCACTGCTTCCATGCGCTCCGGATCGGTTACGAAGTAGGGGCTGAGGTAACCACGGTCGAACTGCATTCCCTCGACTACCTCGAGCGCGGTTTCCATCGTCCTGGACTCTTCAACGGTGATCACGCCGTCTTTACCGACCTTGTTCATCGCTTCCGCGATAATGTTGCCGATCGTGTAATCGCCATTCGCGGAAACGGTGCCGACCTGAGCGATCGCATCGCCCTTGACCGGCTTCGAGAGTCGCTTGATCTCTTCGGTAGCGCGCTCGACAGCCTTGTCGATACCGCGCTTGAGCGCCATCGGGTTCGCGCCGGCGGCAACAGTCTTCACGCCTTCGCGGAAGATTGCCTGCGCCAGAACGGTTGCGGTGGTGGTGCCATCGCCCGCGACGTCTGAAGTCTTGGAGGCGACTTCGCGCACCATCTGAGCGCCCATGTTCTCGAGGGCGTCTTTCAGTTCGATCTCTTTCGCAACGGTGACGCCGTCCTTGGTGATCGTCGGTGAACCAAACTTCTTGTCGATAACAACATTTCGTCCCTTGGGACCGAGGGTAATCTTCACGGCATCGGCGAGCTGGTTGATACCGCGCAAAATCGCCGCCCGTGAGTCCTCACCATGAATAACCTGCTTAGCCATACTTATTTTCCACCTTTCTTTCCGCCGCCGATGGCAGCACCGGCGCGTTCGAGGACGCCCAGAATCTCGTCCTCGCGCATGATGAGAAGCTCTTCGCCGTCAATTTTGATTTCAGAGCCGCTGTACTTGCCGAACAGAACGCGATCGCCCTGTTTCACGTCGAGAGGCTGGCGGGTGCCGTCCTCTTTATATTTGCCTTCGCCGACCGCTACGACTTCGCCTTCCTGCGGTTTCTCTTTGGCAGTGTCAGGGATGATGATGCCGCCCCGCACCTGCTCGCCCTCTTCGATACGCTTCACGATGACGCGATCATGAAGGGGCCTGATGTTCGTTGCCATAACCTGGATCTCCTTTCAGTCTTCTTAAACCCGGGATTTTTTGAGTTATGAAAATTGCGTTGATTCTAGCACTCTCTGAGTTAGAGTGCTAAGGATAGTGCGAGCCACGGGAGCTTGTCAACTACCCACAAAAGGCACAAAAAGAGATTTTTCGCTATGCGATCCTGGAGCGTGCAGGGATCTTGTGCTTGGTATCTTTTGTGACTTTTGTGCCTTTTTGCGGCGAATCCTGTTTTTGGTAGGTGGCGACGCGCTTGGCGAGGGTGTTGCGATGGATGCCGAGGACGGCGGCTGTGTTTGAGATGTGTTGCTTGTGGCGCGCGAGGGCCTTCTTTATGTAGAGCTTCTCGAATTCACACAGGGCCTCATCCAGGAGGATGTGGCCTTCGAGCATTTCGTCCACGAGGGTTTCGAGGCGATTGTGAATCAAAGCTCTTTTCCGGTTAGTAGTCTGTACGCTTCAAGGTAACGAGCAGTAGTAGCCGCGGCTATCTCACCGGGGATTGGTGGTGCGGGTGGTTTCTTGTCCCAGTTGAGTGTCTCGAGATAGTCGCGCACGAACTGTTTATCGAAAGAAGGTTGCGAACGCCCCGGCTCGTATTCATCAGCCGGCCAGAAGCGCGAGGAGTCGGGTGTCAGCACTTCATCGACCAGCAGGAGTTGTCCATCCTTGTCCAAACCAAACTCAAACTTCGTATCGGCGATGATGATTCCCAGTTGCCGCGCATAGTCGTGTGCTTCCGTGAAGAGACGCAGCGAGGTGTCGCGCAGTAGTGCCGTCTTCTCTTCGCCGATGAGTTCGCGCACCTGGTCTTCGGTGATGTTTTCGTCGTGACCCTGTTCCGCTTTCGTCGAAGGTGTGAAGATCGCTTCAGGCAACTTTGCCGACTCAGGCAGACCTTCCGGAAGCTTGTGACCACACACCGAGCCGGTGCGCAAGTAGTCTTTCCATCCGGAGCCGACCAGGTAACCGCGCACGACGCACTCAACCGGAAACACATCGGCACGACGCACGAGCATCGCACGCCCTTTGAGCGTTTCCGCGTGACGTTGGACCGCGGGCGGCATCTTGTTGACGTCACTCTCGAGCAGATGATTGGCGACTACGTGTTGCAGCTTCTCGAACCAGAACTCCGAGAGCGCAGTGAGCACTTCGCCTTTACGCTCGATCGGCGTCGGCAGTATGCAGTCGAAAGCGGAGATGCGATCTGTGGCGACGATCAGCAAGCGCTCGTCATCTACTTCGTAGACGTCGCGCACTTTTCCGCGTCGAGCTAGTTTCAGATCAGAAAGAGATGTTTGCAGAACCGGTGATGCACTCATTTTTTTGTTGGATAGAGGATCGGGATTTTGCGCGCGCTAAAAACGTTTGTCAAGAAGGTGGCTGATAAATATATAAGCCGCAGATGAACGCAGATAATCGCAGATTCATATCCGCGTTTATCTGCGTCGATCTGCGGCTGAGCTTTTATGTAAGCGCTTCACGCAGTCGCTGAATTTGTGCGGCGTGATTGTGCGCGTGTGCGGCGTAGATGCGGAGCCAGTCTTCGGTTGTGTAGCGACCGCTCTCACTATGAGTGCCGGCGCGTTGCCAGTCTTCTTCAGTCATGAAACCGAGCACTTGCATCGTCGATTCACGGGCGCAGCGAAAAGCTTCGAGTGCCGGCGCCATGTCGCGTTCGTTGTAGCGCAGCCTGGTGGCAAACTGGTCCTGGTCGTAACCCTGGATCAAGGGATTGTCTTCGACCAGAAGTTTTCGTAGTCTCCACGCCGACGTGCTCTCGCTATCGCCGAGATGATGAACAATCTCTCTCGCGCTCCATTTGCCAGGAATGGGATGCGCTCCTAAACTGTCGGCAGGAAAACCATCGAGGGCATGCATGACTTCATCATAGCCGGCAGCATAGGTGGCGATGAGGTCGTTTCGTTCTTCGGGTGTCATCGTTTGTAGTTCCTTTATATGTTTGTTGATGGCACATAGCATAACAAAAGAGGGCGCCTCCTTGGAGTGCGGTGCCTTGGCACCGCTTTGGCCAATGTCCCGAAGAGCAAGAACAAAGCGGTGCC
>DASVGE010000004.1:0-9604 GCA_036379695.1 Pyrinomonadaceae bacterium | reverse complement strand
GCCGACGCCGTGCAGCGACTGCGCCAACGCAAGCACCGTTACGGCAAACCGTTCGCGCTAATGGCTCGCGATCTCGACATGATTCGACGGTACTGCAACCTGACTCCGGTGCACGCAGAGTTGTTGCAGAGCCCGGAAGCGCCGATCGTGTTGCTGCCGGCCGATGGACCAGAGAAGTTGCCGAAGGGCATTGCACCCGGTCTGAATTCCGTCGGCTTCATGCTGCCGTATACGCCCCTTCACTTACTGCTCACACGGCAAATCGATCAGCCACTGGTCATGACCAGCGGCAATATCTCCGACGAACCGCAAGTCACGAGTCTCGACCGCGCGCGGAATGGCCTGCGCGGTATCGCCGATGCGATGCTGATGCACAATCGCGAGATTGCAAACCGGATCGACGATTCAGTCGTGCGAATCGTCGCGGGTAAACCATCGCTACTCCGGCGTGCCCGCGGTTATGCGCCAAGTGCGGTGTCGTTACCGTCGGGCTTCGACGGTGTGCCCGATCTGCTCGCATTTGGCGGCGAGTTGAAAGCAACTTTCTGCGTTGTGAAAGACGGCGCCGCGATTCTCTCGCAGCACCAGGGCGATCTCGAAGACGTCTCCACGTTCGAGGATTACCAGAAGAACCTGCAACTCTATTCAAAGATTTACGACCATCGCCCGCGCCTGTTGGTCGCGGACATGCACCCGGAATATCTTTCGGCCAAGCTCGCCAAGCAGCGCTCAACGGACGAACGGTTACCGCTTTTGGAAGTTCAGCATCATCATGCGCACATCGCGAGTTGCATGGTCGAAAACGGAATCGAGCTTGAGGCGCCACCAGTGCTTGGCATCGCGATCGATGGACTGGGTTTTGGCGGCGACGGCACGATCTGGGGCGGCGAGTTTCTGCTGGCCGATTATCGGAGCTACCGGCGTGTCGCAACGTTCAAGCCCGTGGCGATGGTAGGCGGCGTTCAGGCGATCCGCGAACCGTGGCGCAACACTTACGCGCATCTCGTCGCCGCACAAGGTTGGACCCGGTTTGCTGAAAACTTTTCGTCACTCGATCTTTATCGCTACCTGAGCGCCAAGCCGCTGAAGACGATCGATCGCATGTTGGAGACGGGATTGAACGTTCCGCCGGCGAGTTCGTGCGGACGTCTCTTCGATGCGGTTGCAGCAGCCCTGGGCCTTTGCGCCGACCACGCTCTGTTCGAAGGACAGGGCGCGATGGAATTGGAAGCGTTAGCGGAAAAGTGGCCGTCGTCACCAGACGAAGAGCCATACACGTTCGCGATCAACGACGCCGGCGATCTGCTCCATCTTGAATCGTTACCAATGTGGCAAGCGCTGCTGGAAGATCTTGGCCGGCAAACTCCGGTGGCCCAGATGGCACTGCGTTTTCATCACGGCCTCGCGCGTGCGATTCGCGACATGGTCGCACGCATTCGCACCATGCGCTGGGCCAACTCGCTGCACACAGTCGCTCTCAGCGGCGGCTGTTTCCAGAACAAACTCCTGTTAGAAGAAGTCGTGCGGTTACTCGAAGCAGATGATTTACGTTGTCTCTTACACGCCAAGGTCCCAAGCAACGATGGCGGACTGGCTCTAGGGCAGGCTGCTATCGCTGCAGCGCGTCATATTAACCAATGAGGAAAAAGCAATGTGTCTTGGAATTCCTGGCCAGATCATAAAAATCACCAACGTTGAAAAGCAAATGGCGCTGGTTGATGTTAGTGGTGTCCAACGAGAAATCAGCCTGGAGTGTGTGGTTGACGAATACCATCCACTCGAAAAGTGTGTCGGCCACTGGACGTTGGTCCATGTCGGCTTCGGCATGAGTCTGATTAACGAGGACGAGGCAGAAGCGACGTTGAAGGTCCTGAGAGAGCTTGGCGAAGTACAGGCTGAACTCCAGGCGATGAAGGAATCGGCGTCGAGCCCACCAACTGAAGTAGCGGCGTAAACGTAATGAGTGCAGCCGAAGATCCAAACCTGAAGGGGCTTTACCCGTTCCTGCACGGCAAGAAGCAAGATCCGTCGTCGATGAATGCGGCCTTGCTTGAATCCGTCGCGCAAAAGTCAGCCCATCATCACAAGGTGGTTGACGAGTTTTTTGCGAAGAACGGGCAGGAAGTTGTCGCCGCGGCTGGTGCGATTGCGGAAGTTTATCGACGCAACGGCCGGCTCTTTACGATGGGCAACGGTGGCTCGAGTTGTGACGCAGCGCACGTGGCGGTTGAGTTTCTGCATCCGGTTACGGCGGGACGGGTCGCGCTGACTGCGATCGATCTGACGGCCGATCGGACGATGATGAGCGCTGTGGCGAACGACGTTGGATTCCAGCACGTGTTTGTGCGTCAGGTGATTGCGCAGGCGCGTGGCGGTGATGGACTGGTCGGACTTTCGACCAGCGGAAACTCCGACAACCTCGTGAGAGCTTTTGTGAAAGCAAAAGAAATGGGTGTAACCACCATCGGGCTGGCGGGAATGAGTGGTGGCGAGATGGCCAAGATCGGGTTGGACCATTGTCTCGTAGTCGAAACCGATAGCATTCACCGGGTACAGGAATGCCACGTGATCATCTATCACATTCTCTGGGACCTGGTGCACACACTGTTAGCTGACAATCGCGGTTCGTTAGCTGTAACGAAATGATAAAGCCATCCACAGATTACGCAGATTCTATAAATCAATCTGTGTAATCTGTGGATAACAACACTTCAAAGAAAGAAGACAACATGAAATACGTTGACGAATTCCGAGATCCTGAGAAGGCGCGGTTTCTGCTCGAGGAAATTCGCGTCCTCGTCCCCCAAATCCGAAATCAGCGTAGCAGCACAAGCCCGATCTACATCATGGAAGTCTGCGGCGGCCACACACACGCGATCTTCCGCTACGGCGTCGAGACAATGCTGCCCGACGGCATCGAGTTGATCCACGGCCCCGGCTGCCCGGTTTGCGTGTTGCCGATGGGACGAGTCGACGACTGCGTCGCACTGGCCCACATGCCCGGCATGATCTTCACCACCTTCGGCGACGCGATGCGCGTGCCCGGATCGAAAGAAAGCCTGCTCCAGGCCAAAGCCAACGGCGCCGACGTGCGCATGGTCTATTCACCTCTCGACTCGCTGAACATCGCCAAAGAGAACCCCGATCGTCAGGTCGTCTTCTTCGCACTGGGCTTCGAGACAACTATGCCCAGCACCGCATTCACTGTGTTGCGAGCGAAAAAAGAAGGCATCAAAAACTTTTCGCTCTTCTGTAATCACATCACGATCATTCCCACGATCAAGGCGATACTCGACTCGCCCGATCTTCACCTGGACGGTTTTCTTGGACCAGGCCACGTCAGCATGGTTATCGGCGATTCGTCATATCGCTTTATCGCCGAACATTACAAGAAGCCGCTGGTGATCGCCGGGTTCGAGCCGCTCGATATCCTGCACGGCATCTGGATGGTGCTTAAACAGATCGCCGAAGGTCGCACGGAGATCGAGAACCAGTACAAACGCGTGGTTCCGAACGGCGGCAATCCCGCGGCGCTGGATGCGATCGGCAAGGTCTTCGAGTTGAGAGAGTTTTTTGAATGGCGCGGTCTCGGTTCGATCGATCACTCGGGAGTTCGCATTCGCGAGGAGTACGCACAGTACGACGCGGAGCGCAGGTTCTCTGTGCCGGCGCTCAAGATTGCCGATCCGAAATCTTGCCAGTGCGGTGAAGTGCTCAAGGGTGTCATCAAGCCGTGGGACTGCAAGGTCTTCGGTAGAGATTGCACTCCGGAGACTCCGCTCGGCGCGCTGATGGTTTCATCCGAAGGCGCCTGCGCGGCCTATTATCAATACGGCGACATCGAGAAGATTCACGATACCAGAGCCCTGGTCGAGGAGATGGCATGAGTAGCGTTGTAGAACTAGCGACAAAGAACGGCAAACCCAGGCATCGCGGCAAGGTGAAGGTGCCAAACGTCACTCTGGCCCACGGCGGCGGTGGCAAGGCGATGCACGACCTGATCGACGACATCTTCGTCGAGATGTTTGATAGCGAAGGTCAGTCGCCACTCGAAGATCAGGCACGAGTTGGTCTATCGAGCCTGGTAGCGCATGGCGATCGACTCGCTTTCACGACTGATTCCTACGTCGTCAAGCCGCTCGATTTTCCCGGCGGCAACATCGGCAAGCTCGCGATCTGCGGAACGGTTAACGACCTTGCTGTCGGCGGCGCGATACCCCTCTACTTGTCGTGCTCAGTCATCATCGAGGAAGGCTTGCCGGTCGACACACTGCGCATGGTGGCGCGGACCATGGCCGAGGCGGCTCGTGACGCTGGGGTAAAAGTCGTCACCGGCGACACGAAGGTTGTCGAACGTGGCGCCTGCGACAAGTTGTTCATTAACACTGCGGGCGTGGGCGTCATTCGCGAAGGCATCGATCTCGGCGTCGACAAATGCCAACCCGGAGACGCGATCCTCGTCAACGGGCTGTTGGGCGATCATGGCGCCGCGATTCTTAATGCTCGTGGTGACATGCAGTTGACCACACCGATCGAGAGTGATTGTGCTTCGCTGCACGGTCTGATCGATGCCTTGTTGTCAGCCGTTCCTCGTACACGTTTCCTGCGCGATGCGACACGCGGCGGACTCGCTACTGTCCTGAACGAAATCGCCGAGGCGTCGCAGGTTGGCATCGAGATCTATGAAGACCGCACGCCGATTCGCGGCGAGGTCAAAGGCTTCTGCGAGATCCTGGGTCTCGATCCACTCTATCTCGCGAACGAAGGCAA
Source organism: Pyrinomonadaceae bacterium (assembly GCA_036379695.1). Taxonomy (GTDB): domain Bacteria; phylum Acidobacteriota; class Blastocatellia; order Pyrinomonadales; family Pyrinomonadaceae; genus PSRF01. Next base: position 4,834 of record DASVGE010000004.1, on the reverse strand, counting down.
GATCGTGTGCGTCGTCCCGGGTGAAGATGCTGACACAGCGCTCGCGACGCTCAAGTCGCATTCACTCGGCAACGATGCCGCGAAGATCGGCGAGGTGAACGATCATCGCGCTGGCCGTGTCGTGATGCAGACCGTTTTCGGCGGGCGTCGCATCGTCGACATGCTCGTCGGCGAACAACTACCACGGATTTGTTAGCCACAAAGAAGCACAAAAGTGCTTTTTGTGCCTTTTCGTGGCTAAAGACTTTGAGGGATTGAAGGAGAATCGAATGTCTAGTAACAACGAAATCAAAGCGGCCGAAGGCGTCACCATTCGTATCAAGGACAAGGGCGAAGTGCTGGAGCTCGATTACGACGGCGCCGTCTGTCAACATCCGGGATCGCTGTGGTGGGGAACCGCGGTTGGCTTCCGGGCGATGCAAGTGGCTGCTCAGGCACTCTCGAAGGACGGTCTGTGGTCCCGCGATAATCTCTACATCGTTACTGGTCATCCCGGTCCGGGCGTGAAAGATACAATCGATTACGTTACCGGCGCTCCCAGTCGCAATCGTTACAAGACGATTCTTGCTGAAGGTTGCGAAATGAAGTGCAACAGCAAGATGAAATATGAATGGTGGGTCAGCGACGGTGAGAAGACTGCGAACATCAACCTGCGACCGGACTTCGTGCCGCGCGAGTTCTATGAGTTGTCCGACCGCCTCGAAACTAACGAGACCACCAAGGACGATATCAAAGCGTTTCGCATCTTCAAGGTAAACCTCTCCACACGCATCTGGAACGCACCACTGGAAGAAAACTTCAGCGTCGAAGTCATCGACAAACCACTGCAACCGGGAGAAGTGCCTGACGCCGCTAAAGCCAAGGACTACTTCGAACTGCCCTACGCGGATTAATTTTTAGAATCTGTGGATAGAAGTTTCATCTGCTCCTGGAACCTGTCGAGATTTTGAAAGCCATTCAGCAGCGCAAGTTCCAGGAGCCGTGCTTTGCGCTCGGGGCTGAGCGCGCGCAGCACCTGGTCGAGTTCCGGGACGCTCAGGTTCAGCAGCTTTAGCACGCATTTGCCGGTGAACTGAATCTCTTCGCGCGATACCAGTCGTAACAGATCCTCGAACGGTGCGAAATTGATCTCCCATTCCAGGTCAGGCTTCATCTTTCCGATTTCCGGATCGATCACGATCAGATACAGAAACGTGACGCACGCTGCTCCGACACGTTCGAAGTAGTGGTGCATCGTGTGCTGTTGTGTGCCCGTGACGCAGACGTCGTTGATGAACAAAACGGGGCGTCCCTGAAACTCAGCGTTGTGAATCAGTCGTTGGCTTAATCGCTCGCGTTGTGTCACGCGGTCTGCAAGGCCCAGTTTTGCGTAGTCGATCGAGGCGGTGGCTTCGTTGTCGTAGTGCATGTTGACGAGGGAGAGATCTTTGCAGTCCCGCGTGTAGAGATCAAACAACTCCCAACACAATAAGTTGGCGCCGGCGGGTGTCTGCGTTGCGATCCCCGGGCTCGTGATTGTCCAGCCGGTAAGTTCTGATTCCGCGATTAAGTGTTTGACCACCGGCAGCAGCAACTGCGCGTAATGGCGAACGGCGGAAGTGACGCCGAGCTTGAAGGCGGCATAGTGACGAAAGATTTCTGCATTCGCGTCGAGCGGCAGTTGCGTGATGCGATGTAAGGACGTGGTTTCACTCTTCATTGGCGATCATCGGGAGGATCGATATAACCGTACCACGCAGCCGGTGGCGGATCCTTCAGCAACGCTCGACTGGCTCGCACGTATATCTGGTTGCCCCAATCGTAGTGCCAGAAGACCTTTGCCGTTTCGTTAAGCAGTCCTTCCTGTGTCATGGCCCAGTTCAGGAGGCGACGGTTCTGTAACCTGACGTCGTCTTCGTCAATGGCTCCGGCGATTAGTTGTCGTTCGAAATAGTCGCCCGAGCTGAAGTCAAATTCAGCATCTGCTTCAAAGTTTGCTCCCATGTCGAGCAGTTCTTTGGTGACGGAATCGCGGAGCGTCAGGTCAATTGCAGCGCCGTTCGTATGCGCGGGCCAGGTGCGAGAATCGGCCTTCTCAAAGTTCACTGGATTGACGATGAACTGCCGCGCGCGCGCGCGATGTTCCTCGTCGGTGCCACTCGGGTTTTCCTGTTTCGCGTTGTCGTAATAGAAGTCCCACAGACCCTGCTGGCAGGCGACTGAACGATGACCATCAAGCACAAACAACTCCGCGTCGAACGGCCGGAGCAGCTCGTTAACGCGGGCCAGTTTTTCGGCGACTGATTTTCGCAGCCAGATGTCTCGCCTGCTGCCTTCAATGCGTCTGCCGAACGGAGGATTGTTGCCGTCGGACTTGGCGTAGTAACTCTCGAACGCGACGCCGACCGACTCCAGCGCGATCAGCGGCTCGCGACCGCGCGGGTCGTTTGTATCGATCGGAATATCCAGATACGGGCTCGCAAACATTTCCGGCGAGGTGAGTGGAACTTGATGATCAACGCGCATTCTGGTTCGTGACATGGGGCGTATTTTAAGCCACAGATGAACACAGATAAAATACCGATCGTGTATGACTGGTGATCCTTATCGCTGGATGGAAGAAGACACGCCCGCGTTGCGAACGTGGGTGCAGGCGCAGAGCCGGCATGCCACCGCGCAACTGTCGTCCGTGCCGGCGCGTGAAAGTATCCGACGGCGTTTGGAAGAGTTGCTGCACACACCCTCGATCGGAAACATCGTCAAAGCAGGCAAACGATACTTCTTTCAGCAGCGCTTGAAAGACCAGGAACTCGCATCGCTTTATTGCCAGGATGCGCTGCAGGGCGCGCCGCGGCTGTTGCTCGATCCGAGTGAGCTGAGTTCCGACGGCACGATTGCGCTTGCAGATTCGCATCCATCTCGTGACGGATCGCTGATCGCATATCGTCTGTCAGCGGCTGGAAGTTCCTGCATGTCGCTCTACGTGATGGACGTCGATAGCCGAGAAGTGCTGGACGTTATTCCCGGCGACGTAAATCCGGTCGCGCACGTGTGGCACACGAGGAATCGAGTTGCATGGCTGCCTGATAACAGCGGCTTTTACTACACGCGCTGCCCTCAGGCCACATCCGGCGACGAGGTGCGCTTCAATCACAAACTCTACTTCCATCGTGTTGGCGGTGATTGGCGTGAAGACGAGCTGGTGTTTGGTGAATCACTCAAGCGAGAACAGACGCCGTTTCCACAGCTGTCGTGGGATGGCCGCTATCTCGTTTTCCTGGTGCAGGATGTATCAGGCGCCTCGCCGTGCTCGCAACTGTATCTTCACGATCGCGACGATCCGCAACGCCGCTTCGTTCCCGTTGTTCAGGGCGTCGAGGAATTTATAAGCGCCGCCGTGGTTCATCGAGGCAGGCTCTACATCCAGTCGAATCAACTCACAGCGATTGACCTCGCGGAGATTGATGCAGGTGAGTTCACCACGGTGATCCCGGAAGCGTCGTATCCGCTCGGCGCCTGGACCACAGTCGGAAACTACCTCTTTGTCGAAACGATCGAGAACGCTTCGTCACGGCTGCGCGTGTACGACCTGGTGGGAAAGTTCGTCAAGCAGATCGAACTGCCTGGCGCCGTCAGTATCAACTCGATGAACGCGGAACCGGAATCCGAAGAGCTGTTGATTTCGTTTTCGTCGTTCCTGATGCCCAAAGCCGTGTATCGCATGGACCTCGAGACGCTCGAGTACAAACTGTATCGTCAACACGAAGTTCCATTCGATCCGGAGTCGTTTGAGCTCGAACAGGTTTGGTTTGAATCGCGTGACAAGACCCGCGTACCGATGTTCCTGCTACATAAAAAAGGAATGGAGCGCGACGGCAGGAATGCGGCGGTGATTCATGGCTATGGCGGTTTTGGTGTCAGTCTCCTGCCAACGTTTATGGCCCACGTGATTCCCTTCCTTGAACGTGGTGGGATCTACGTCATCCTCAATGCGCGAGGAGGCGGAGAGTTTGGCGAAGAGTGGCATCGCGCGGGTATGCGTGAGAATAAACAGAACACCTTCGACGACTTCATCGCCGCTGCCGAGTGGCTGATCGCCGAAGGATACACTCAAGCCTCGAAACTGGGTTGCTTCGGTTGGAGCAACGGTGGTTTGTCGGTGAACGCAGTAGCTGTACAGCGTCCCGATCTATGGAAAGCAGTTGTCGCGGGTGCGGCAGTCACGGACATGGCGCGCTTTCACACGGCCCACGGCGGCCGTAACTGGATCGCCGATTACGGTTCACCCGAAGACCCGCATGACCTGGAGTTCCTCATGCGATACAGCCCTTATCACACGTTGCCGGAAAGGATTGCTGCGCCTGCGATCCTAACCATCGCTCCGGACAATGATGATCGCGTCGCTCCCTGGCACAGTTACAAAATGCACGCCGCCTGGCTTGCCGCAAACGTATCTAACAATCCAATTCTCCTGCGCCGTGAAGAGCAAGCAGGCCATCGCGGCAGCCCCACCACAACCAGAACCATCGCCCGCTACGCGGACATCTGGTCCTTCTTCTCCTGGCAACTCCTCACAGACTGAAAGAGATGCCACGGGCTTGCCCCGTGGAGCTTTCACGCTTGCTGCTACCTAAAAACAAAATTCCCCACCCAGTTGCCACGGGCTTGTCCCGTGGAGCTTCACGTTGGCTACTACTTAAAACAAAAATGCCCCGCCCAGTTGCCACGGGCTTGTCCCGTGGAGCTTCACGCTTGCTACTACCTAAAAACAAAAATCCCCGCCCAGATGCCACGGGCTTGTCCCGTGGAGCTTCACGTTGGCTACTACCTAAAAACAAATATTCCCCGCCCAGAT
>DASVGE010000003.1:0-17041 GCA_036379695.1 Pyrinomonadaceae bacterium | reverse complement strand
CGGTCGTGACCCGACGCTACCGCGTTACGGTACTGACCCGATCTCCCTAAACACAGTACTTATCAGACACTTCGAAAACGGCGTCCAATGCATCGTGCTGATCTCGAAACCGGTGCGAAAAGTGACTCAATAATTGTGCAGCAATCTGTTCGTTCGAATTCTTCCCATCCATTTGCGAGAGCACGAAAGCAGTGATCGCGCCTTCCTCATTTGGCTCAGGCACGTAACCACCGGCCCGCTTGCGCAGGTTTGAAGCCGACAACGGAGCGCCGAATAGAGTCGATTGTCTGAAGCTACATTTCGCATCCCCTTGCGACCATAGCGTCGTGTCCCAGCGCCACGCATAATCATCGCCAATGAGACGTGCTTCCAGCCTGACGTCAATCCGGTCCTCCGGCAAGACTTCCAATGGCTGCTGGAACGGAAAGAAAGCATTCCCGTAGATCAGTTCCGCGCTGCCAGGGGTGTTGCAAAAGCCTGCTCCGATCAGTTCCGCATCGAACCAAACCGCCAGGCCGTGCGCTGTTCCTTTGCGATCGATAGATAACGAGAACTTCTCACAAACATTTGCTTCCTCAACCTGATTGAAGTCGAGCTCGTGCCAGCAGACCGGTTCGCCCAATAGATTTTCCTGCGCAACACGGATCTTACCCCCAAGATTAACGGCGAGATTGCGCGCCGAGCTCAACACCACACCATTTCCATTTCCTTCCCAGGGGCTCACCAGATTGCTGTACTCTGCCGGCGCCTCGACCACTGCTGCCCAAAGCCGATCACGACTCGGAATCAAGACTCCGCCTGGCGCAAGTAAGCGTGATCTGGCATCGATGATCGAAGGGATGTGATGCTTGAAGAATGGCAACACGCCATGAAGATCGGAAACAATCACGTTTGCCTGCTCCGGCAACGTCACTTTTGTGGAGAAGTTTTGAATAAACTCGATACGATCCGCAAAACCGAGCTCACGGGCGGCATCGCGTCCAACCTGTATGATGTTGTCTGCTTCGATTGCAAATACGCGACGCGCTCCCAAACGGCAGGCGATGAGGGCAAACAATCCCGGGCCGCTCCCGAGATCGATGACCACCGAGTCTGGCCCAATTGCGTTACGCAGAGCAGTGACGTACGCGTCCGTCCGCGCACCGTCAGCGATCATCTTGCCGTAAGCCAGGACGTTATACATATCCGCAGATTACACAGATTGATTATCAAAATCTTTCAGAATGGTTTGACATAACTCACCAATGCGGGCCGGATCGGAATGGGGTGTAACTCGTCTAATCGGAATTGAATTGAGCAGTCGCGGCAACAATTCAAACTCGCGTACGCGCATCTGTTTGTCCATCAGGTAAGTAGCATAGGTGTTGGCGATCAACGCCATCAATGCTTCCGCCGGCGCAAGGTTGCTGACGAAGGGAGCGGCAGGATCGTCCTGGCGCTCTGCCAGCACGTACATTGCCGCGAGCGGAAGTGGGTGTTGCTGAAACTCGTATTTGTCCTGGGTCAGATCGAGATAACACTTGTCCCAGGTTGGAGTAAGTTTTGGCAGCGTGACCGCGGGGCCGTACAAAGCCTCGACTGAAGCAGGCCATAACCTGATCGACGGATATGCCGGCTGGACCAAAAAAGTCTCGCCCAGATCTCTCAGGGTTACGACATCCTCTGCCAACACGCGGTAGCCGGCCTCTGCGAAAGCTGCTGCCGTGGTTGACTTTCCCGATCCAGCCGGACCAATCATCGCCACAGCCCGGCTATCCACCACCACTGCGCACGCATGGAGTGAAATGAATCCGCGCAGCAGCAGCACGAACCCCATGATTGGACCAAGAAGGTATGTCGCAGTGTCTTCGAGTGTCAGAGTCTCTTCCGGCCAAACGGCCCAAATCCGAGTACCCGAATTGTCGATCAGAAACTGTGTGCCATCGGCATATTGAAGATGGTAGTGGTCCGGCAAGGTCCAAACCGTGAGGCGAGGCTTACCGCCTGATCCCGGCTCAGGATTGAGATACCACAACGTTCTTTCTTCCGGCAGCTCAAAAGGCATGCTGCCGAAGTGAACTCGAACGTCCACCGGCTGCGATTGTTGGGTGGACAACAGCAGTCCGGGCACTCCTTGATTGAGATGAAGCTGTAGACCGTAGATAGCTGAGTAATATGACACGAATTCGAAAGGAAATATTCACCCCGTCTTGTCTTTGCCGGAGCCACCATCATTCTTTCCTACTACGCCACCCACAGCCCTGGTAATTTCGCGGATGTTGCCGTAATGCACAAGCTTCGGTTCAGTGTAAGGTTTTCTTGGACTCTCTGTTTCGTTGGTTTTGTCTGTTGGGCTGTCAGATATCATTCCTGTGCTCCATTGAATGGGAGTGTATTAACCATTGATTAAGACTGAACGGTCTCACATTGGTCCACAGTTGGTTGCTGTCAATTTCCTCTGTTACCCGTGGGACTGATTTGCGATCAATGTAAGACAGAAGCGCTGGGACGGCGCAAAATTCATCAATCTCTCGGAACCTGGTGGTATGTTGTAACTGTAGTCCGGGATCACCTCCGAGTGGTGACTTGGGACGCAATCGAACCGAATCGGGCAAGATTCCCGTCATGGCCTCGCGCAAGATCGTCTTGTCCAGAAGCCAGGGAATAATCGGCAATGCGAGAAGATAGTCTACCATGCGTATATCGATCAAGGGATGACAAACTTCAAGCGGTAATAAGGTGAGGCCGGCGTCGAAACGCCCATAGAGAGAGTCCCAACTCGGCGCGAAGAACGCTTGAAAAACGCGAGGCCGCAACGGATGAGCCGGCGCGCGATCGGCATACACTTGTTGCCAGCGTTCAGCCAGACCGAGCTTGCGTGAGAAATCACTATTTAGCCAGGTTGGATATGGCCCCCTGTTCCAGTGCGGATTTCGCCGGCGTCTCAATTGAGTTCTGATTCCGATTGGCGGAGGCCGGCGGGTGAAGTAAACATAACGCGCCAAATCTGCAAAGAGGCTCGCGATCGCGCCACGCTTGAGAGCCGCTTGAAAAGAGTGCTTCGGTGTCTCAACCATCAACGTGTCGCCGTCCCACCCAGTCAGTGCCACTCGATACTTGCCGGCGATTCGGTTTAGCAGTTCATGGGAAACGACGTAGATCGGGTCGACGTCGAAAGGCTCGGGCGCCATCCCCAACGTGCGCCCATTCGTATCTTGATTAATCCGGTCTCCATCCAGGAACTCGATCGGAATCCGGAGTGCCTCGGCGACTGAGGTCGCGTAATTGCGTTCGTCGTCAGCAAATACCCGATCGTAAACAACGCAATATGCGTTCAGGTGGCGAAGTGTTCGACGGGCCACGGATGCAACGGCGGGTGAGTCGAGACCACCACTCATCGTGATTCCGGCGCCTGTCGTCCGCAGTCGATCCTTGACGGACCGGCTGAGCAGTTCGTTGAATCCAGCGACGATGTCTGCGGGCTTTCGCCGGGCAGTTGAAGCGACCGAAGGTTCCCAATACTGTTGCAGCCGGATCTTACCGGCGGAGACAGTCAGGAAGTGGGCCTGGGGCAAACGTTGAATATCGGCGAAGGCGGTGGTGTTTGGTTCCTGATTAAGTCCAAACAATAGAAAGTCGCCAATGGCTGTTTCGTTTAGATTGTTTGAAACAGACGGGTGCAGGCGCAGGCAGTTCAGTGTATTGCTGACGATAAAGGAGCGGTTGTTGTGGCTGTAGTAGAGTCGCCGCACGCCGAGATGATCGCGAGCGCAGAAGAGTTGTTGCGAGCGGCTGTCCCAGATCGCAAAGGCAAAGTCGCCGATCAGGTGTTTGAGACAGTCTTCGCGCCAGGCTTCGTAAGCGTAAAGAATCAACTCGGCGTCGTTAGGAGATTGCTTCGGGTTGAGTTTGCTTTTGAGCTTCTCGATTAGTTCATCTCGCGCATCGATGCGGGCATCGGCTGTGAGCCAAACTTTCCCATCCAGTGTTAATGGCTGCTGTTCCGTTTCAGCTTCACAGGTAGTGCGAAGGAGTGTGTGGCCCAGGCCGGCGTTTCCGTCGCTCCAGATCTGTTGCATATCCGGGCCACGAAAGGAGAGGTAATGCGTCATGCGATGAAGCAGATGGCGATCGACCGGTGCTCCGTCGAGGTTAATGATGCCGACAATACCACTCATCAATCTGTATGAAATCCGTGAAGATCAGCGGCTAATTTGCAAGATGCCCTGCTCGATCAGATTCTCGATGAGTTTAAGTAGATCTTTGCGCAGCACCTCTTTGTCAACGTCGTATTCCTGGGCCAGTTGTTCATACGCCGCTTCAATCGAATCCGCAGTGTTGAGGACCGAGAGGAATCGCGTGCCCACGTCGTCGAGACCGTAGTAACGTTCGCTATCGAGATTCAGGATCACCGACTCTTCCTGGAGGTTTGAGATCAGAACATCGTCGGGCACTCGCACGCGATCCGAGAATGAAATGGCCATGGCCGCGCATTCTAGCAGAAGCGAGCGATTCTGTTATTCTTCTTCATCCACAGATTACACAGATTGATTTGTATAGTCTGCGTAATCTGCGGATGAAAAGCGAAGGAGCCTACCGCATGCGAGCATTAACGAAGCTTCTTGCTGTTTTACTCGCAAGTTCTTTGGCCGTTTCCGCCCAAACAGATCTCAGTAAAGAGCCGACACTTTACGTCGTCGCTTACTCGCATCTCGACACGCAATGGCGTTGGGAGTATCCGCGCGTCATCAACGATTACATACCGAAGACGATGCACGACAACTTCGCGCTCATCGAGAAGTATCCGAACTACGTTTTCAACTTCAGCGGCGCGAATCGCTATCGCATGATGAAGGAATACTGGCCCGCGGATTACGCGCGCGTGAAGCAGTACGTCGCAGCGGGTCGCTGGTTTCCGGCGGGTTCGTCGATGGAAGAGAGCGACGTTAACGTTCCGTCTGCGGAGTCGATCTTTCGTCAAATACTTTATGGCAATCGCTTTTTTCAGCGCGAGTTTGGGAAGACGAGCGCTGAGTACATGTTGCCCGACTGTTTTGGTTTTCCCGCGTCGCTGCCGAGCATTCTCGCGCACGCGGGCTTGAAGGGGTTCTCGACGCAGAAGCTCACGTGGAATTCGGCAAGCGGAATTCCGTTCAATGTCGGTTACTGGGTAGGACTGGATGGTCGTGGAGTCATCGCGGCACTGAATCCAGGCAGCTACGGTGGGCAGATCAGAGAAGACATCAGCAGGAGCCCGGATACGAGTACGCGAAACAATGTGGTTGATTGGCCGCGCCGCGTAGAACGCAATGGAAAAGTCAGCGGTGTTTTTACTGACTATCACTATTACGGAACCGGCGACACGGGCGGCGCGCCGCGTGAAGATTCGGTGCGCACGATGGAAGAGATCGTCAGGCGCAATGATGGGCCACTGAAGATCGTGTCAGCCAACGCCGAGCAGATGTTTCTCAACCTTCGTCCCGATCAGATCAAAGGACTGCCGCGTTACGAGGGTGATCTGTTATTGACGGATCATTCCGCGGGTTCGATCACTTCGCAGGCTTATCAGAAACGTTGGAACCGGAAGAATGAGTTGCTTGCCGACGCGGCGGAGAAAGCGTCAGTGGGCGCGGCGTGGCTGGGGAGTCGCGTGTATCCGCAGGCGAGGTTAAATGATGCGTGGACCCTCGTGATGGGTGGGCAGTTTCACGACATTCTGCCGGGTACGTCTACGCCGAAGGCGTTTCAGTTTTCGTGGAACGACGACGTGATTGCGTTGAACCAGTTTGCGAGTGTGCTGACGAGCGCGACGGAAGGGATCGCTTCAGCGCTGAACACACAGACCGGCGGGCACGCGATCGTTGTTTACAATCCGCTGAATATTGAGCGCGAGGACGTGGTCGAAGCGAGTGTGTCGTCAGCAAGCGGTACGGTGCGCGTGGTTGGGCCGGATGGGCGAGAAGTCCCGGCGCAGGTTGTTGGGAACAAAGTTTTGTTTGTGGCGAAGGCGCCATCGGTGGGTTATGCGGTTTACGACGTTCAGCCAGGTCAGTCTTCCGTGTCATCGACATTGAAAGTTTCAGAATCATCACTGGAAAATCATCGCTATCGCATCACGCTCAACACCGATGGCGACGTTGCAGGTATTTTTGACAAACAGCTCAGACGCGAACTGCTCGACGCACCGGTGCGGCTGGCAATCAAGAGCGACACGCCTGCGCAGTGGCCTGCGTGGAACATGGATTGGACGGATCAGGTAAAGCCACCGCGAGCTTATGTCAGCGGCGCGGCCAAGGTGCGTGTTGTTGAAAGTGGAGCAGTGCGGGTTGCGGTCGAGGTGACGCGCGAAACGGAAGGTTCGAAGTTTCAGCAAACGGTTCGTCTATCTGCGGGTGACGCGGGTAATCGTGTTGAGTTTAGCGACGTGATCGATTGGAAGACCGCTAATGCAAATCTCAAGGCGACGTTTCCGCTCAAAGCCGCGAACGCGAATGCCACATATAACTGGGACATCGGGACGATCGAGCGCGGCAACAATGACGAGCGCAAGTTTGAAGTGCCGTCGCACCAGTGGTTCGACCTCACGGATCGAAGTGGGGCGTTTGGCGTCACGATCCTGACGGACTGCAAGTACGGCTCTGACAAGCCCGATGACAAGACGCTTCGCCTGACGCTGCTGCGAACACCGGGAATCGGACCGCGCGCGGGTTACGCAGATCAGTCAACACAGGACTGGGGACGTCACGAGATCGTTTACGGTCTGGCGTCACACGGTGGTGATTGGCGTCGAGCGCAGACTGACTGGCACGCACAACGGCTCAATCAACCGCTGATCGCGTTTGAGAGCGCGAAGCATCCGGGAAACCTCGGGAAGACGTTTTCGATCCTGCGAGTCAGCAACAGTCGCGTGCGTGTGCTGGCGCTCAAGAAAGCGGAAGACACGGACGAAGTGATCGTACGGATCGTGGAACTCGATGGCCATAACGCTCCAGACATTCGCCTTGCTTTTTCGGCGCCAGTGATTGCAGCGCGTGAAGTTAATGGGCAGGAGTTTCAAGTTGGAAAGGCTTCGATCGTGCGAGGGCAACTGGCGACGAGTTTGGGACGATTTCAAACGCGCACGTTTGCGGTGAAGTTGGCCCAACCTTCAGTGAAGCTGAGTCTGCCGCAATCGACTCCGATCATTTTGCCTTACGATCTGGCGGTGGCGAATCGCGATGGTGAAAGGATGCGAGCCGGTTTTGATGGTGAGGGATTCGCACTGCCGGCGGAGATGCTGCCGCGAGAGCTTCCGTATGCGGGCGTAGTGTTCCGTCTGGCGCCCGGCCATGGTGCGAATGCTGTCGTAGCACGCGGACAGAATATTTCCGTGCCGGCAGGCGTGCGACGGCTCTACGTGCTGGCAGCGTCGGCCGGCGGCGATCAGAACGTGGCGTTTAGTGTTGGTAATCAAGTGACGAACGTGACGATTCAGAATTGGACCGGGTTCATCGGGCAGTGGGACGATCGTCAATGGAAAGAGACAGAAGTGCGGCTTCAGCCACGCACAACGCCGCCGGACATTCCTCCCGACGTCGCAGCGCTCTTGCAACGATCGCGAACCAGGCGCGACCCTTACGGCGAGATGGTTGGCATCACGCCGGGCTTCATCAAACGCGCGCCACTCGCGTGGTACGCCTCGCACCGTCACACACCGGCAGGCATGAATGAAGCCTATGCGTATTCATACCTCTTCGCCTACACGATCGACGTACCACCCGGCGCCAGGACGCTGGCACTCCCAAACAACGACAACGTCCGCATCCTGGCAATCACCGGCTCAAACGAACAGGGCGGCATCAAACCCGCCCACGCTCTCTACGACACGTTGGAAAAATAATCCACAGATTACGCAGATTACACAGAAAAAATCTGCGTAATCTGTGGATGGTTCTAAAAGATGATCGCGCTCAAACTATCGAAGATTCACAAATCGTTTGGCCCAACCGTCGCGCTCGATGGTGTCGATCTCGAGTTGCGCGAGGGTGAGGTACACGCGCTCATCGGCGAGAACGGCGCCGGGAAGAGCACGCTGATGAATATCATCGCCGGCTCATTGCAACCCGATCAGGGAACGATGGAGATTCATGGAAAACCCTACGCTCCATCAAACCCGCTCGATGCCCGCACACATGGCATCGCCTTGATCCACCAGGAGCTCTCGCTCTGCCCACATCTCAGCGTCGCGGAAAACGTGCTGATGGGCATCGAATCGTCGCGCTTCGGTTGGCTCGATCGCGATCAACTCATCACCCGCACCAGCGACGTGCTCAAAACCTTTCATCATGCAGACATCCATCCGGAAAAACGAGTCGGCGATCTCTCCGTCGCCGCCCGGCAAATCGTCGAGATCTCGCGCGCACTCGCCGCGCAGGCACGCATCATCCTCATGGACGAGCCAACGAGCAGCCTGCAACGCGAAGACGTCAGCCACCTGTTCACATTGATCCGCAAGCTGAGCTCGGAAGGTATCTCCGTGATCTACATCAGCCACTTTCTCGAAGAAGTGCGCCAGATCTCGGATCGCTTCACTGTGCTGCGCGACGGCCGCAGCGTCGCCACCGGCGAGATCGCAAACACCAGCGACGACGAACTGATCGCAAAGATGGTCGGACGCGCACAACAAACCCTATTTCCCGTCCGCACGCCACCCAGCAAAACTCCGGAAACGATTCTCGAAGTGCGAAACCTTTCGTCTCCACCGCTGCTCAAAGACGCCAGCTTCGATCTGCGTCGCGGCGAGATTCTCGGCATCGCCGGCCTGATGGGTTCCGGTCGCACACCGCTGCTGCGCGCGATCTTCGGTCTCGAGCGTCCCGAAAGCGGCAGCGTCACAGTGAACAACAAGAGCCTGCCGGCTGGACGCAGCACGCCCGCGATGCGTTTGATCGAGGGCTTCGGATACCTCAGCGAGGATCGTAAAGGCGACGGCTTAACATTGAACCAGTCGATCGCCGACAATGTGACCGTTACAAAATTTGACTCGTGCTCGCGGTGGGGCTGGCTCGATCTCGGCGCGCAACGCAAACAAACCGAGAAGCTGGTTAACGCACTGAAGATCCGGACGCAGGGCGTGCAACAGGACGTTGGCTCTCTCTCGGGCGGCAACCAGCAAAAGGTGATCGTCGCGCGGCTGCTGCACCAGGACGCGGACGTCTTTCTGCTCGATGAGCCGACACGCGGCATCGACATCGGCAGCAAAGCACAGGTTTACGAAACAATCGCGGCATGCGCAGCGAACAATAAAGCGGTATTGATGGTGAGCTCCTATTTGCCGGAACTGTTTGGGATGTGCGATCGACTGGCGGTGATGAGTCGCGGGAGGCTGTCGGACGTGAAACCGATCGATCAATGGACTCCGGAAAGCGTGTTGCAGGCGGCAATCGGGGCCACGGATTTACGCGGATAGAAAGGCACGGATATGAGGTTTAGATTAGTTACGTGCGTAGCTATTTTTTTGGCTGTGCAGATATGTGTGCAGGCGCAGTCGGCGTTGCAGGAGATGGTGAAGACTGAGCAGGCGTTTTCGAAGATGGCGGAGGATAAGAACACGCAGGATGCATTTATGGCGTTCATTGCCGGCGATGGGTTGCTGTTTCGACCGGGAGCCGTGAATGGCAAGAAGTGGATGAGCGAGCATCCGCCGCCGCCACCAAAGAATCCCGACAAGAGACCGCTGCTTGCCTGGCAACCTAAGTTTGCGGGCATGGCTGCGTCTGGCGACATGGGGTTCACGACTGGACCATGGGAAGCGAAGGCCGACATCAAGGATGCGAAGCCGCAAGCCTATGGTCACTTCGTCACGGTCTGGAAGAAACAACCGGATGGTTCGTGGAAGTTTGTTGTCGATCTCGGCATCGATCATCCGCAGTCAGGTGGACCACAAACATTATGGCAACCAACTGACACGAACAAAGACACTTCGTTCAAGCCCGTCGATGTTCCCGCTGCAACCAAGGAACTACTAACTCACGATCGAAAATTTAGTTTTGCCGATCACGCATCGCCTGATGTCCGTCTCTATCGCGCCGGCAATCTTCCGTACATCGGCAAACAGGCTGCCGTTGAGGCATTGGCTAAGGCCAAAGGCCAGCTCACCTGGCAGCCGATCAACGGCGACGTGTCGCGCGCGGGCGATCTCGGTTATACACATGGCACTTACGAAGTAACAGACGATACGAAGAACGTGATCGAGCGCGGCAGCTACGTTCGGATCTGGCAGAAGCAAGATGGTGCGTGGCGGGTTGTGATTGATGTGACTAATGTCCACGGAAAATAGCGAAACGCGCACTTTTCGAGCACCGGGCCGGGTCAATCTTATCGGTGAACACACCGACTACAACGATGGCTTCGTGATGCCCGTGGCCCTCAACTTCTCCACGTGGGCCACCGTCTCCCCACTCGATACCCGCAAACTGCAAATCTTCTCAGAGAATTTCGGCGAAGAAGACGAGGTCGAAGTCGATCTGGACGATCAAAACCTAGCCGCACGCAAGCACTGGAGCGATTACCCGATCGGCGTTGCGGTCGTGCTCGAACGCGCCGGTTACCGGTTGCGTGGAGCAAAGCTTCGCATTCGCGGTGAGGTGCCGATCGGATCGGGATTGAGTTCGTCGGCGGCAATCGAGGTCGCTACGGCCTGCGCGCTGGTTGCGAATTCCGGTTTGCACATCGATGCACGCGAGCTGGCGCGGCTCTGTCAAAGGGCGGAAAACGAGTTTGTGGGCGCGCGCGTTGGTATCATGGACCAGTTTGTTTCGCTCTTTGGCCAGGCGCACAAAGCTTTGTTGCTTGACTGCCGTTCGCTCGAATTCAAGTTGTTGCCGGTGCCCGACAATGTTCGGTTGATAATTTGCAACACGATGGTGAAGCACGAGCTGGCGTCGAGCGCTTACAATGAGCGTCGCGCGCAATGTGAAGCGGGTGCTAAGCACCTGAATGTGACCGCGCTGCGCGATGCCACGCTCGAGCAACTCGAGCAGCATCGCAGCAGTCTGCCGGAGGTGATTTATCGACGTTGCCGGCACGTTATCACCGAGAATGCACGCGTTTTAGCTGCGGGTGAAGCACTCGAACAAGGCGATCTGCATCGTTTTGGAAAGCTGATGGCCGAGTCGCACGTGAGTTTGCGTGACGATTATGAAGTCAGTTCTAAAGAACTGGATCTAATGGTCGAACTGGCGCAAAAGGTCGAAGGCGTCTACGGCGCACGCATGACTGGAGGCGGGTTCGGCGGCTCTACGGTTAACCTGGTCCGCAACGAAAACGTCGAAGAATTTCGCGCGCGTGTGTCGGAAGGTTACGAACGCGTAACAAAAATAACCCCCGAAATCTATATCACTACCGCCGCCAACGGCGCAGAGGAAGTAAGCCACGGATGAACACGGATTTCATACACAGATACGAAAAAAATCCGTGTATGAAATCCGTGTTTATCCGTGGCTAAAAATTATTATGAAACTAATCATCCTGGCCGCGGGTTATGCAACGCGCCTTTATCCATTGACACAGAACGTGCCGAAGCCGCTGTTGCCTGTCGCGGGCAAGCCGATGTTGGAGCACGTTCTCGATAACATCGCCACCATTCGTGCCATCGACCACGCGTATGTGGTCACGAACGCAAAGTTCGTCACACACTTCGAGAAGTGGGCCGAGGGTTACTGCCCTCCCAACCTGCACTTCAGCTTCAGCATCGTCAACGATCAAAGCACCGACGATTCAAACAAACTCGGCGCCATCGGCGACATGCACCTGGTCATGAAGAAGTATCTCATCGACGACGACATCATGGTCGTCGGCGGTGATAACTTGTTCAGCAACGATCTCGCTGAGTTTGGTGACTATTGCGAACAAAAGAAAGCACCGGTGACTGCTGTTTACGACGTCGGCGACCTGGAAGAGATCAAAAAGTACAACGCCATCGAGATCGATGCCGAAGGCCGCATCACCTTCTTTGAAGAAAAGCCGAAGGTCCCGAAGAGCACATTAACCGGCATCGCGCTTTATTATTATCCGAAGTCAGTGGTGCCGCTGATCGATCAGTACATCGAAGAAGGCAACAATCCCGACCAGCCCGGCCGCCTGGTCCAATGGCTCTACCCGCGCGTGCCTTTTTATACGTGGAAGGTGCCCGGTCTCTGGTACGATGTCGGCTCGATCGAAACTTTAGAAGAAGCGAACCGCGTCTTTAGCAAACTGTGACGATAACCAAAACATACTTTGGCACTACCGCCGGCGCCGAGGTTCATCTCTATACCCTCACGAACGAGCTCGGATACGAGGTCTCGATCATCAACTACGGCGCCGCCATCACTGCGCTGAAGATCCCCGATCGCGAAGGCGTCTTTGGCGACATCGTGCTTGGTTACGAAAAGCTGGACGATTACGTGAAGAACCCGCGTTATGTCGGTGCGTGCGTCGGCCGTCACGCGAATCGCATCGCGCAGGGCCGGTTCTCTTTGAATGGCGTCGAATATCAACTCGGCAAAAACAACGGCGCAAACCACCTGCATGGCGGTTTCCAGGGCTTCGACAAGCGTGTTTGGAATGCGACGGAAGATGGAAACGTTTTGCGCCTGTCGTATCTAAGCAAAGATGGCGAGGAGGGTTATCCGGGAAATCTCGAAGCGTTTGTTGATTACAGTTTGTCCGGTAACGAACTGCGCATCGACTACCGTGCGTCTACCGACCAAGAGACCATCGTTAACCTGACCAACCACTCGTATTTCAATCTCGCGGGCACGGGCACGATCCTGGACCACGAGTTGACGTTAAATGCCGACGGTTTTACTCCCGTCTCAAGCGATCTGATTCCGACAGGTGAGATCAAATCGGTGGACGGGACATCGATGGATTTCCGCAACGGCAGACCTATCAGATCCGAAGTCGACTACGATCACAATTTCGTCCTGAACAATCGTGACGGTTCATTGAGACTTGCGGCGCGACTTTCCGAATCTACCACCGGACGCGTGATCGAAATGTTGACGACCCAGCCGGGCATTCAGTTCTACAACGGCAATTTTCTCGACGGCAGCCTCGTGGGGAAAGGCGGTGTCGCTTACGAGAAGTACGCAGGCCTGTGCCTCGAGCCACAGCACTTCCCGGACGCCCCAAACCACCCAAACTTTCCCTCAACGATCCTGCGCCCGGGCGAAGAGTATAACCAATCAACCATAATCCGTTTTTCATCCGTGTAAATCCGTGGCCAAACTTCTTCTCTTACTGCTTCTGTTTGATGTTGCTTTCGATCACAACCCCAACAGCACCGCGTCCCGCGAGTTCAAATTCAAAAACATCGCCTCGCCCGCTAAAGACGACGCAGCCACGAATGCCAAACTGACGCTGATCGACGGCGACCTGGACCAGGGCGGCGCCGAATTATCCGCACTCGTTGATGGCCGCCTGCCAACCGACGAAGACGAACCCGCCGCAAACGTTTTCTTCAGGGCGGGAAGCTCAGGCGGTCGCTTCCGCATGGACTTCGGATCCGGCATCGACATCGCGCAAGTCAACACATACTCATGGCACCCAAACTCACGCGGTCCACAGTTGTACAAACTCTACGCAGCCGACGGCTCCGATCCGAAATTCAATCCGGATCCGAAACGCGGCATCGATCCATCAACCTGTGGCTGGAAATTAATCGCCCTGGTGAGCACTCTTCCTGACAAGGGCGACGAAGGTGGCCAGTACGCCTCAAGCGTAACCGGCATCGGCAAGCACCGTTATCTTCTCTTCGATTGCTACGTCACCGAACTCTACGACAACTGGGGCAACACCTTTTACAGCGAAATCGACGTAATCCGTAAATAATCCGTGTTCATCTGTGGCTGATCTCATACGCCCGAATCGCGTCTTCATGCCGTAACGTGAGCCCGATATCATCCAACCCTTCCAACAAGCAATACCTCTGAAACTCACTCACTACAAACGGAATCAATAAACCACCGTCATCTTCAATAATCTGCCGCTCGAGATCGACCGTCAACTGATAACCCTCCCGCTCCTTCGCGCGCTTCATGATCTCTTCAACATCCACCGCGATCGGCAGCATCCCGTTCTTGAAACAATTGTTCGCAAAAATATCCGCAAACGACGGCGCAATGATCACCCGAAACCCAAACTCTCCAAGCGCCCACGGCGCGTGCTCGCGCGACGACCCACAACCAAAATTCTTGTCCGCCACCAGAATCGACGCGCCGTGGTAACACGGCTGATTCAGCACAAACGCCGGGTCTAATCGCCAGTCGTAAAACAGAAACTCTCCAAACCCCGTCCGCTCGATGCGTTTCAAAAACTGCTTCGGAATGATCTGATCGGTATCGACATTCGCGCGATCGAGTGGCGCAACCAGTCCGGTGTGTTGGCGGAAGGCTTTCATCACTTAAACTCCCACTCTCTCACGTCCGTGAAATGCCCTTCAATTGCCGCGGCGGCAGCCATCATCGGACTGACGAGATGTGTGCGCCCGCCGCGTCCCTGGCGCCCTTCGAAGTTTCGATTACTCGTTGATGCACAGCGCTCGCCCGGTTGCAGAATGTCGGCGTTCATGCCGAGACACATCGAACATCCCGCCTCGCGCCATTCAAAACCGGCTTCGTGAAAAATGCGATCGAGACCTTCGCGTTCCGCAGCTTTCTTCACGTCCTGTGAACCCGGCACGACCATCGCACTCACCGAAGAATTAACTCGATAGCCTTTAACCACACGCGCCGCTGCTCGCAGATCTTCGAGACGTGCATTCGTACACGAACCAATGAACGCGCGATCGATAGCGATATCACGAATGTTCGTGCGTGGCTTGAGCGCCATGTATTCGAGCGCGCGCTCCGCCGCCTGACGATCAGCTGCACTGCTTGCATCTGCCGGATCAGGAACGTAACTCGTCACGGGCACAACCATGCCGGGGCTCGTGCCCCACGTCACAAACGGTTCGAGTCGCGCAGCGTCAATCTCAACAGTTCGATCAAACACAGCGTCGTCGTCGCTCTTGAACGTTTTCCAGCGCTCAATCGCCTTCTCCCACGCTTCGCCCGCAGGCGCGAATCTACGGCCTTTCAGGTATGCAAACGTCGTTTCATCAGCAGCGATCATGCCTGCGCGCGCGCCCGCTTCGATGCTCATGTTGCACAGTGTCATGCGCCCTTCCATCGAAAGCGTGCGCACCGCTTCGCCGGCGTATTCGATCGCGCATCCGGTTGCGCCGTCAGTTCCAATCCGTCCGATGATGCCGAGCGCGAGATCCTTCGCCGTAACACCTTCAGGA
Source organism: Pyrinomonadaceae bacterium (assembly GCA_036379695.1). GTDB lineage: Bacteria > Acidobacteriota > Blastocatellia > Pyrinomonadales > Pyrinomonadaceae > PSRF01. Next base: position 1,755 of record DASVGE010000003.1, on the reverse strand, counting down.
AGCGTTCCAACGGTTTGCACGCGCATGGTCAGCGGCTTGTTCTGCGGCAGGCACTGCGTCGCCAGCACGTGCTCGACTTCGCTCGTGCCAATACCAAACGCGAGCGCACCGAACGCGCCGTGCGTGCTCGTGTGACTATCACCACAGACGATCGTCATGCCCGGTTGCGTCAGACCAAGCTCCGGACCAATCACGTGAACGATGCCTTGCTCAGGCGAGTGAATATCGAAGAGTTGAATGCCAAACTCCCGGCAGTTTTCGCGCAGTGTTTCGACTTGCTTCGCAGCCGTAGCGTCCGCGATCGGCAGACTGCGATCGGTGGTAGGAACGTTGTGATCGACGGTGCCGAAAGTAAGATCCGGACGTCTTACTTTTCGGCCCGCCTGTCGTAAACCATCAAACGCCTGGGGAGACGTCACCTCGTGAATGAGGTGTAGATCGATGTAAAGAAGTGTCGGTTCGTCACGCGCTTCACGAACAACATGCGCATGCCAGAGTTTGTCGAATAGCGTTTTCATGAATAACAGATCCATCCACAGATTACGCAGAAAGAATCTGTGTAATCTGTGGACGGCTTTTAGACTGCGTGGTACGCGTGGCGCATGTCTGCAATTTCGGTGACCGCTTCGCAGACCACTTCGCCAAAATCACTCGTCGTAACGACGTAACCGCCCGTGCCTTTCGCGATGTCCGGCGTGCGATAGCCCGCTTCGAGCACGTGCTCGATCGCCAGCTCGATGTCGCTCGCTTCCTGTTCCAGATGGAACGAGTGGCGCAACATCATCGCCGCCGACGCGATCGCGCCGCAAGGATTGGCGGTGCCACTGCCTGCGATGTCCGGCGCGGAGCCATGCACCGGCTCGTACAGCCCCACTTCGCCGCCAATCGTTGCTGACGCGAGCATCCCTAACGAACCGGTGATCACCGCCGCCTCGTCGGAAAGTACGTCGCCAAAGAGGTTCTCGGTTAACAGCACGTCAAAACGACGCGGATTCGTTATCAAGTGCATTGCACAAGCATCAACGTAGAGATGTTCGAGTGTGACGTCCGGGTAATGCTGAGACACGCGGGTCACCACCTGGCGCCACAGTTGAGAAGTCTCGAGCACGTTTGCCTTGTCAACCGAAGTCACTTTCCCACGACGCTTGCGCGCGGCTTCGAATGCGACTCGTGCAACGCGCTCGATCTCCTCGACCGAATAGCGCATCGTGTTGCGCGCGACGGTGGTCCCATTCGTCGTGTCGATCCCTCTTGGCTCGCCGAAATACAGGCCGCCGAGCAACTCGCGCACGATGAGAATATCCGCACCGTAAGCGATCTCCTCGCGCAATGGCGAGCAAGCCGCAATCGAAGCATATGACATCGCGGGCCGCAGGTTCGCATAACCGCCGAGTGCGCTACGCAGCAACAACAGCCCCGCCTCAGGCCGTTGGTTCGGCGGCACACGATCGTATTCCGGAGAGCCGACCGCGCCAAGCAACACCGCGTCAGAGGCGAGACACGCGTCGAGCGTCTTTCTCGGTAACGGCGAGCCGTACTGCTTGATCGCTACGCCGCCGATTGCATGTTCTTCAAACTCAAACCGGTAGCCGTGAATAGCTGCAACCGCTTGCAGCACGCGTACGGCTTCGGCAGTGACTTCTGGTCCAATCCCGTCCCCGGGAAGTAATGTAATCCTGGTTCTCATTTAAACCTCATATTGCCTGGCGCCTCCCTGGAGTGCGGTGCCTTGGCACCGCTTTGGCCATAGCGGTG
>DASVGE010000002.1:0-3000 GCA_036379695.1 Pyrinomonadaceae bacterium | reverse complement strand
GCCGCGGACGCGCTCGGTCTGATCGCCATAAGTGACATTCATCTGCGTGCCGCCGCGCGCGATCACGCCGGAGAAGACCGAGTTTCGATCGCGCAGGTCCTTGTACATCGCATAAGAAAATGCACTGTCGATGTCAGGTCCATCCTTCGGGTCGTAAGCTGAAAGCACCGCGAGCTGATCGGGATTCGCTACCGGCAGGCTCTGCAGCAGCACTTTGTCGAGCAACGAAAAGATCGCGGCATTGGCGCCGATGCCGAGAGCCAGCGTCAGCACCACCACACAGGCAAACGCCGGATTCTTCGTCAACATCCTGAGCGCGTAGCGAACGTCGTTGATTGTTTCAGCGATCATCGGAGACCCTTTCTTCTCTGTGCAACCTCTGTGCTCTCTGTGTCTTTGTGGTTTCTTGTCTCATACGCATCTCTAACCACAGAGACACAGAGGTTGCACAGAGAGTCACTCGTATCGCAGCGCTACCAGTGGATCGACGCGCGTGGCGCGCCTCGCCGGCAGGTAGCAGGCGAAGACGCCAACCAAAGTCAGACCCACTGCCACTAACACAAACGTCGTCACATCGGTGGTCGAAACTCCAAACAGCAAACTCGACATCAAGCGCGTCAACGCAAACGCGCCACCCAGCCCAATCACGAGCCCCAACAACACGAGCCGCATCCCCTGCCCGATAAACAAACGCAGCACGTCGCCTCGCCCCGCGCCGAGCGCCATGCGAATCCCGACTTCATGCGTGCGTTGCGAAACGGAGTAGGAAAGCACGCCGTACACACCAGTCACCGCCAGCACGAGCGCCAACACTGCAAACACCGAGAAAAGCACTGCGTTGAAACGTCGCGTCGACGCTTCACGCGCGAGAATGGTTTCGAACGTCGCGACTTCCGCGATCGGCAGATCCTTGTCGAGCTGATTCACAGTGCGCGTAACACCAGCGGCCAAAGCTTCCGCGTCTACGTTGTTTGCACGAATCAACAGCGTCGCATTGCGCTGCGGAAAGCGACCGAACGGGGTGTAAATCCTGATGAGGGGCTTGGCGCCGGATCCGAACGTCCTGACTTCCGGAACCACGCCGATAACCTCGTGCCACGTGGGACTGTCGTACGCGATGTGTTTCCCAAGCGCCTCTTGATTGGGCCAGAAACGCCGCGCGAGATTCTCGTCAACGAGGACCACCGGCTTACCCTCTTCGTCCTCGTCTCTGGTAAACGTGCGTCCTCTCAGGATCGGTATCTTCATCGTCTCAAAGTAATCGGCAGAGACGATGGACCAATCGACGTTGAGCAAGGTTTCGTCTTTGGAGCGCTGGTAACCCTCGACCGCGATGTCGTTTTGCCAGCCATCGCTCAGGCCGGGTAAGGCAGCAGCAAGTGACGCTTTCTCAACGCCGGGTTGCGCCTGCACTCCCTGGAGCACTTGATGAAGCGTCCTGCTGAGCTCGCCCTTCTCGCGGCCACGGCTGCGCGACACTTTCAACTCCATCGTCAGTACGCCGTTTGGATCGAAGCCAATGTTGGATCGCAACAACAGCACCAGGCTCTTCACCAGCAATCCGGCGCCGACCAGCAGCGCGACGCAGAAAGCAACCTCGGCGACGACGAGAGTGCCGCGCAGCTTCTTGCCGGTCGTATCGGTGGTTGTACCGCTGCTGTCTTTCAACGTTTCCTGCAAGTCAGTTTTCGAGGAACGCAAGGCAGGCAGAACGCCGAAGAGAATTCCCGTGAGCACTGTGGCAACCATACTGAAGGCGAGCACTTTGCCGTCGATTGCCAGACCCGTCATGCGAGGAACTGTTTCGTGCGTCACTTTCGCAAGCACGGCAATGGTCCATGAAGCGATCACCAGTCCGAGCGCGCCACCCGCAAACGCCAACAACAAACTCTCAACCAGCATCTGGCGGGCGATTCTGAACCGCGACGCACCGAGCGCGGCGCGCACTGCAAACTCTTTTCGCCGCGTCGCAGCACGCGCCAGCAGGAGGTTCGCGACGTTGGCGCACGCGATCAATAAAACCAGGCCGACTGCGGCGAAGAGTATCTTCAACGCCGTGTTTACTTTTCCGGTGATACTGTCCTGGAGCGACACGATGTTGACAGTGTCGGCGCCCGCATTCGCGATCGGATGTTCCTGCAGTAACTGTTGCGAGACGCGGTTCATGTCGGCGCGCGCCTGTTCGATCGTGACGCCCGGCTTCAAACGCGCGATCACATTTCCAGCGTCGCGCACGTCGCGATGTTTCCAGTTGAGCGGACCCATGAGCACCCACAATGGCGGCGGGCCTTGATGGTAGAAATCCTCGGGTAACACGCCGATGACGGTGTGTGCCTTGTCGTCCAGCAGGATCTCTCTGCCGACAACATTCGGATCGCCCGCGAATCGCTGTTGCCAGAACCCGTAGCTGATCAAGGTGACGAGCGCAGCGCCGGGCTTGTCGTCTTCGGCGGTGAAGTCGCGGCCGAGCACCGGAGTCGCACGCATCACCTTGAAGTAATCGGCGGTGACGATTCTGGCGATGAGGTTCTCGGGTTTGTCAGTGCCGGTAACGTTCACCGACCAGCCGCGAAACGTCGACATCGCCTCGAAGCTCTGATTGCGCGCACGCCAGTCGAGAAAGTTCGGGAAAGAGAGCTGGCGATTCTGGATCTCTCGACCCGACTCGTTCATCCACACAATGCGATCGGCTTCGGGATACGGCAACGGCCGCAGCAACACGGCATGGACCACGCTGAACATCGCCGTGTTCACCCCAATCCCCACGCCCAGCATCAACACGGACAGCACCGTGAACCCCGGATTCTTCCGCAACCACCGCAAGCCAAAAATGAGATCTTGAATCATCCGTGTTTATCCGTGGCCAGCACCACAATCGCCGTAAACCCCGGCCGCTTCAACAGACTCCTCGCAGCAAAGCGAATATCTTTGAGCATTGTTCTCCTGGGCGCCTCCTTGGAGTGCGGTGCCTTGGCACCGCTATGGCCAAAGCGGTGCCAA
>DASVGE010000001.1:0-5459 GCA_036379695.1 Pyrinomonadaceae bacterium | reverse complement strand
GCGGGTGCCGGTGCGGTATTCCTGTTCCGTGCGGCTTAACATTGCCAGGGCGCGCTTGGGTCGCAGGTGGGCGCACGCAACGATGATTGTATTCAAGAGGGCCATCGGCGCTACGTAAGAACCAGTGAACGAAGGACTACTGGTTGAAGCCAGCAAGTAGTCGTCACAATGCAAAGCGATCGGCGTGGTGTCGCTGTCAGTGATGCCAAACGTCGACACGCCTCGACTGCTCGCGCGCTCGACTGCTTCCACTGTCTCTCTCAAACAACGACCAAAACTGATCGCGACCATCAGATCCTTTTCAGTCAACAGATCGATCTTGTGTTGCAGGTTTCCGGTGCTGCCGACCGGCGCTTCCGCATCGAAACCCAACGGCGTCAGACCATAAGCCAGAAACCAGGCGAGTGAAGCCGCGAGGTCAACACCGACCACAAGGATGCGCCGCGCGCCATGTATCCGTTTCGCGAGTGCAACCGCACGTTCACCCTCCAAACTCGCCATCAGCACACTCAAACTCTCCACGTCTCGTTCAAGACAATGCTGCACCTGGTCTATAACGCTTCGCTTCTCCTGCGTAGCAGCTTTCAACACGGTGTACGGCGTGATGTGTTTGACGAAGTGCTGGCGCAGATCGGCCGCAAAGTCCGCAAAGCGCTCATAACCCAGAGCCTGGACCGTGCGCACGATCGTGGCGGCGTCGACGTTGTAACGCTTCGCCATCTCGCGCGACGACAGAAAGAAAGTCTGTTCGTGGTTGTCCAGGATTTCCCTGATTAAACGGCGTCGAGAACCACTCAACGGTGACTTGGCAAAACGGACTTCAAGCGAGGTCAGGGAAGCCTTGGCGCCATTAGCGTCGCGACTGTTGAGCGAATTTCCCGCTGCCATATTTGCTCCTTTGCGCGTGAACCCGAGCTAAGGTTCATCGTGAGATGTGTACCCGAGTTTCAGTCCGGAGTTCGATAAAACTCGAGTCAACTTCAAAACCCAAACCCGGACTACCTGGCACAGCTACAGTGCCATCAGCGGCCACTTCAACGCCAGGCGAGATGATATCGCGTTCAAAGTAACGCGAACTGGCGGAAATATCACCCGGCAACGTGAACCCTTTCAGGCTCGCGAGGGCGATGTTATGAGCGCGGCCGATGCCTGACTCGAGCATGCCGCCACACCAGACCGGCACATTCCGCGACGTGCATAACTCGTGAATACCAAGCACCTGTGAATAGCCGCCGACTCGTCCGACCTTGATGTTTATTATTCTACAACTCTCCAGGTCCAGGGCCACCCGCGCATGTCGCTCACTGATAATACTCTCATCCAGACAGAGCGGTGTCTTCATGCGGCGTTGCAGCGTGGCATGATCCACCAGATCGTCGTTCTGCAACGGTTGCTCGATCATTAAGAGATCAAAATCGTCGAGCTGTTTTAAGTGAGCTTGATCCTCAAGTGTGTAGGCTGAGTTAGCGTCGACCGAAAGCAGGATGTCAGGATGCCTGCGCCGCACTTCGTCAACCACGTCGATGTCCCAGCCGGGTTTGATCTTCAGCTTGATGCGCTGGTAACCAAGCCCGAGGTATTGTTCGACGCGCTGCAGGAGTTTCGACAGCGTTGGTTGAATTCCAAGACTAACACCCACCGCCACACGTTCACGCTCGCCACCAATCAACGCCGATAGCGACTGTTGATTCATCTGCGCCAGCAGATGCATGTACGCGAGCTCCAGGCCGGCCTTGGCCATGTTGTGTCCGCGAAAGGGCGATAAGCGTTGCGCCAGATCGTCAAGACTCGCGATCGGCTCAGTCAACAATGCCGGACCAAAGAAATCGCGGATGACGTGAAACGCGGTGCGAACAGTCTCATAGCTGTAGCGCGGTTCTTCGGAAGCCACCACCTCACCCCAACCCTGCAAACCGCCCGCCTGTAGCGACACGAGGAAGATGAGACGCGAATCGATCTTTCCAAAGCTCGTCTCAAAAGGCTCGAGCAATGGCAAACGAATCAGACGCATCTCCACGCCATCGATCTTGATGGCAGTGGCGTCTGTTTCCTGCGGCGCGACGATGCTGGAGGAACCCTGCATGGCGCGGGAAGATAGCACGCGCCTTCTGTTTTTTGCAACAGGTGTTGTATGAGAATTGACATGATGCAACGGTCGATGTTATATACCGGGCCACCAGGTTTACAGCGATTAGACGTATTAGCCGCGTTATCCCAACAACAAACTCCTAAAGGAGGCGGAATCATGAAAAGCAATCGAGGTAGCTCGTTGTTAGCGGTCCTATGTTTCTTGCTCACTGCTGCGACCGCTGCAGCCCAGACAACGATCTCGACGATTGAAGGCACGATCAAAGACGCGCAGGGCAGTGTCGTCTCCGGCGCTCAGGTGGTGGTGAAATCTCAATCGCTGGGGATCGAACGCACGGCTACCAGCGATGCAAACGGTTTCTATCGAGTCACGGCGCTGCCGGCAGGCAACTACTCGTTGACCATCTCGCACAGCGGTTTCGCCACACGCACGTTCGACAACGTAGAACTGACACTCAACCGCACGTTGACGCTCGACATTCCGCTCGAAGTGGGCGCGGTCTCGGAACAGGTCGACGTAGTCGAGAATGCTCAACTGTTGAATCCGACGTCTGCTGCGACCGGCTCGACGATCACGCCGCAACAGATCAAAGAGATGCCGACGAACGGTCGCAACTACCTGGACCTGATGCAACTCGTGCCGGGTGTGGTGATCAACCGGCAGGCCAACGTGGGCAGCGACAATGCGACGCCGGTGTTGGGAGAGCGTTCCGGCAACAACAACTTTCTGATCGATGGTCAGCCAAATAAAGACACGGTCAGTGGTGGCGCTGCTTCTCAGTTCAACCAGGAAACGATCGCTGAGTTTCAGGTGCTGACCGCGGGATTTCGCGCGGAGTTTGGGCAGGCGTCAGGCGCAATCGTCAACGTGATCACGAAAAGCGGTGGGAATGAGTATCACGGACTCGCCTCGCTATTCTGGCGCAACAACGCGTTCGATTCGTCCAATTCACTCGATCCGAACGAAACCGACGCTCCGTTCCTGCAACGCTGGGATTACAGTCTCGCGTTGGGAGGTCCGATTGTTAAGGACAAAGTCTTCTTCTTCGGTTCTGGCGAGCGCATCAGGGAGAATCGTGAGTTGAACTTTGTTCCTCCTCCAGGCACCCCGCAGATAGCTTTGGATTTTGAAAACCAGTTTGATAATCCATCGCGCATCTTTGATACGCGCGGCTTCTTCAAGCTTGACGAACAACTCGGCAGACATAGTTTGAGCCAGTCAATCAGCTACACAAACGGAAACGTAAGAGAGTTTCTGCCGCTATCGAACGCTACCGATCTGCCGTCGAGAAGGAACAACCTCGGCGCACGTCACCTGCTCCTGTCTTTCAGCGACACGATTCTCGCCGGCGACCGGAGCAATCCGTGGGTACTGACGTTGCGCGGTGGTTATCGCGGCGACACGTCGGAAACTCGCCCGGCCCATCCGGAGGCTGGTGTGGGTACCACGTTCCAGATGTTCAGCTCAAACAACACCGGCGGGCTCTTTGGTAACCTCGGTTCGTTTGGCTTCGGCAATCCAACGTCGCGCATGGCGTTGGACCAGGAGTACACGTCTGCATCAGCCAACGCCAACAAACTCCTCGGCGATCACAACCTGAAGTTTGGCTGGAACTTCCTGCGCACGCGTGTCGATGGGATTGAGTCGCAAATTCAGAATCTCCAGCTCTTCGCCACCGTCAATGACTTCATTGCACTTGGACCAATCAACTCGGGGTTCTTTACCGTTACCACCGCGGGTGGACTGACTCCGCAGGCCAACGAGATTCACCTGCGCAACAACTACAACGCCCTCTTCGCGCAGGACGATTGGAAGTTTCTGCCGAACCTGACCCTGAACGTCGGTGTGCGTTGGGACTACGACTCGGAATTCGAGACGAAGCAAAACGTCTCGCCGCGCCTGGGCTTTGCGTGGGCGGCAACGTCGAAGACAGTCGTGCGCGGTCACTTCGGACTCTTTTACGATCAGTTTCGACTCAGTTTGGTCCAGGACGTGCCGGCTTTCGGTGGCGCCGACCGTCGCGTGATCCAGCCGTTCTCGTATCCGCGTGGGTTCTTCGGCGTGCCCACGCTCGCTCCCGCGCTCATTAATTCGACTCTGTTTCCAGGTGGTCTTTGCGTCTCCCCAAATCTTACTGATGCCCAGATCACAGCGGGTAACGTCGCTTGCCCGTTTTCACCGGGGCTCTTTATCGGCATTGACAGGCTGAATCGCGTCGTCTCTCCGGGACATGCGCTCATTCCTGCGGGTGCTGTGATCAATGTCAGCAACATCCAGTCGCTGTCCGGCCTGTCGCCCGATCAGTATTTGCTTCAGGCCGCGGCAGCGGTTGGAAAAGCGCCGGGGTTCTTTTTCTGGGGACCGTTCGGCGCTCTTTCGCATGCTGCGATTCCCGCACAACTCTTCCCGACGGATATCGATCGCAATTTCAAGACTCCGTTCACGAGCAGCGTCAGCATCGGTATCCAGCAGGAGATCAAGAATGTTGTGATCGAAGTGGATTATTATCATCGCAACATGAACAACCTGCTGGGTCTGCGTCAAACTAATACTTCGTTTGCGTCGCGTGCCTCGACGCGCCAGTTTCTGCCGCCGTTTACCGCGGGACCGATTCGAACGTTTGGTCCATGGTATGAGGGTACTTACGACGGCGTCGTGATCAGCTTCAACCGGCGCTTCGCGAGGCGTTTCAGCTTGAGTGGGAATTACGCTTATGCACACGAAGTCGATAATCAACTCGGCATCAACTCGCTGCCGTCTGACAGTTTTGTTGGGATAGCGCCGGTTGTTACTGAGACCGGCACAGGCAGGACCAACGAGCACAGTTCGTTTACGCGGGCGAATGGACGTTTTGTCGAGAAGGCAGGTACGTTCGTCAACGGACCAGATCTCGACAAAGGCCCGTCCGACTTATCCGTGGATCACACTTTTCAGCTCAACGGGTTGTTAGAGTTGCCGTGGCAGTTTCAGGTAAGCGGAATTTTCCGGGCGCAGAGTGGTTTCCACTATAGCCGTCAGGCCCCGCAAGCTTCGCTTGAGGATCCGGACGGCGATGGCACCTTCAACACGATCGATCACCGTTTTGGACGTAACGCGTTTAGCGCTCCACCGTTTGTGAATTTGGACCTGCGCGTGACCAAGAGGTTCAACATCACGGAACGCGTAAAGCTTCATGCGCTGTTTGAGTTTTTCAACGTCTTCAACCGGCAAAATCCCGCCGCAGTGGAAGGGCGAGTGGACAATGTAAACAGGGCCTTCGGCACCCGCAGCCAGGTGCTCCCGGGACGCGAAGGGCAAGTCGGACTGCGGCTCGAGTTTTGAGGATCAATTGAGCGCCTCCTTGGAGTGCGGTGCCTTGGCACCGCTTTGG